>JAJYJX010000069.1 GCA_021789095.1 bacterium
CAGTGATCCCGGGCTTGTTATACTCCCCACGCACAGGGTGGTGCATGATGTGTCACTCAAGGAACAGGAGTTCATTGACAGGCTTAAATTATGCTTTGATGTCAGACTCTTCAGCAGCAAACAGGACAATGCAGCAATAGATGCATGGATAAAAGAGATAGAAAACGCCGGAAAGGCATTCGGCGTTAAATGCTGCGGCAGTGACAACCTCTATGTGCTGAACAATTACAGGCCGAACAGGCTGAAGGATGATACAACACCAGAGGCGTTAAAGTCACTCGATGTACATATCCTGAACAAGGAGATCCTTGAAGGCATCCTGAACATATCGGAGCAGGAATTCTCGACAGGCAGAAAGCTGTCCTACTATCATGAACTGGACAGTGCACTGGGCTCTCTGAAGCCAGGGGACGTTGCATTTGTTCTCAATGCACCGTCTGCAAGGGACGTAAAGGCTGTTGCATTGAAAGGACTGAACATGCCGCAAAAAACCACCTTCTTCTACCCCAAGCTCCTCTCGGGTCTTGTATTCCACATGTTTAACCCGTAAAAAACGCTGTTTCTGAAACAAGGTTGAACGAATGAACAAACTCCCTTGTTGCACTTTCCAGGTAAATTATGCCAGAAACAGTGCGAGCAGAATGATCGCCGAATCCGAAAGCGCCAATATAGCACGGTGGAACGGTGAACACGGGCATTACGAAGTCTATTACATAAAGTTCAATCACAGGCAAAGCTCCACGGGGTATTGGATACGGTATACTCTACTCTCGCCTCTGAACGGTCCTGCGGTTGCAGAGCTGTGGGGTATCTTCTTCGATTCAAAAAACCCTGCAAACAACATTGCTATCAAAAACACGTTTCCTATGTCAGATGCAGAAATAAAAAAGGACACCTTTCTTTTCAGGATTAACGACGCTGTCATATCCCAGACAGGAACGAAGGGCACATTAAATGACGCAACCAACGTCATGCACTGGGATTTAAGGTTTGAGCAGGTTTCAGGACTGTTTTTTCATTTCCCGCACCGGTTCATGTACAGGACTGCAACACCAAAAACAAAGGTCGTTTCCCCTAACTTCGACATAAGAATACACGGGAAGATCGCGATCAACAACAGGGTCTATGAATGCAGCGGCGAGCCGGGCCAGCAAACCCACATTTGGGGTACAAAGCACGCAGAGAGATGGACATGGGCAAATTCCAGCATATTCAAAGAAGACAGCTCGGCAATCTTCGAGGGTCTTTCAGCACAGGTAAAGATAGGGAACAGGCCGAGCCCTGCATTAACCCTGTTTTTCCTAAGGTGCCTTGGCAAAGATCACTGCCTGAACGGGCTCGTACAGCTTTTCAGAAACAAGAGCGAAAGCGCATTCCCTGTATGGAGGTTTAGCGCAAAACAGGGGCACATGCGGTTCAGCGGTGAGATCAAAGCTGGCCTTGAATCGTTTGTCGGTGTAGAATACACAGACCCAGACCGCGAGAAGCTGTGGTGCTACAACACAAAGGTAGCGGACATGAGACTCGAAGTATTTGAGCGTGATAAAAAGATCATAACTCTCACATCCGATAAATCGTGCGCACTTGAGTTTGTAAGCAGGGTCAAAGATCCCCGTGTACCCATAAGGATATAGCTAAAATCTTTAATTCCTCTTATTGCATTTTTGGAGTTACTCCTTCTCTTGAGGAGAAGGAAGGGATAAAGTCACATTTCCATGCGGCTGCGATAGCAGACGGGGTGTTTTCTTTCACCCTGCATTGTTTTTTTCCCGCAGATCAACTCCTGCGTTATCCCTCTTAATTTAAGAGGCGGGCACACAAGCGAAGCTTGGGTCGAGGGCGTTAGAATTTTTATACTCTTACCGCCTGCGTAACGTGTAGACGCACCACCATTTCTTTCCCTAGCTGTTGGAAACGTTATAGAAGAAGGAATACGTCAATGTAATAAGAGCGATGAATTTTTGCTTTTTGATTATTATGTAACCAATGTAAGCAAGCCTACCAATGAGGAAATCTTAAAATATCTTAAAGAGATCGAGGATAGAAGATGATCAAACTATTCGCCTCCAGCGTTTAAACGCTTTCACATCTGCTGAACTTAAATCGAACCACTCTCCTCTCATTCTTTTTGCTTCAAATCGTTTATGCCAGTAGGCCTCAATACCGCTTGGATCATCTGTTTTGATTGAATGAATTAAATCCATTTTTTCTGGTAGTTGAATCCGAAGTTCATTCCCACGTCGCACCGTATCGTTAGTTTTACCAATTTTGTAATAACGGCCAGATTTAAAAAGATATACTTCATCGATATTCATATTAGCATCGCCATTATTTTCTCTTTTTTCCAACTTTCTAAGAACAAATTCGCATAGTTTTATAACATCTTCGTTGCCACTTTTATTTTTGCAATATTCTATTCCTTTAGTTGAAAACTGTTTTTTAGTCCCAAAGCGATGTTGAAAAGTTCCTTTGTCTGGAAATGTGGAATCATTGCTTTTCTCAACTGTAATTTCACTGTAGGTTGGGAATTTCCCGAGCTTACGCACAAGACCAATAATTTTTTCGATAAGAAATTCATCGGGGTATGCACCCTGGAGTTGGTTAGGCTCAAAACCAGCCTCTTTTTAAGCATCACCAAATCGCGGCCAGTATTTAGCCCAATCGTAGGGGTTAATCCCCGTTTCTTTTTCAAATCTGCCTACACCCAAAGGCTTGCCGTCATTTTCTTTTGCAGTTCGTAGGATAGCATCAAGAATATCTTGTTTGGTCACATTGCTCATAGTTTTTGCTTTCTTTAATAACCCATCAACATAAAACAATCAAGTACACATACAGATTTTTTTCAAACCAGCGAAGATTACATTTTTTTATCAATCTTACAAAAAGAAAAATCGATTCACAGAAAGAGATAGAAAGTAGTTTTTTGAGATGGTTGTAGGTTGCAGAGGCAAAGGGCGGTTCGTGAACCGCCCCTACACATAAATTCTTATTAAAAGCCTCCTTTGAGTTCATTCACTTGCGTTCACATTTGTTCATTTATTCGTTCACGTGAGGGTGAACGAATGAAGAAGAAGCTAATAAATTTTAATGTGTTATATGGATTCCCATTTTCATCAGAATGACGGGGAAAGATTAAATAAGCTTTTTAATGAAGGGCTTTACTATGGGACTGTTCTTTATTGCTTCAACGACCTTTTTTCTGACTTGCAGTGATATGTCACGGGTTATAAGCTTACAGTTGTAATCCGGATCAACTATCTTGTGGAATTCTTTTTTTAGTATCAATACAGGGGCATTGCAATCTATGATGCTTTCCTTTTTTAAGAATAAAAGATCCCCTTTGTTTACCTTAACAAGAGATGATATAGCAGCATCGCTACCTCTATTATGGTAGTACCTGACACGATTCTCTATTTGTGATGTAATAATGCATAGGAGCAGGCTGGAGTCATCGTTTATAGGAACTGTTATATAGTAGTGCGGCGGGGAATCCGGCGAATATTCAAGATTCTTAAAAAAGCAAATGCAAAACTCTGTCAGATTCTGAGCAATGATATCCGGAGGAAAATCCACAAGTTAATCGAAGTTTCCGGTCAGGAGCTTTTTCGATTCACTGATGTGGGCTTTGGGCACCAAGAGAGGATCATTTTTTATAGTGGAAAGAAGCTCTTTCGTTTCAATACGCTCCCTTCTTGTAAGCCCTTCTTTAAAAAGATCCTGGTATTGGTACCACTCAGGATATTTATGTGTATATTCGACCAGCTTCCATTGGCTCATTTTGCCAAACTTATCGATGATAAAATCAAGAACCCCTTTGTCGCTCTCTGAAAGCATATCAAAAGAAACTTTTGCATTGGGATTTGCCTCGAAATTGTTTTTATCAATCTTTTTAAGCAGTCTTGAGGCGTATTTATATCCTGAAGATGTGATATTAAAAGAATCGAAGCTCAAAACATCTTTTACGGTTGTTCCTACAGGACCGTTTTCCATGGCGTAATAATCATCGTTTGTTATAGTTCTTCCGTAACGGAGAAGATGGAGTTTATCTGCAAGGTAGATAAGCTTTACAAGCTTTATCTTGTCAGCTCTTTTTATCTTTGTAAGAATATAGTATAGGGCTTCTACTACTGTTGCGGTTTGTATCATTTCTATCCTTCTAACCACCTTTTATAACAATCCATTCTGTGAAAGTCAAATAGGGAAAAGTGAGTTTCTTTCTTCATATAAAACGATATAGAACCGTATTTATGCATAGTCAAGTACTTTTTCGGTCCCTTGATCTTAAATGGATCCGCCGGAACCATTAATCCAGCCCGTATTCCTTCCAGTTTTTTGTAACAAGTTCTTTTATTTCTGCAGGCATTGAGATCACAGGCGGCCAAACGCGCTTGTGTCCCTCTTCCTTCAGTTTCTTTGTTGCGTCAATGCCCATCTTCGAGCCGAAGCCAATCTCCGGCGAGGCATGGTTCAGCACATCGACCGGCCCCTGCTGGATAATGATATCCCGCTGTGGATCGACATTGTTCCCGAGCCTCCAGATCACGTCCTTTATGTTCTGCACATTTACGTCCTTATCAAAAACTATAACGATCTTTGTAAACATGAACTGGCCGAGTCCCCAGATCGCGTTTATCACCTTGCGCGCATGTCCGGGTACGGCCTTGTCTATACTCACGAAAGCCATATTGTGAAACACGCCTTCTACAGGCAGATTTATATCAACGATTTCAGGCAGGATCTTCCGGACAAGCGGCAGGAAGAGCCTTTCCGATGCCTTGCCGAGGTAGCAGTCCTCCATGGGCGGTTTGCCTACAATAGTTGCGGGGTAAACAGGATCATTGCGGTGGGTTATGGCTGTTATGTGGAATACCGGATACTGATCTTCCATGGAGTAGTAACCTGTGTGATCCCCGAACGGTCCTTCTGTGCGCATCTCGCCGGGATCGACATATCCCTCAAGCACAAACTCCGCGTGTGCGGGCACCTCAAGATCGGAATTGATACACTTTACAAGCTCGACCGGTTCCTCCCTGAGAAAGCCCGCAAAGATCATCTCGTCAACACCGTCAGGCAGCGGTGCTGTTGCTGCGTAGAGCGTCTGCGGATCAATGCCTATTGCAACGGCAACATCCATCCTCCTGTTCAGATCCCTGTGCTTCCTGAAATGGGCTGCACCATGCCTGTGCATGTGCCAGTGCATGCCTGTTGTCTTCGCGTCGTAGACATGCATCCTGTACATGCCGACATTGCGCCCGCCCGTAACCGGGTCCTTTGTAAAAACAAGCGGCAGAGTTATAAACTTCCCCCCGTCGAGCGGCCATGTTTTGACAATGGGCAGTTCATTAAGATCCGGATTGTCACTGATAATGACCTCATGGCAGGGGCCGTCCTGCCTCGTTTTAGGAAGCATGTCCGAAAGTTGCTTGAGTTTCGGCAGCATCTTGAGCTTCCCCCACAGTGTTTCAGGTGGTTTCTGTCCAAGCAGCGCATTCATTTTATCCTGCAGGTCGTTCAGGCTGCCCACTCCGAGGGCAAATGCCGTCCTTGATTCGGTTCCGAACATGTTCATCAGCAGAGGGAATTGGCTGCCCTGTACCTGTTTGAAAAGCAGTGCAGGTCCGCCAGTCTTAATTACCCTGTCTGCGATTTCCGCGGCCTCGAGCACGGGTGAGATCTCTTTGTTGATGACCTTCAGTTCACCCCTTTTTCCAAGTGCTGCGATATAGTCTCTCAGGTCTTTAAAAGGCATTTTTAACACTAAAACGTTTAAGAGCGATGCTTGTTCGTTCGTTTAACCCTGCGATCCGCCTAAGACTCTTAAGTTTTTTTATATTACCCATCTTCAAGTCCTCTGTAAGATTATATGCAGGCATCTTACCTTATCATTTTTGTCTTTATTCGAAGAATACCTTTGTTTGACGCAGGTTTTTCATCCACCTCACAAACCTCTCTCTTTTTAAAAGAACTTTTTCGGGTTAGAACATATTCAGACGTATGGCCTGGGCTGATCTCTTCATGGTTGCCTTCAGCTGTGCCAGATAGTTAATATAGTCCTCGTTGAGCTTAAACCATCTCTTTATAATGCGTTTTGCGAATAGCTTAATCACAAGGGTGGAATAGGAATGCGCCCTGCTGTTGATCATGCCGCCCACCCGGCCTATGGTCTTATCAAACACCATGTTCAGAGCGTCATTGAAAACACGCGTGTAAGAATAAAATTCTTCGAATGAGTCAAGCATGCCGCTCTGCAACTCCCACGGCGTCATATTTTTGGGCTGGAACACAGCATGCATGCCGTCATAGTATTGCCACATGTTGTGCAGGATCCTGCCTTGTGATTCAAGCTTCTCATAGGTTTCGGTGCCGGGCAGGGGTGTTAAAATCATGTACTGGACAGTGTCTATCTTGTTTTTTACGGAGAACTTTACTGTTTCTTCGAATATGTCCCTGTCATCCTCGTCCCCGCCGAATATGAACATGCCGTGTATGCGAATGCTGTTTCTATGGAACACCTCTATAGCGCGCTTTATGTCATCCAGTGTCTGGTGCTTGCTCAATCCGTTCAGCGTTTCATCCCTTACCGATTCAAAACCTATGTACACCGTGTTGCATCCCGCTTTTTTCATGTCACTGACCAAGTCGGGATAGCGTGTAATATCCGTCCTGACCTGCGCAGACCAGTCAAACTTGAAATTTGCTTTTGATATGCGTTCCATGAGCTGGTGCGTCCTGTTTACATTCGCCGTAAGATTATCATCATAGAAGAAAACAAAATTTGTTTTTACGCGCTTCAATTCTTCCATGACCCTGTCAATGGACAATGTCCTGTACCCCTGGCCGAACATTTTTGTTACGGAACAGAAATTGCAGTCATACGGGCAGCCACGCGATGTCATTACAGGCGTAATACGCATCTTTTCACTGTTCACAAGAAGACGGAAATCCGGGGTTGGAAGATTATCAAGATTTTGCATTAACCTGCCGTTGATAAAACGCTGGTCAGAGCCGTTCTTCAGGAGATCGACGATGATTTCGTCTCCCTCGCCTGTTACAACATGATCAACATACTTCGCAGTCTCTTCCTTCAGGAATGATGCATGTATGCCGCCCATGATCACAGTTGAACGCGGGTTCTTTTGTTTGAACTGCCTTGCCAGTTCATAAGCCCTTTCTGAAGTGGACGTAAGTGAGGTCAGGAGAAGAAAATCGCCCTCCAGCTCATTCATGGCAAGTTTTCTGCCAAGCAGATTTTCATTAACGATCTTTACATCAAAACCAGCATCCCTTATCATGGTACCAAGGTAAATAGGCCCCATAAGAGGCAGGTTTACGAATTTCGCAAATACATTTGCCTCTACCGCTTTTGGTTCAACGAACAAGACTTTTTTCATGTTTTATTAAACTCCTTTATTAATATTATGCTTATTCCAAACAATACCAGTGAAATCGGCCACAGCCTGTAATCAACGGAAAATATGAGAAAGAACACGATGCACAAGCCCATGAGAAATACCGCAAGGTGGAAGAATATTATGCCGGCTCCCGTACTTATATATATGGCTAAAAATGATACACCAAGAAAGCCTACAAAGAACGGCCAGAGGTATGACATGCTTGTCCATGATGTGTAATTTTCATAGAACGCAAGCATGCTGAACTGTATAAGGTAAACACCTATTGCAAGAACCACGGCGTCCTTCTTGCCTCTGTCCATGTAAAGCATGTAAAGACCTATACCCAGGACCAACGGGAAAACAGGCCATAGGTGGTATATCCCGTTTATATACCCGTAATTTTCAAGTATGAGCAATGCGCCTATGCCTATGCACAGTAACGCAAGTACATTGTATCTGCCTTTTCTCAAGGTATTTTCCATTTTTGTTCACCACGTTAGAAAGATCACGGCTTAAAGCATTCGTTATTTATTGCGGTGTTTTCTAACTGGATAAATATAGTACCCTTTTCCTGTAATGTAAATACTATTTTACCGGAATTGCAAGCAACTTATAGTATCTTGATATACGACACCTGTCTTTCTTTACTGCCAGCCCTGTGTGAATGAAATCCTTTGGAACACTTTGTGCACATATTGATATTTGATATGTTTGCCCCGGGTATACCCGCAGCCTCAAGCTCTTTATGCGCTATACTGGAAAGATCAAGGAGCCCTTTGTTCTTTGATGTCTTCCTGAATGCGGTTTTAACATTTATTATGCTGTTTATGCTGTCAAATACCTCCATGCTGACTTCATAACATTTTTTGCATATGCCGGGACCTATTGCAAAATACGTATCTTCTTCACGTGCATTATAAAAGGTGCACAGCTTTTCAACGGCATTGAATATGACCTTATTGGCAAGCCCCCTCCATCCTGCATGTATTACTCCAACTATCCTTATCTTCGGATTGTACAGCAGGATGGGCAGGCAGTCGGCGGTTTTTACGCCAAGCATAACGGAATGTACATGCGTCAGCATCGCATCTGCAACAGGTATGTAGTTTACCGGAAGTTCATCAACGATCACGACGTTGTTTGTATGCTTTTGAGGCATGAGTATAATATCCACGGGCCATACTGCATGTGCATTCCCAAACCCGTGCTCTATTTCCGGAAACTTACTGAAAAGATCCGATTTAATATAGTTCGTGTTCATCCAACACCGCTTTCAGCCATGCAGGGAAAGGTGCTGAAAATTTCATGGCCGTACTATAAACCGGGTGTATAAAACGTATTGAATAGGCAAACAGTGCTATTCCGTCGAGCAGCGAAAACATCCTGTATAACCGGGGATCGCGAAATTCAGGTCTTCTTTTAGAATAGAGGGTATCGTTCACAATTGGATATCCCATGTCGCTCAGCTGCGTTCTGAGCTGGTGGGTCCTGCCCGTCCGGGGATGAAGCATTACAACAGTAGCACCTGTTAACCTTTTTACAACGTGGAACGAGGTTATCGCCTTCCTGCCCCTTGTTGTTTTTGTAGTCATTCTTTTCCGGTCAACCGGATGCCTGTTTATAATGCTTTCTATCATACCTGCATCCCTTGTCATAACATTGTAGGTTACGGCAATGTATGTCTTCTGGATTTCACGCTGTCTGAACATTCTCAGAAACGCCATATGCGATTCGTTGTCCTTTGCTACAATCAAAAGGCCGCATGTCTGTTTGTCAAGTCTGTGCACGATACCCCTGCGCATGGCATCTCCCATATCGGAAAGCGTCTTGTTCATATAGAGAAGGGCATTGAGCACACTGTTGTGCATTGCATGAACTGTCGGATGTGTTGATATACCAGCAGGCTTGTTCAGGATCATTATATGTTTATCTTCGTATAGAACAGGTATTTGTATCGGTTCTGGCAGCGGCGATACCCGGGGTTCTTCCGGCAGTACATATACCTTTATCGTTTCATTGCCCTTTATCCTGTAACCAGGCTTTTGTACTGCAGCTCCGTTTATTGTTATGTTTCCGCTGCGTATGAAGGTTTTGATTCTCTCCCTTGATAAGGCTTTTAACTTGTGTGTTAAAAAAATGTCCAGCCTTTCTCCCCTGTCGTCAGCAGAGGTGGAAAGCTGTTCCTGCACATGAGCCATATTACCAGATTTTTGATTTTATTCTTTGTCCTGCAAGTTTTATAATGACATCGGCTATTGCCCGTTCATACAGCCGCAATACAGATACGTCCTGTTTCAACTCGGGGGTTAATCTGCTCAGGAAGAGCTCTCTGCCCTCTTCTATCTCATCCTTCATAACCTCGTAGAAGTTATCGTTCTCTATACCCTGCTTCACCTTTTCCTGATTGTACAGCGATAGATCAGAGGCAATTGCCCTGGCAAGCCTTTTTGCTTCAACCTCATTACCTATTAGCGGCATAAACTCCCCCTTGCTCTTTTGAGCCTATTAAATCATTCAATTTGTCAATTTGCAACTCTGCTGAACGTACCCCCTGTTTTATCATATCGGCTGATCTTCCGAAATCAGTCCATTCCACCCCTGCAAGCGAAGGCCTTATAACTATGTCAGCGCCTGTTAATTGTTCCTCTTTTACAATATGTCTGAGGATGGCATTAGCGCGCCATATAAGATCAATGCCCCTGGAAGGCTTTACTGTAATATCAAGCGGGGTAGAAACATCAACAGCAATGACAATATCCGCTCCAAGTTGTTTTGTATGCCTCACGGGCACTGTATCTATAAAACTGCCGTCAACCAGAAGCATACCGTCTTTCTGCACGGCAGGCAGGATGCCGGGTATTGCAGAACTTGCCATCATGGCGTTCCTAAGGCTTCCCCTGTCCATGTTCACAACTGCACCATTTAATATATCTACGGCTATTGCAGAAAACTTTATAGGCAGCGATTCTATTTGTACATCATCATCTATCAGCATGTTTATAAGGCTCCTGTATGTTTGGTCCTTTATAAAGGAAAGCCTTGTTATGGATGAAGCATAAAACATGCCTGTAAAGAAATGCCTTCTTACAGATTCAAAAAAACTGCCTTTCTCCGCCTGCCTGCCCCTTATGTAATCCAGCTTTATACTTCTGAACTCGCTGCTCTTAAGCATTGCTGCAAGCTTTTCTTCTATAATCTCAGGGTTCTGGAATCTCGCGTATATTGCACCTATAACAGCCCCTGCACTTGTCCCTGTTATGCAGTGGAACCTTATACCTGTTTTATGGAGCTTTTTTATTACACCTATATGTGCAATACCCCTTGCCCCGCCCCCTCCAAGTGCAAGTCCGATTTTTACCATACAACCAGTTTACCCCGTTAGAAAGGGCGCAGTTTGAACAGCGTCCTTTCTAAAAAGAATCAATATTTTTAATACCCTTCCTGACATAAATGACGTGGCTTTCTAACGGGATTTACTTTTCTAGTTCCACATTCCAGTATGATGCATCGACAATGTTCAGAAAAGGCGCCCATTCTTTGTATACAGTGTGTTTAAAATTAAAGACGGCATACGGCGTCCATTCAGGTTTTTTAGGCCTTTTTACCAATTTCATGCCTGCCTGCTCCGGGGTCATTCCTCCCTTTTTCTTGTTGCATTCAAAACAACTGCATACAACATTGTCCCATGTGCTCAAGCCGCCCAGTGAACGGGGGATTATATGATCAATGTTCAGTTCTGTTTTTTGATACCTTTTCCCGCAGTACTGGCAGGTATTCTTATCCCTTGCAAATATATTCAACCTTGAAAACCTGACGTGTTTTTTGGGTATGCGATCATAAGCAACAAGAACAATAACTCTGGGTACCTTTATAACTCTGTGAACGATACCGATAACATCATCATTGTATTCTGCCTTTAACTCTGACCAGTTTTGGAAATCATAGATTGTAAATTGCCTGTCAACAGCCTTGGCAATACCTTCATAAAGCAGGGTAAAGGCCCTTTTTACTGTTGTCACATGAACAGGCAGGTAGGACTTATTCAATACCAGTACTTCTGTCGCTAAAACACCCATATCATACCTGGCCATGCCTTAAGATTTCTGATACAAGGGTCTCGCTGCCATAGGTGGCGTTTTCTTTTACCAGTTTTTCCACCAGCTCCGAATTCCTCTTGCGGAACGCATTGACTATCTCCTTGTGCTGGCTTATCGAACCTTCGATCTTGCCGCTCATGGTCAAAGCTATCCTGAATCTCTGAAACTGCTGGGTCAACGACTGAAGCAATTGATAAAGTTTTTCATTGCCGCAGTTGCGCAAAAACTTGTCATGAAATTCATTGTGGAGTTTGAAAGCAAGCCTCCATTCACCCTTTTTATGGGCTTCTTCAAGCCTGTTGTTGAGATCCTCCATTTTCTTGATGTCTTCTTCGCTCATCCTGTTGCAGGCAAGCCGTGCCGCATAGCCCTCGAGTATGCTTTTTATTTCATAAAAATCTCTAATGTCTTTTTCTGTAATAGGTGCAACATAAGCACCCCTGTGGGCCTGAACTTTTATAAACCCTTCTGTTTCAAGCTGCCGTATTGCTTCCCTGATAGGCGTTCTGCTTATGTTGAATTTATTGGCCATTTCCGCTTCAGCAACACGCTCTTCCGGCTGGAGGATACCTTTGATTAT
>JAJYJX010000070.1 GCA_021789095.1 bacterium
TGCAATAAGCGGTCATGTAAAAAAAACGGGGGTTTACGAACTGCCCATGGGCACCACCTTAAGGCAGCTTATATACGACTATTCTGGAGGCATGAAGGACGACAGGAAATTAAAGGGTGTCATACCTGGAGGCTCATCAACACCTGTTCTTCTTCCCGAAGATATAGATGTGAACATGGACTTTGATTCGCTCGCAAAGGCCGGCTCAATGCTGGGTTCTGCTGCTGTCATTGTGATGGATGAGGATGTATGCACGGTAGAGCAGGCACTGAGGCTTGCGGAATTTTATGCGCATGAGTCATGCGGACAGTGCACGCCATGCAGGGAGGGCACTATCTGGCAGGTGAAGATACTGGAGAGGCTCGAACACGGGAAAGGCAAGACCGGCGATGTGGAATTGCTGGGCAGGGTAGCGTCGAACATTCTCGGCAACTCGCTGTGCCCGCTGGGAGATGCGGCCGCAATGATGGTGAATGGGTTTATAAAGAAGTTCAAGGATGAATTCCAGGCACATATAGCCTCCGGGAAATGCCCGGTGAACAAAAAATAAAACAGGAATAACGTATGCCGACTTTTGAGATAGACGGGAAAAAGATAACAGTTGAACAGGGGAAAACGGTGCTGGAATCAGCGCGCGACAACGGAATAGAAATACCGTATTTCTGCTTTCATGAATCGTTCAGGAGCGGAGGATTGTGCAGGATGTGCCTTGTCGAGATAGAGAAAATGCCCAAGCTCCAGACGGCCTGCACAACGATTGCAACAGAAGGCATGGTTGTAAAAACAACAACAGACAGGGTTAAGCAGGCAAGGAGCGCTATGCTTGAATTTATACTTACAAACCATCCGCTTGACTGCCCTGACTGTGATCAGGCAGGTGAATGCGTTTTACAGGAATACTCCCATAGATACGGACCGGACAAAAGCGTTTTTACAGAACCAAAGCAGCTCAGGGAACATATACAATTAAGCGAACTCATAGCCTATGACCCTGAAAGATGCATCATGTGCGAGAGGTGCGTCAGGTATTACAGGGATATTGTGGGCACAGAAGAGCTGGCTGTTATGCAGAGGGGAGCACATGCAGAAATAACAACATTCCCGGGTAAACAATTGAACTATGGGTATGTTGGTAATATTTCAGACATATGCCCTGTAGGCGCGCTTACAACCAAGGATTTCAGATTTAAAGAAAGGGTCTTTAATCTCAGGGCAACAGAAACTATATGTCCTTTGTGTGAGGCAGGTTGCCTCATATATGCGGACGCAAAGATGTATACTGTTTACAGGATAAGGTCCCGCAATCCATATGTTGAAAGCATACATGATCATCCCAGCAGAAATGTTACTTCGTTTTACCCGAAACCATATATAAATGCCATTTCCAGAAGCTCATTTATATGTGATGACGGCAGATTGAATTATAACAAGCAGATCAATAATAAGGTTATAGACAGTCCTGTAAACAGGCTTGAATCCGGTAATAATAACTGGGACGATATACTGGCATTCGTTTCACAGAGAATAAAGCAGTCAGGTTCGAAGACAGCGGGTATACTATCGCCGTTCGCAACAAACGAAGAGGCTTATGCATTTATGTACCTGATGAAGCATGCAGCAGGAAGCAGTATGCTCAGTATGATAAGATTCCCTGAGGCAAAAGAGTACGCCACTGCAGTCAGGCTGAAACTGCGCAGGGGTGTGCAGGCGCCGAATGCGAAAGGCATAGAGCAGATTGCAAAATCATTCAATATAAAGCTTATTTCTTTGGAGGAGATTATCATGGCAAAACCGGAATGCCTCTATGTCCTTGGTCCGGTGTTCGGCCAGATGGATACGGTTGCAGGAAAACTTGATGGAATACCGTATGTGGCCGTACAGGATTTCAAGGCTTCTCCATTGACAGACAAGGCGCACGTTGTCATGCCGGGAGCGAGCTACGCGCAAAAGAACGGGACATACACGAACGGTGAGGGTAAAGTACAGAGGTTGAGGAAGGTTGTTAAGATAAAAGGTAATGGAAGGGATGACCTTGTTATACTCGCAGATATTATATACAACATAACAGGAAAACAACTTGGCAGATTTGATCAGGTGTTGGGTACGCTCATGAAAGAAGTACCATCCTTTAACGATATTGATTTTAACAAGCTGACCATGGATTTCAGCTTCAGAAAGGCAGCAGGAAGGTTATGGTAGATTACATAACTATATTAATATACGCCCTTATAAGTATTGTTGTGTTTGCAGTCTTACTTTCAACTGTTGCGGTTCTTACACTTGCGGAGAGGAGAATAAGCGCATTCATGCAGGACAGGCTGGGACCGAACAGGGTGGGGCCATGGGGCCTGCTGCAGCCCGTTGCGGACGGCATAAAGTTCATTATGAAAGAGGATGTAATACCGCTTGAGGTAAACAGGTTCCTTTACATTCTTGCGCCCCTTATGACCATTATACCTGCCATGCTTGCGTTTGCTGTTGTGCCCTTCGGCCATGATCTGTTTTTACGCGGCAGGGTTATCAACCTTCAGGTTGCTAACTTTGATATAGGCATACTGTATATATTTGCCATTGCTGCCATGGGCATATTCGGCATCATCATTGGCGGATGGGCATCGAACAACAAGTACTCTTTACTTGGAGGACTGAGATCGGCATCGCAATTTATAAGCTATGAGATTGCAATGAGCCTTGCTGTTATAGGCATCCTCATGGTTTACGGTTCTTTGCGGCTCAATGATATAGCACAGTATCAGGGAAGTCTGTGGTTCGGTTTTATCCCCAAATGGGGCATACTTGTTCAGCCGCTCGGATTTATTATCTTCATTGTCAGTGTATATGCGGAGACAAACAGGGTTCCTTTTGACCTGCCCGAGGCAGAGGCCGAGCTAGTGGGAGGTTATCATACTGAATATTCCAGCATGAAGTTCGCATTCTTCTTTATGGGAGAGTACGCAAATATGATTACTGCATCGGCACTTATAGCAACGCTTTATTTCGGAGGATGGCAGGTTCCATATCTGCACAATATCGGATTTATCTTCCCGAAGCTCGGCATATTCCATCTGCAGCAATGGCTTGTCGCTCTTATAGAGATACTGTCCTTTGCCATAAAGGTTGGATTTTTCCTGTTCCTGTTTTTATGGATAAGGTGGACACTGCCCAGGTTCAGATTTGATCAACTGACAGATCTCGGATGGAAGGTTCTGATACCGCTGGCACTTCTGAATATTGTTGTAACAGGCGCACTTATGATGCTGAGGATTATTTGATTATGAGCAGTGAAAAGAAAAAATACAGATTTACAGAGGCGGTTTATCTTATAGAGATACTCAGGGGGCTCAGTGTAACTATAAAGCATTTCTTCATAAAGCGTAAATTTGCGATAAACTATCCGGAGGAAAAACTGCGCATAACCGGCAACACGAAACAGATTATACAAGCGATGGACAAGGATGCCCAGTATCTTGCTGAAAGGCCGGAGATCATCATGAACTACAGGGGCAAGCACAGGCTGCTGTTTGACGGCGACCTTATAAGGTGTGTTGCGTGCAAGATGTGCGAGACCGTGTGCCCGTTCTTTGCGATATACATAGAGCCCGAGGAATCAAGAGACCCGAGGAAAGAAAGGGTCCCGAAGATATTCGAGCTGGACCTTACGAGGTGCGCTTACTGCGGATACTGCGTTGAGGCGTGCCCTGAGAATGCGATCACCATGACCTCGGACTACAGCCTTGTTGCAAAACAGAGGCCGGAGCTTGTGCTGCAGAAAGAGACTATGAGGAAGGTGATAGAATGATCACCAATGTACTATTTTACATAGCCTCGGTTTTACTCGTTATAACGTATATCTATGCCGTGCTTGCAGGTAGCCCGGTTTACAGTGCAATATCAATGGGAGTTGCCTTCTTTTTTACTGCTTTCCTGTTTATACTGCTCGGTGCTCCGTTCCTGGCAGCGGTACAGGTCATAATCTATGTGGGGGCAATGCTGGTCCTGTTCCTGTTCATCATCATGATGTTTGATCTGAATAAACCGGCCACTGCAGTCTTGAAATACAAGCCTTCAACCATTTTTTCTTATATCATAGTAGCGCTTATCCTGTTGATCGGGTTTTACATGTCAAGAGGCGTTTTAAAGATGCCGGAAGGTTTTACCGTGGCGGGGTTCGGCTCGGCGGAAAACGTTGGCTTTAATCTGATGCGCTATTACCTGCTGCCGTTCGAGCTTGCATCATTCGTCCTGTTGGTAGGCGTTCTTGGTGCTATAAACTTTATCAGGAAAGGCAGGGGAACATGAACTACCAGTTACTTATTGTTCTGAGTTTTATACTTTTTTGTATCGGCATGGTGGGTGTTGCCATGCGGCGCAACATCATAATCGTGCTGATATCACTGGAGCTTATGCTGAACTCGGTAAATATACTGTTTGTCTCTGCATCGAAGTACATGCATACAATGGATGGCCAGATATTTGTTATCATGGTGATAACAATAGCGGCGGCTGAAACAGCCATAGCACTGGCGCTGGTGGTAAGGATATTCAAGACCCTTGGCATGGTAAAGATAGACAGCCTGAAGAACCTGAAATGGTGATGACATGGAGCTTAATGTTATAAGATATATCCTGATATTCCCGCTGCTCGGTTTTTTAATCAACGGTCTTGCGGGCGGGAAAATAGGCAATAAAGCTGTAGGTTTGATCGCAAATCTTACGGTATTTGCAAGTTTTATCATTGCAGTTTATGTATTCGTGCAGCTACTCGGAATGCAGTCCGGAGCAAGACTTATAACAGATACTGTTTATACATGGATCAGCTCAGGTTCCTTCACGGTAGATTTTAAGCTCATGGTTGATCCTCTGAGCGCTGTAATGATCCTTGTTGTGTCAGGCGTAGGGTTCCTGATCCATGTTTATTCTATAGGATACATGCACGGTGACAAAGGCTATGCCAGGTACTTTTCTTATCTTAATCTGTTCATGTTTTCAATGCTTTTACTTGTACTCTCATCAAACATCGTGCTCATGTTTGTGGGCTGGGAGGGTGTGGGACTGTGTTCATACCTTTTGATAGGCTTCTGGTATGAGAAGGACTCGGCATCCAATGCCGGGAAAAAGGCATTTATTACCAACAGGGTAGGAGATTACGGGTTCCTGCTGGGTCTGTTCCTGCTTGCGTCCTCTTTTGCGTCAAAAGGCATGCTCACGCTTGAATTTACAGATATGGCGAATCATATATCGCTTATTTCACCATCTATTCTTACAATTGTTGGCATACTTTTATTTGTCGGTGCAACGGGCAAATCAGCACAATTGCCATTATACGTCTGGCTGCCTGATGCAATGGAAGGACCAACACCTGTCAGCGCTCTGATCCATGCAGCGACAATGGTTACAGCCGGCGTTTATATGATAGCCAGGATGAACTTCCTTTACGTGCTTGCGCCAACAGCACTTGAGGTCGTTGCGGTTGTAGGTGCACTTACGGCATTGTACGCCGCAACAATCGGACTGGTACAGAATGACATAAAGAGGGTGCTTGCGTATTCGACAATCAGCCAGCTCGGGTACATGTTTGTCGGTGTCGGTGTAGGGGCATTCAGCGCAGGCATTTTCCATCTCATGACCCATGCCTTTTTCAAAGCCCTTCTTTTCCTTGGGTCGGGCAGCGTAATTCATGCACTTTCCGGCGAACAGGATATGAGAAAGATGGGCGGACTGAAGGACAAGATTCCGGCTACACATCTGACATTTCTTGCTGCGGCGCTCGCAATTTCGGGTATACCAGGTTTGTCTGGCTTTTTCAGTAAGGACAGCATCCTTGCTGCTGCTTATGGCTCCGGACATATCCTGATATGGTTGCTGGGCTTTATAACTGCACTGCTGACCGCCCTGTATATATTCAGACTTGTGTACATGACGTTTTATGGTGAAAGCCGGGCAGATAAACACGCAGCAGAACATGTCCATGAGTCACCAAAGGTAATGCTTGTGCCGCTTATTATACTTGCAGTCTTGTCCATTGTAGGAGGTTATATAGGGGTGCCCCAGCTGCTGGGCAATATTGTCGGCTGGCATGATTCAGATGTTTTTGTGAATTTCCTTGCGCCGGTATTTCATGCAGCACCGGAACACGAGATGCCTGTCTCTACGGAATCATGGCTGATGATCGGTTCCATTGCAATGGCAATTATAGGACTGCTTATTGCCTGGTATGTTTATATCAGGGAAAAAATGCAGCCTGCCAGAAATGCCGCACAGGCTTTGCCCGGCTTGTACAGACTGCTCCTGAACAAATACTATGTTGATGAGATATACAATACGGTTATCATAAAACCGTTGATGTGGATTTCGGAGTTCTTTCTGTGGAGGTTTTTCGATGTGTGGATCGTTGACGGGGCTGTGAACGGTTCCGCATATGTTACACAATGGGCATCAGCAAGACTCAGGAAGATCCAGACCGGCGATTTCCAGGTATACGTGATGATCTTTTTGATAGGGGTTTTTTCATTACTTGCATACTTTGTATTGAGGTAAGATATGAAGCGGGACAATATAATAGAAAATAATAAAGTTTGTGTAATGAGTGGAAACCCTGCGTCAAATAGGGGCTACTGCGAACTTTATTATTGCATTTTTTTTACTGACAGCGGGATGCTGCGAAATCTTATTGATTGGGGCCGATAATGGGTTTTAAAGAAAACATACTTTCGATTATAATATTTCTGCCGTTGGCCGGAGTGCTGGCCGGCGCATTTATACATAAAGAGAAAGTGTCTGTCATAAAATGGTTTACCCTGACAGTATCTGTAGTTGAATTTGCTGTATCTTTATGTTTGCTTTTATGGTTTGATCCCTCGCTTACGGGTATGCAGCTTACCAAGCAGTACGCGTGGATACCGGCTTATAATATAAGTTATCAGGTGGGAATAGACGGTTTAAGCCTGCTGCTTATCCTGCTCACGACTTTTCTTACCCCCCTTGTCCTTCTTGGTTCGTGGTCATACATAAAGCAGAGAGACAAGGAATACTACCTGTGGTTCCTCGTACTCGAGACAGGCATGATCGGCGTTTTTGCATCCATTGATCTGGTTCTGTTCTATGTGTTCTGGGAAGCAATGCTTATACCGATGTACCTGATAATAGGGATATGGGGAGGCCCACGACGCATATATGCAGCCGTGAAATTCTTCATATACACGATGTTCGGCAGTCTTCTCATGCTTATTGCAATAATATACCTGTACTTCGCACATGGTGCCCAGACAGGTACATACACATTTGATCTGCTGAAACTGTACGGCACCTCACTGCCAACCAATGTGCAGTTGTGGCTTTTCGCGGCGTTCGGACTGTCGTTCGCAATTAAGGTCCCTATATTCCCGTTCCATACATGGCTGCCGGATGCGCATGTTGAAGCGCCGACAGGCGGCAGTGTGATACTGGCCGGCGTCTTACTGAAAATGGGGACATACGGATACATGAGATTTGCAATGCCCTTGTTCCCTGCAGCAGCAAGCGCATTCCTTCCCTACATCGCAATACTCGGGATTATCGGCATTATCTACGGCGCACTGGTGGCAATGATGCAGCCGGACATAAAAAAACTGGTCGCATACTCATCCGTAAGCCACCTTGGTTTTGTCATGCTCGGACTTGTAGCCCTGAACATGCAGGGCGTTGACGGCGCTGTTCTCCAGATGATCAACCACGGCCTGTCCACAGGTGCATTATTCATGCTCGTGGGCATGCTCTATGAACGCAGGCATACGCGGGAGATTACGGAATTCGGCGGGATTGCAAAGACAATGCCTGTGTTTGCTACCATATTTATGATTGTTACGCTCTCATCAATAGGGCTGCCGGGATTGAACGGATTTATAGGGGAATTTCTGGTACTTTTGGGTTCGTTCTTTGCAAAGCCTCTCTATGCCGTGTTTGCCGGCACCGGCGTGATCCTGGGTGCTGTTTATATGCTGAGAACATATCAGAAGGTATTCTGGGGCAAGATAACCAGGGACGAAAACGCTCATTTGAAAGACCTTAATGCGAGAGAAATCATTATTATGATCCCGATATTGATCATGATTGTATGGATCGGCGTTTATCCAAAGCCCTTTTTGAATATAATGCAGAGCGCAAGCAGGTCATACATACAGTATGTAAGGCCTGAGCCTGCACAGACAAACCAGGAACAAAATCAGCTGCAAATGCCGGAGAGGTTGAAATAACATGCACATGGATGTAAATCTTTTTTCGATCCTTCCGCATATGATAATTGCTGTAACACTTTTTCTATGTGCAATGGTTGATGCATTTACCGGCACAAAAAAATGGCTGACAGGTATAGGAGCACTGCTGGGTATCGGATGCGGTATTGGTTCAGCCATATATCTGTGGGGAAGCAGAATCATTGCGTTCTCGCAGATGATCTCAACGGACGAATTTTCCCTGCTGCTGTCCATCACGGTCATGATTGCCGGGTTTATAACCGTACTCATTTCCCTTCAATACATTGACGATATCGAATCTGATGCAGGGCACTTCTATCTGCTCCTGCTGAGTTCCATACTCGGGATGATGTTCCTTGTTTCTGCAACAAACCTCATCGTTCTCGTTCTTGCACTTGAGCTCATGAGCTTGTCCGTGTACCCTATGGTAGGGCTGACAAGAGACAGGAATATAAGCCTCGAGGGCTCCATGAAATACCTTGTGCTTGGAGCTTTTGCAACAGCGTTTCTGCTTTACGGTATAGCGCTTGTTTACAGTGTACTCGGAACAACGAACCTGTATGCAATAGCGAAGAGTTTGTCCGAGAGGCAGTACCTTGTGTCAAACATGGTTATGATGGCAGGTGTTGCTTTCATACTGATTGGTTTCTCATTTAAGATAGCGCTTGTGCCGTTCCATGCATGGACCCCTGACGCATATCAGGGAGCCCCTGCACCTGTTACCGGATTTATGGCTGCTGCCGTAAAGGCGGCAAGTTTTGCTGCAATTATAAAGCTGGTCATAATTGTTTTAAGTTCATACCGGGTCCCGGTATCGGAAGCTCTGTGGTGGTTGAGCGCTATTACGATGTTTGCAGGCAATATTATTGCTGTTATCCAGAAGGATGTAAAACGTATGCTGGCATACTCAAGCATAGCTCATGCCGGTTATGTAGTTGTAGGTCTTGTGTCAGGCAGAGTATTCGGCATGTCATCCGCTGTTTTCTATCTTATATCGTACACTTTTACCATTACCGGAGCGTTTGCCGTGATCACATACCTTGAGAAAAAAGACGGCACAGGCAATGACCTGTCTGATTACAGCGGCCTTTCAAAAACCCACCCGTTCCTGAGCATTATTATGTCAGTATTCATGTTGTCGCTTGCGGGTATACCGCCCACAGCAGGGTTCATGGCAAAATTCTATGTGTTCAGTGCCGCAATTAAGGAAGGTTACGTGGGACTCGCCATATTCGGTATTTTAACGAGTGTGATCTCACTGTATTACTATCTGCGTGTTGTATACGCGATGTACTTTGAAGAGCCTGAAAGGAAAACCGCGACACCCGTAACAGCAGGCATATCAGCGGGTATTATCATAGCTCTGTGGGGTGTTGTCCAGCTCGGTATTCTGCCGTCCAGTATCATGAGCCTTGCAATGCAGTCCGTCCAATCGCTGATCCATTAACTCAAAAAAAATACACGCCACAAACTTCCTTATTGTATTTTTTGGGTTAAGTCTAATAGCGAATAAGCAATTATTATTGTTGATCCCATGAGCCAGCCGCCGGCAACGTCGCTCGGCCAGTGGACCCCGAGGTATACGCGGCTTATACCGACAGCCAGTACGATTATAAAAGCGAGAGAATACACCCACCATCGTGCAAGATGCAGCCTTCTGAGTATAAGGACAAGTTCTGCGGCTATGACAAAGGTCATAATTGAATGGCCGCTCGGGAATGAGTACCCTGATGCGGTTACCCCGAGCCAGCTGAAAGGGCGCTGCCTGTGCACAAGCGATTTGACTAAAATATTTACTATATAACTTACAAGACTTACAAGCATAAATTCTTCAAGATACCCATAAGACTTGCTCGTCCATAGCCATAAACCTGCGATAAAGATTATTACTACTACAAAATACTCGTTTCCTATGTCAGTAAGAATGCTCATTAAGATCTGAAGCACGGGCGATTTATCCTGCTGGATGAAGTTGATTAAGGCGGTATCAATCGCTCCTGTTTTACCTGCAATAACGTATGCGGACAGGACGATTGAACAAACTGTAAAAAAAATCAGGATAACAATACAGCATAGAATTCGTGATTTATCATTCGTATGTTTTTGCATGCAGATGTGGTCTGTCTTTTGCCTGTAAGTTACAGGATCAAGATGGTATTATCAAAATGCAGCTATGCTGTGCTGGCATGGTATGGTTTCGTTTTCATGCTTTTCTGATACGAGTATAAACCCGGCGGGAAGTCAGGCAGTATGGTATTCTTTATATCCTGAATGTCATGCTCTGAAAGCTTTTTGCCTTTGTGAAGTTTTATAAGCTGTCTTCTTATCTGGGATGCTATCTGTATGACCTCTATCCCTGTGGGATCAAATTTTGTGTATAATGATTTCTCCCCATTGTTAAGCACGTCGAATATTGCATCGATGGAATGGATTTTATATTCATTGAATTCTTGCATAGAGAACCGCCATTTTCTGTCAGATGTAAAGCCGTTGAATATTCCCCGTAATAGTTTTCTTCTGTTCACGAACATCAACCCGTGAAATATTTTTTTATTTGTTGAAAAAGAAAACAGCGTTTTCTCCAGGGTGTTCTTCAGCAAATCGTTGTTGTCCTTGTGCCTGAACTTGAAGGTTTTCTCTATTATTGTTACTGCATTATCACTGACCAGCTTGTCAAACCTCATTTCCCAGTAAGGATGCAGGAACAGCTTTTTGCGGTACATCGTTATAATCATGTTTGGGACAAAATAGTTATGGGCTATTACGTCCGATGCCAGGTGGCTTATGTAACCGTATGCGAAGGATTTCTGGTGCTCATTGCGGGCAGATTTGAATATAAGGTCAGCAATAAGCCAATTATGGCAGTGATACTCGTACTCTGTGAAGTTCTTTCCTATAACAATATCAGCACCGATGTTCCCGTAGAGGTAATCATAAGGATAGTTTCTTATAAGTTCCATAACCTGGGGGGCCAGTAATTTAGAAAAGTTCAGTATCTCAGTTGCAAGATCGATGTGTGATATGGGTCCCCAGCAAAACGCGTTTGACGGGAACAGCATTATAAGTAAAAATGCCGCAGCTATCGTTGCAGGCCATAAAGTATATTTATAGTATACACCAGCGGAATGCCCTGCTCTACTTGTTATTGGAAGATGTTTTAGCCTGCTGGTCACTTGTTTTAGCGTGCTCCTGCGTCTGCTGCTTGTCTTTTTTAACATAATCTGTTTCGTACCAGCCGCTGCCCTTTAAAATAAAAGAGCTGCTGCTGGATATCAGCCTTTTGGCCTTACCGTTGCACTTTGGGCATGTGTTGATAGGTTTTTCAGAAATTTTCTGCAGCATCTCGAATCTATAGCCGCAGGAACTGCATTCATATTCATAAGTCGGCATAAATCATTCTA
Organism: bacterium; assembly: GCA_021789095.1. Taxonomy (GTDB): domain Bacteria; phylum JAMCPX01; class JAMCPX01; order JAMCPX01; family JAMCPX01; genus JAJYJX01. Next base: position 11,633 of record JAJYJX010000070.1, read on the forward strand.
CCTTTCTGCTAATCTGTATTAGCTTTTTCCTTGCGTATTTCCCGCTTTTTATTTTAATATCAGACTTACCGACATCAAAGTAGCGGCTTAATAGATATAATAATTCCTCATTGGCTTTTCCGTCAATAGGCGGGGATTTAAGGTAGGCCTTTAAGCTGTTATCTGTCTTTCTTATCTCGCTTGTTTTCGACAAGGGTTTTACAAGATCGGAA
>JAJYJX010000071.1 GCA_021789095.1 bacterium
TAAGGCCCAAACCACAATAAGAAGAAAACAACTATCATAATGCTATAAAACAGTATGTTATTCTTTGTGTTTGAGTTTTTTAAAACGGGTAACTTCTTCCATAGGAGTATGAATATACTTATGATTAACAGTGCATACAGAGAAATAGAGATAAGACTTTTTAAACTCAGGAACTCTTTTGAGCTTACAGAGTATGTATTCACAACATCGAGAGGCATTTGAAACCCCATGAGATGTTTTACCTCTATGTAAGGATAGTAGATTGGTATAACTATTAAACTACTCAGCAGCCCAAACAAAAATATTCCAACAATATTTTGTTTTGCGTGTTTTTTATCTGTAAGTGTAAAAAAAAGAAACATGAAAAAGACCCAGAAACTAATAAACAGCATGTAATAGGCATTTGTTGTTGCATTGAGTATGAAGAATATAGAAGCATAAACAATATTACGGTATAGCCTTTCTTCAAAAAACCTATGAAGATAAAGGATAATCAACGGTAACCACATGGATGTGATCACCTGAATGCTGCTCAGGTATGCAAATTTAAATGATGAAAAAGCAAACAGGATGCCGGCCGCGATTGATGGCAGGGTTTTGCTGGTTAAATGATACGCAAGCAGGTACATAAAAAAGCCTGAAAGAACAAAGCCTGAAAAAAGCGCAAGGTTATATGATATTACATAATTCTTTGTAATCATGTAAACAGGCAGGGCAAATAGTGCAGCAGTCGATATCAGATTTTCAGAATACGCGAGCGTAAGCTTATAGGGATAAAAAATGTTTGCATTGAAAAAATGGTGCAGGTTTAGAGACAGAAATTTATTAATGTCCCAGCCCAATATGTAAACATTTAACAAAGGGTCTATTGTATAAACGGGTACATACCTATTCAATGGTACAAACATGAGAGGATAGGTAAGCAGATATGAAAGGACTAAAAACAAAAGGAGGATAAGCAGGTATTTAGAAAAACGAGCTGTCTTATGTACATGGATCACAAAATCTGTAGTATTATAATTGTACTAATAAAACAAGAGATTTAAGTACGAAGGAGAAACCCAGCCCGGTATATCGGACTGGGTATGGAAAGTTGGCTCTGCCGTAAAGCAACAAAGTTTTTTCTGTCATTCCGCACTTGATGCGGAATCCAGAAAGAGTTTTTATTGTATCAATCAAACCAAGTCATATCACCGGATGCGGTCCAGGAGCTCACGGGCAGGATAAAAATCCGGGCTAATCTTAACATCAAATTTCAGGCTTTTTACTGCCTCTTTTTTCAACCCCGCCGCAGAGTAGTAGTAACCCATAATATAATGCAGGATGATATTCCTGTACAATGTTTTCCCTTCATGATTTAAAATTTTGCCTGCCATATCGAACCTCTGCTTCATTGTTCTCAGGTCGTCCTTCAATAGCCCGTGTTCTATACCCGACCACAGGAGTATAACAGGGTTATAGGGCATTATCCGCCTGGCAATAGCAATCTGAGCTAAGCCATCAGCGTAATCGGAGTTGTTGTAGATCATGGAAAGGCCATATGCAAGATGCGCCATTGCGCTGTCTGGTGCCTCCTGAACAAGCCTTTCAGTGTCAGTGAACAGACCTGGTTTGGTGAAGTAGGTTTTGGGTGATAAAAACGGGTCATAAGACAGAAAGGTGGAGGGATCAAACACATGGTAAGCATATTCACCTATAAGCTTGTCGTTTCCTGTGCCCGTTTTTACATAGATCCGGGCATAGTCGTCAAAATATACAAGGGCCCAATCAGGCGATGTAAACAGTTCACTGTAGTTTACCGGATTCAGGTTGGATACCAATGCATACGTGACATTATATTTATCCATGAGACCCTGGAAGGCCTGTGCGCTGTTCATTGCGGTAAATACTTCCGGCAGCAGGGTCCTTTCGGGATTTAACCTTGTGTCTATAAAATCCCTGATCTCGGGATAGCCGAGGAAGATGAGCTGACCTCCAAGGTTTATCTCGTTGTAGATATTACCTTTTATTTTATTCCTGAGTATAAAATCTATTGCTTTATCGGGATAGAGGGCCCTCTCGATACCTACGCCCTTTCTCTCTGCGAAATCAGTTCTATACTGGTTTATAATGAAAAAGAAAGGCACTACTGTAATAATAATGTAAAGAGGTGGAGCAAATCTACTATACCTTTTTAAAGGCGAAATAAAATGATCTATGATGATGCCGATGGCAGGTGCACTGCCTATTAAGGCCATAATCACCATGCGTTCCATTGTATAAGCCGCAGGGAACGCGATGATTCCGAAAACTATATACCGTAAGGGTATCTTTTTTATGCCTGTCATGAAAATCAATGAACATACGATGAGTCCTATGAACAGGGCAGGGTTTACTGTATAGCTTGGTGCTTTGAATTCATTAATATACTGTAACCCGGTTTTTAGACCAAGCGATGTCACATGCTGGAACAAAAATGTGTAAAGGTGATAGGTAGACGGAGTTAAAAAAGATGCGATGCACGCGAGTATAAATACTGAGAGTTGTTTGATATATTCCTGTGCTCTCTTATCTTTTTTAAAAAACTTTACTGTGACTTCGAGCAGCCATCCCGCCAAAAAGATCAGGCCGAACACTGCTCCTGGATGCATATTGACCCAAGCAAGCATGATAAACGGCAGTGCCCATATAGAACGCCTGCGTCCTTTATCATGTAAAGAGATAATAAAGATAAAAAGAGACATGCATAGATAGGTTATCAATTGCGGCCTGTCCTGAAAATAAAAGCCTGCTGTAATAAAAATGCCGCTGATCACGGCAAAGCTGATATACCTGTTGACCCTGTAGTTTATGATTGATAAATATAAAAGGGCAGCCGTAAACCCTGCAATCGTTGCTTTCGTTATGACAAGACCTGCAGCACCTGTATGGTTATATATAAAAAACCATACAACCTCAAATAACCATTCTACCGGATATGACCGTGTACCTGCAAGGGTATAGGAAAAGATATCTTTATACGGCAGGCTGTGTGTATTGAGTATATATTGCCCGAGTTTTAAATGCCAGAATGTATCAGCCTCGGATATTTTGTTAAAAGCAAAAATGAAAGCCAGCAAAAAGATGAGGAACAAAAAGATAATATTCAGTGCCCTGTCCGTGGTGAATTTGATAATTTCATGATCCTTAACCCGGTAAATGCAATAAGGCAGTTTGCTCATCGCTGCTTTCTATGACCTGCTATCTGTCGTCCTCTATGGATTTCAGGATCTCCGCCGCTTCCGGTGAGCCCGGGGCCAGGGATCTTAAAAGGTTGAGGAGTCGTCCCCGGACAGACCGCGGGAGGCTTGTTGCGTGGAGGAGGTACTCTTCAAATGCCTCGTATGCGACAGGGACCACTGCTTTTGCCATTTGCGCCATGACTTCCGCGTACTGGCGGATTTCGTATTGTGCATGCTTGTCCATGCGCAATTTTATGAAGTGGAACAGGTTATGAAGATCTACCTGCCAGTACCACTGAGTGTATGCGCTCAGAGGAAGGTTGATCCTTGCAAGCTCCCTGGCAATGTCGTCGTGCAGCATTTCCTGGTAGCCCGAGTAGGCATCTGCCTGGCTACGCTTCAGAATGTCGAGTACCTTGTTTTGCAGTTCGGGCGGCGTTTCTTCCCCGGAACGTCCCTGCTTGTTTTTTCGGTTTTGTTTGAGAATATCTTCAAGTTTTGGCAGATAAAATTCGTCCGGCATAACGCTGTAGCGTCCCGAGAATTCATTTACTCTTGCGGTCCTGTGACGGATCCATTGCCGTGCTACAAAGATAGGCATCTTGGCATGGAATGTGAGGATTACCTGCTCAAAGGGGGAAGTATGCATGTTTCGCATAAGATAGCGTATCAATGCACTGTCCTCCTTGGGACTTTTTGTGCCTGTACCGTAAGAGACGCGCGCTGCAGCCACAATCCTTGAATCCCCGCCAAGGTAATCTACAAGGCGGACAAAACCGTGGTCCAGGACAGGAAATTCCCTGTCAAGAATCGCTTCAGCTTCCGGTACTATAATGTGAGCCATGATGGCTACGGTATCATCCATGGAAAAGTTGTCAAGAATTGTTATTCAGAAAAATTCATTTTTCGGGTTCTTTGCAATTTCTGATTTATTATTGTATATTCTGTTCATGGATAATCATTTTATTGTTGCTAAAGACGGCTGGAGGTATGTGGGTTTTTTTGTGGTACTCACCTTTGCCGGGTTTACATTCAGGCACGGGTATATCCTGTATGTCCCTTCGATTGTTCTTTTGTTGTTCGTGGTCTGGTTTTTCAGGGATCCTGAAAGGAAAACACCGGAAGGTGATTCCGTGCTCTCTCCGGCTGACGGGACCGTCATAAAGATTGAAAAAAACAACAAGTATGAACAATTTATGGGGAAGGACGCGGTATGTATCAGCATATTCATGTCTGTTCTCAATGTGCATGTTAACCGCTTTCCCGTTAACGGAACAGTTGCCGACAAGCAGTACAATAAAGGCAGGTTCCATGTAGCGCATGTTGACAAGGCCTCTGAATTCAATGAACAGACAGCACTCTTTATAAAAGATGATAAGGACAGGAAACTGGTTGTTGTTCAAATTGCTGGATTTGTTGCAAGAAGAATAGTATGCAACATAGACAGGGGTTCAAGGATGACAGCAGGCAAAAAATATGGTATGATTAAATTTGGTTCCAGGCTCGATGTTTATGTTGAACCGGGACGGGAAATAAAGGTAAGCAGAGGAGATAAAACAAGAGCAGGAGAAACGATAATTGCGAGATAGCCGGTGTTGCATATCATGAACGGAAAAAATATTATAGAATTAAATAAGACACATGAAAAAGAGACCAGGACCGCACGGAGACAGGAAAGGGCGGTAAGAAGGGGCGTTTACCTGCTGCCGAACCTTTTTACATCTGCAAGTCTTTTCTCAGGGTTCTACTCGATCGTTGCCACTTTTAACGGCAACTATTTTTACGGCGCAATTGCAATTATATTCTCAATCTTTTTTGATGGTATTGACGGGAAGGTCGCAAGGCTCACCCATACAACCAGCGCATTCGGAGTGGAGTATGATTCGCTGTCCGATCTTGTCGGCTTCGGGGTTGCACCGGCATTCCTTGCATATTCGGTCGCCCTCAGCTCGTTCGGAAGGCTGGGCTGGGTCCTGGCATTCATATATGTTGCCTGTACCGCCATAAGGCTTGCAAGGTTCAACATACAGATCAATACGGTCGAAAAAAACATGTTCAACGGCCTTCCTTCACCTGCGGCAGCGGGGCTTATAACCACTACTATTTTGCTTTATGTCACGCCGACCGCCGGACTCGATGTAGGCAAGAAGGAATTATTCTCATCGATGATAAAGAACCCGGTGGATCTTATACTGACAAAGCCCATTGATTTTATACTCTCGCAGCATTTTACAATACTGCTGCTCATTCTTGCGTCGGCATTGCTCATGATAAGTACGGTCAAATACAAGAGTTTTAAAAATGTAGACGTGATAAAAGAGCGCCCCATATCATTTTTAATGTTAGCTATAATAATGATGTCTCTCATAGTGCTTGAGCCGATAAAGATGTTGTTTGCCATCTTTATTATTTACACGGCATCCGGTCTTGTTGCCCTCCTACTCCCCAAAAGGGGAGAAAAAACTTCAGAAGTATAAATTCTGTTTCTTTAATCTTTTAAATCTTTCATATCAAAATTATATTTAGTTTAAAGGAGGATAAAATGAATAATAAGATTATAATATTTGATACAACGTTAAGGGATGGTGAACAATCCCCGGGTTCGAGTATGAACATGGAGGAAAAGTTACAGGTAGCCCAGCAGTTGAAAAGGCTTAATGTCGACATAATAGAGGCGGGTTTCCCGATAGCTTCGGAAGGTGATTTCGATGCCGTAAAAGAGATAGCCTCGAATGTCAAAGGGATAACTATTGCGGGGCTTGCAAGGACAAGCAGGCCTGATATTGAAAGGGCATATGAGGCGTTGAAACCGGCGGACAGTCCGAGGATCCATGTATTTGTTGCGACCTCCGATATCCATCTTAAGGCAAAACTTAAAAAGACAAGGGAGGAGGTAATAAGTATGACGGGTGAAGCTGTTGCCCTTGCAAAAAGGTTTGTCGATGATGTTGAATTTTCTGCCGAGGATGCCACGCGAAGCGATCCGGACTATCTTGTGAAGGTCTTGCAGACTGCAATTGATGCAGGTGCGACCACGATAAATATACCCGATACCGTCGGTTATGCGATACCCGAGGAGTTCATCAGGTTGATCAGACATATAAAATCGCATATCAAGGCCCCCGACTCTATTGTTATAAGCGTCCACTGCCACAACGATCTTGGTCTTGCGGTTGCAAACTCTCTTGCCGCTGTCGGGGAAGGCGCAAGACAGGTTGAATGCACGATAAACGGCATAGGGGAAAGGGCAGGCAATGCCGCGATGGAGGAAATCGTAATGGCATTAAAGGTGAGGAAGGATTTCTTCTCGTTCCACACGGATATTGTATCTGAACAGATATATCCGTCGAGCAGGCTGCTCAGCCAGATTACAGGCATAGCGGTTCAGCCCAACAAGGCAGTTGTAGGAGCAAATGCATTCGCGCATGAGGCAGGGATACATCAGGACGGCGTGTTAAAGGAAAAGCTCACCTACGAGATAATGACACCCCAGTCGATAGGGCTGCCTTCAAACATGCTCGTGCTCGGAAAACATTCAGGGAGGCACGCATTCAGGGACAGGTTGAAGGCGCTCGGGTACGAACTGACCGATATACAGGTAGACAAGGCCTTTGTCGTGTTCAAGCAGATCGCTGACAAGAAAAAAGAGGTTTATGACGAGGATATAGAGGCTATAGTGGCGGATGAGGTGTTTAAGTGGGCTGAGAAGTACAGGCTTGAATCCCTTAACATATCATCGGGCACGGATATGCTGCCAACAGCAACCGTAAGGATAAAAATAGACAGTAATTCCGTTACGGAGAGCGGGCAGGGGGACGGCCCTGTTGACGCCGTTTATAAAACCATCGCCTCAATCACAAAGACCAAAAGCAGGCTGCTGAGGTACCAGGTAAATGCAATAACAGGGGGTACCGATGCACAGGGTGAGGTAATGGTCAGGATAGAGGAGAACGGCTATACCGTGAGCGGCACAGGTTCGGACACGGACATTATAGTTGCAAGTGCAAAGGCGTACATCAATGCGTTGAATAAGCTCGAGCATAAAAAAATTAAAAAGATAGAAGGGATCTGATATGGAAATGACGATTACGGAAAAGATTCTTGCCCTCCACGCAGGGCTTGATCATGTAGAACCAGGCGAACTTATCATGGCAAAGGTGGATCTTGCACTCGGCAATGATGTAACTGCACCTATTGCCATAGATGAGTTCAGGAGACATAACGGAAAAGATGTGTTTGACAGGCAGAAAGTTGTGCTTGTACCTGACCATTTTACGCCGAACAAGGACATAAAGTCGGCGATCCAGTGTAAGATCCTGCGGGACTTTGCAAAAGAGAAAGGCATTGAAAACTATTTTGAGGTAGGTGCCGCAGGTATAGAGCATGCGCTGCTTCCGGAATCGGGACTCGTTGCACCCGGTGATCTGATCATAGGCGCCGACAGCCATACATGCACGTATGGTGCTGTAGGGGCTTTTTCAACAGGCGTCGGCAGTACCGACCTTGCTGCTGCCATGATGAGCGGCAAGGCATGGTTCAAGGTTCCGCAGACAATAAAGTTTGTGTACCACAGCAGCAGTAATGGCAGGCTAAAGGACTGGGTGTATGGCAAGGATGTCATACTCTACACAATCGGGCAAATAGGGGTTGACGGCGCGCTTTACAAGGCAATGGAGTTCACCGGCGATGTTATTGACGCAATGAACATGAGCGGCAGGTTCACTATATGCAATATGGTTATTGAGGCAGGAGGAAAGAACGGTGTAGTTATACCCGACACAACGACATCGAACTATGTCAACCAGCGGGTAAAAAGACCTTATACCGTCTTTGCGTCCGATAAGGGTGCCCGTTATGAAAATATCTACGAGTACGACCTCACAAACCTGAAGCCGCAGGTGGCATTCCCGCATCTGCCTGAAAACACCAGAAACATAGATGAAGTGGGCAGGATAGACATAGACCAGGCGTTTGTTGGCTCATGCACCAACGGCTGGATAGAGGACCTGAGAATTGCGGCATCCGTGATAAGGGGCAGGAAGGTCAACACGAATGTAAGGATGATAGTTATTCCCGCCACACGAAAGATTTATCAGCAGGCATTGAAAGAAGGATTGATCGAAGCCTTTGTTGAAGCAGGTGCTGTGTTCAGTACCCCGACATGCGGTCCATGTCTCGGCGGACACATGGGTGTTCTTGCGCCTGGAGAAAGGGCTGTTGCAACGACAAACCGCAACTTCAAAGGCAGGATGGGTGATCTCAGGAGCGAGGTATACCTTGCAAACCCTGCAATTGTGGCAGCTTCCGCGGTGCTTGGCAGAATCGGATCCCCGGAGGAGCTTGGGATTGAAGGAGGCGTAGCATGATAATAAGAGGCAATGCTCATGTATTCGGTAACGATATAGACACGGATGTGATCATACCCGCAAGATACCTTAACACCTATGACCACGACGAACTTGCAAAGCATGCCATGGAAGGCATTGAATCTGATTTTTACAAGAAAGTTACAAAAGGCGATGTCATAGTTGCAGGCTCCAACTTCGGCAGCGGGTCATCCAGGGAGCATGCACCTATAGCGCTTATGGCAGTAGGCATATCTCTTGTAATAGCAAGGAGTTTTGCAAGGATATTTTACAGGAACGCCTTTAACATAGGTCTGCCCTTGCTTGAGGTAAGCGAAGACATCGATAGCATAAAATCAGGAACACCTCTTGAGGTTAATCTTGACACAGGGCTCATAAAAGAGCTTTTAACAAATAGGGTTTATAAGGCAAAGTCCGTTCCGCAGTTTATGCAGGAGCTTTTGAGCGCGGGCGGGCTGATGAATTACATGGAGAAGAAGATAAAGTGACAAAAGAAGAAAATAAGAATACCCTGATAAATATTTGGAAAAAAATATTGGAGAAGTGATCTTATGAAAAAGAGGATAGTTGTATTTCCCGGAGACGGAATAGGCCCGGAGGTCACGGAACAGGCAAGAAGGGTGCTGGAGAAGACAGCGGAACTTGGCGGTTTAAAACTTGATATACAGGAATTTCCTATAGGCGGTGCAAGCATAGATGCTTATGGAGTGCCTTTAAAAGAGGAGTATCTTAAGGCCGCTAAACGAGCAGATGCGGTTTTGTTAGGTGCTGTCGGCGGGCCCAAGTGGGATGTTGTAGAACCGTCGATAAGGCCTGAAAAAGCACTGCTTGCACTGAGAAGGAAGCTTAAGACATATGCAAACCTGAGACCTGCAAAACCTTATCCCGCACTACTGCAAGCATCTACCCTGAAACCCGAGGTAATCAGCAGCGTGGATATCCTTGTTGTAAGGGAACTTACGGGCGGCATATACTTTGGCAAACCAAGGGGCATAAAGGATGACAAAAAAGGGTATAATACTCTGGTTTATTGGCGGCATGAGATAGAAAGGATCGCCAGAAGGGCATTCGATCTTGCAATGCTCAGGAAAAAGCATGTTACCAGCGTTGACAAGGCCAATATACTTGAGACATCCATGTTCTGGCGCAAGATCGTGAAAGAGGTCGCAGCCGGTTATCCAGGAGTAAAGCTTGATCATATGTATGTTGATAACTGCGCCATGCAGATCATACGCAACCCGTCACAGTTTGACGTTATACTCACGGACAACATGTTTGGTGATATTTTGAGCGATGAGGCGTCCATGCTTACGGGCTCTCTGGGAATGCTTCCGTCGGCAAGCATGGGAGATAAAAAAGGGCTTTTTGAACCTATACACGGCTCTGCCCCGGACATAGCGGGCAAGGGCATCGCAAACCCTATTGCTACAATTGCATCTGTTGCAATGATGTTCGATTACGCATTCAGCATGGTGGAGCTTTCAGACATGATAGAAAATGCCATACGAAAGGTACTTGATGACGGGTTAAGGACAAAGGATATATACGACGGTACAGGCAGGCTGGTTTCAACATCAGAGATGGGTGAGGAAATATTGAAAAGAATGGGATAATGACATTCAAGATTCAAAATTAAGAAATAAGAAATTAAACATTAAATAAAAGGAGTTAAAGAAAATGGGCAGTAAAAGTTATTCGGTTGCTATTGCAGGCGCGACCGGTGCAGTAGGCAATGTTATGCTGCAGTTACTTGAGGAGCGTAACTTTCCGGTCAGGGAGCTAAAACTGCTTGCTTCAAACAGGTCAAAAGGCAAGGCGTTAAAATTCAAGGGTGAAAACATAATGGTGGAAGAACTTGGTCCAAAATCTTTCACAGGTGTTGAGGTAGCACTGTTTTCCGCCGGTGCGTCACGCAGCAAGGAATTTGCAAAGAACGCAGTTGAGTCAGGCGCTGTTGTTGTAGACAACAGCTCCGCGTTCAGGATGGAGCCCGATATACCTCTTGTTGTACCGGAAATAAATCCTGACGCAATAAAGCGGTACAAGAAAACGGGAATCATTGCCAATCCGAACTGCACCACTATTGTTACGCTTATGGGTGCAGCGCCACTGCACAGATATGGTAAAATAAAACGTATGGTAGCCACAAGCTATCAGGCTGTTTCAGGCGCCGGTGCAAAGGCAATGGCAGAGCTCGAAGCTCAGATAAAGGCGTATGTTAACGGTGAACCTCTGAAGGTAGAGGTGTTCCCGTACCAGATCGCATTTAACATAATTCCCCATATTGATGTTTTCCTTGAAAATGGGTATACAAAAGAAGAGATGAAACTTATAAATGAGACAAGAAAGATACTCAACGACCAGACCATAAAAGTTTCTCCGACAACAGTAAGGGTACCTGTTTTCAGGGCGCATTCTGTGGCTGTAAATATTCAGACAGAGAAGAAGATCACAAGACAAAAAGCAATAGAGCTGATAAATGCATTTCCGGGCGTGCAGGTGGAAGATGATCCGCCGCATAAAAAGTATCCCATGCCGCTGTTCATTGCAGGCAAGGATGACTGTTTTGTGGGAAGGATACGCGAGGACGATTCCGTGGAAAACGGCCTGAACTTCTGGGTTGTGGGAGATCAGCTTAAGAAGGGCGCGGCACTGAACGCGATCCAGATTGCGGAGCAGATGATAAAAGATGGGTTATTGTGAAGGAAAAAAATAGGTGCTTAGAATAAACGCAAAATCTGTATTGACAAAAAACACATTAGATAAATGTAGGGGCGAGGCGTTGCCTCACCCTATTGAAAATGCAGGGGTTCAAAATTTTGAACCCCTGCTTATACGCCGTATTTTTCTTAGTTTGCTTGTAATTATGGGCTGCTTAACCATGTCCCAGGGTACATCCTTCGCGTTTCCCAATACAAAGATTGCCTCTATACCTGTTGGTAATGGTCCCTATGGTATTGCAGGAAATGGAGCGTATGCTGTTGTAGCAGAAAGC
>JAJYJX010000072.1 GCA_021789095.1 bacterium
TCTGCCCCTGATATTATAGGGGCTTGTTTTTTAAAAAGAATCCTGTTATGAAGCAAATATCCGTCGTTACCAAAAAAAGGATAGAGATGATTGATGTTACAGCCGAGATAAACAGTACGCTGAAAAGGCTGGGCATCGTAAGGGGTGTTTGCTACCTGTTTGTGCCCCACACAACAAGCGGCATTACCATAAATGAAAATGCAGATCCCGCTGTAAAGCAGGACATACTTGACGCCCTTGAAAGAATAGCGCCTGCAAATACCGGATACCATCATAAAGAAGGAAATGCAGATGCGCATATCAAATCGAGCATGACAGGTGTTACTCTGTCAGTGTTTGTTGAAAACAGCAGACTCGTACTCGGGACATGGCAATCGGTGTTCTTCTGCGAATTTGACGGCCCGAGAACAAGAAGCCTGCTGTTAGAAGTAACCCCTGTATGATAATGGCATGAACGATAACTTTAATCTATTACACCAGGTAAGAAAACAGCAAAGAAGGCTGATCTGTATACCCGTTCTTTTATCCGCGCAGGGGGCCAATAAATTCAAGATTGATTATACAACGGACATGAGCGTCGGCGGATTTCTTATACAGACAGAATCTCCGATGGAAAAGGGTACGATACTTGACGTAAGATTCCGGCTCCCGGGCGCAATCAAACTCATCGAAGCAAAGGGAGAAGTTATCTGGTCACATAAATATACACCCGGCTCTGAGCTGACGCAGGAAACGCTTCCGGGTATGGGTATAAAGTTCCTGGAACTCGATGATCAGAGCAGGCACTATCTTGTCTCCTACATTGAGAACGAGAAAGGCTCCACAGAAGAGGATATCTTTGTTGACTAATAAAATACCTGCTATAAAAAATAAACTGAGCGTAAAAATAAGAAACATTTTTATTGCGGGTATTGCGGTATTCATTCCTATAATTATAACAATCTTCATAATAAAGGTCCTCATATCATGGTCGGACAGCCTGCTCAATATACTGCCGCATGTGATAAACCCCCAGACGTACATACCTGTACGAGGCATAAGCCTTATTATTGCCATTGTATTAATATTTATAATCGGTTTAATGACCTACAACTATATAGGACAAAAACTGCTCAGTTTGATGGAGGATATTTTTTCCAATATACCGTTCATAAAAGGTATATATAGCGGAGCAAAGCAGATGACGGAGGCTTTCACAGAAAACAAAAAACAATTCAATCATGTAGTACTTGTAGAATTTCCGAGGGCCGGCAGCTATGCCCTGGGATTTGTCGTAGGCAGGGCGGAGATCAAGGGCACGGATATCACAGGTGAGAGCATAACTGTCTTTGTTCCAACAGTTCCGAATCCTACATCCGGCTTCTTTTTATTTGTTCAAAAACAAAGCTTGTTTGAACTCAACATATCCATAGAGGAGGCATTCAAGATCATTCTTACAATGGGTGTTGCAGTAAAAAAAGATATCAAGGCCATACCCCTCCAATCCATATAATTTCTGATAGAAATTCCTTGTCTATAATCCAATGTTCTGATAGCAATTTTTTTGCGAGGAGGCAGTTATGAAAAATTGCATATTCTGTCAGATTATAGATGGGAAGATACCTGCAAAAAAGGTGTATGAGGACGATGATGTCATAGTAATAGAAGACTTGTATCCGGTTGCTCCGGTACACCTTTTGATTATACCGAAAAAACATATACCAACGCTTGTAGATATAACCGCGGACGATCAGGCACTGCTCGGCAAGATTATGCTTGTTGCCAAACAGGTGGCTGATAAAACAGGTATCTCAGAAAAAGGATTCAAGGCCGTGTTCAATGTAAAACAGTGGGGCGGTCAGAGCATATACCACATCCATCTTCATGTTGTCGGCGGAGCACCCCTGCGCATACACGTAGCTTAGTATAAAACTTAAAGCACAAAGATGTGATGCTGTTATCACACTTGTTATGATCATGATATGGCTAACATGCTGAAAAATAGTAACTTTATTATTGGTATGAACATTGCTTAAAAAAGCATTAATGTTTAAAAGAACCATTAAAAGAAAGCTAATATGTGAGGGCTATGGACTACATACTGGTGAGTTTTCAAGAATAACAATCCATCCTGCATCAGAACAGGACGGCGTAATGTTTGTAAAAAAGATCGGGAATGCCCTGAGATACCTTCCGCTCAGCATTGATAAAGTCAAAAGCACCATGTTTGCTACAACAATAGGAGACGACCAGTTTACTGTTTTTACTGTAGAGCACCTCTTAAGCACGCTGCACGGTTTTGGTATTGACAGTGCAATAATAGAGATCGAAGGTGATGAAGTGCCCGGAGGAGACGGCAGCGCATTCTTATTTGCAGAAGCTATACTTGATGCAGGCATCTTCACCCTGCCTGCAAAAAAGACAAATCTAATGCTTGAAAATGAGCTTACTGTTGAATACAACAGCGGTTTTGTAAAATATACTCCCGCAAAAACATTAACCATAGAGGGTATCATAGATTTTGATCATCCAAAAATACTAAAACAGCAATACACCTATAATAATTCTCCGGAGCACTTCTACTCCGAACTTGCGAGGGCAAGGACTTTCGGATTCTTAAAGGATTATACCACAATGCAATCTCTCGGCCTTGCAAAAGGTTCTTCACTCGAAAATACCATAGTTCTCGATGAAAAGGACGTGATGAATACAGGTGGTCTAAGGTTCCATGATGAGTTCGTCAGGCACAAGGTTCTTGACCTGCTGGGTGACCTCTACACCATGGGTAATCCTGTAAAGGGCAATATAACGAGCTATAAGAGCGGTCATGCTCTTAATCATCTTTTTGTGAAGAAGTTTACGGCTCTGCTTGAGAAAAAATCTGTAGCTGAAGAGCGGGTACTCCAGCCTGCCCTGGTATTCACGGCTTAACCTGTATCTTTAATCTCCCTTCGTGCATTTTCGGGTTAATACTGCTCTTCCACAAACCTTGTTATGATGGCTCTCTGTATCTCCGACGTGCCCTCGCCTATCTCTCCGAGTTTTGCATCCCTGTACAGCCTTTCCACCTTATAACCTTTCATGAACCCGTAGCCGCCGAAGATCTGAACAGCATCACTTGCTATCCTTGTTGCATGTTCAGATATAAAAAGTTTTGCGATCGAAGCAAACAGCATGGCCTGGGGATCTTCCCGTCCCAGCATCCATGCTGCCTTGTATATCAGCTCCCTGGCAACATCTATGTACATCTTCATATCTGCAATCTTGAAATGGATGTCCTGAAAATAGGCAAGTTTCTTCTTAAAAGCCGTTCTCGTCTGTGCATAATTAATAGATTCTTCAAGACATGCCTGTGCAATGCCGAGGCTGTATACAGCCATGCCTATCCTGCCGTGCGTGAGTGTCTGGACCAGTTGATAAAATCCCATATGAAGCTCGCCCAGCAGGTTTTCCCCCGGTACTGCGCAGTCATCAAAGAACAGTTCAGAAGTGGGTGAACCTCTGACACCGAGCTTGTCCAGTGGTTTGCCCCTTGAAAAGCCTTTTGTACCCTGCTCAACAAGAAACAGGCTTATGCCGTCCCTGTTCTTTTCTTTATCTGTATAAACAACAACAACATAATAATCAGCTACAGGCCCGTTGGTTATAAAGGTTTTGGAACCGTTTATAATCCAGTCATTTCCTTTTTTCTGTGCAGATGTCTTTATCCCCAGCACGTCAGAACCTGCATCAGGCTCCGTTATTGCAAGAGCACCTATCTTGTCGCCCGCAAGGATACCCGGCAGGTATCTTTTCTTCTGTGCTTCCGTACCAAACTTCCAGACAGGCACAGCGAAAAGTCCTGCAGAAGCACCGGCTGAAAGGTATGTTGCAGCACATGCCTTTGCAAGCTCTTCGCCGAGGACTGACTTGGTTACCGGATCACCCTGGGAGCCGCCATTCTCTTCCGGAAACCCCATGCCGAGAAACCCTGTTTTGCCGAGCAACAGGATATTTTCCTTTGGGAATATGGATTCCCTGTCAATAAGATCTGCGCGGGGTGCAATCTCCTTTACACACAGTTCTGCGAATGACTCTTTAAGCTTTTTTTGATCCTCTGTAAGTTCAAAGTCCATAATTCCTCCCTGAATATTCCCGCTAAAAATTCATTATCGAACGCGCTATAATCCCGCGCTGTATCTCCGATGTTCCCCCGCCTATAGAAGCGAGCCTTGAGTCCCTGTAACCTCTTTCAACGAGATACTCTTTTATAAATCCGTACCCGCCGAAGATCTGGAGCACTTCTGACGCCGTCTTCTCCATGATCTCGGAAACAAACAGCTTTGCCATGGACGCATCCATCATTGCAGGTATGTCTCTGTCTTTCTGCCACGCGACCTTGTAAACGATCTGCCTCACGGCCTCGAGGTTCATCTTGAGATCTGCTATCTTGTGTCTTATTGCCTGAAACTTTATTATCGGTTTGCCGAACTGTTTCCTCTGTCTCGCGTATTCAACGGCTTTTTTTAATCCGAGCTCAAGACCGCCTATCGCGGGTGCGACAAGACAGCTCCTTTCCCATTCGAGCGTAAGCTTGATAACATTTGCAAAACCGTAATCAAGCTCGCCAAGCAGGTTATCCTCCGGAACCTCGCAGTCCTCAAATATGAGCTCCGATGTTGGCGACGTCCTTACCCCGAGTTTTGAAAGCTTCTTGCCGGGTGAGAAACCTTTCATTCCCTTTTCCACTATAAATGCGCTTATACCGAAAGCCTTTTTTGATCTGTCCGTAACAGCAGCAACAACAAATACATCGCCGACGGGACCGTTTGTTATGAACATCTTTGCGCCGTTCAGGATATACCTGTCGCCCTTTTTAACTGCGGTTGTCTGTATACCTGCAGCATCGGAGCCTGCATTGGGTTCCGTGAGCCCGAGCCCTCCTATCCATTCGCCTGTTGCAAGTTTTGGAAGATACTTCTTTTTCTGTAATTCTGTGCCCAGCTGCCAGATTGGTATGCCGCACAGTATCATATGGGCCCCCCAGGAAAGCAGTAATCCCGCATCTACACCGGCTAAGCCCAGTGCCTCACCTGCAAGCGTTGTTGTAAGCACGCTCGCGCCGGAGCCGCCGTATTCCTCGGGATACGGCAGACCGAGCAGTCCGAAGCCCCCCATCTTCTTCCAGTTCTCGTATATAAATTCTTCTTTATCGTCATACTCTAATTTCTGTGATAAAGGTGCGAGGTCCCTTAATCCAAACCTGTAAACGCTCTCCCTGAAATCAAGATCTTCTTTTGTAAGACTGAATTCCATGTCATACCTCCTTTGCCATACCTGCTGTACGTGATTGTACAGCGGCTGATCTTTCCCCCTGCAATAACTGTTCTTACAATACCCCGGAGCCTATCAATACATGGACAAATTACTGTACCTCTTTGACTGCTGCTATGCCATGTATGTACTGGTTTATAAAATGAGTGGAAAGTTTCTGGAACATCTCCGGTTTTTCAACAGGTATTGCCTTAAGAACAATGCCCGTAAGCAGCATTTCAAGGCCGCCAAAAAACATGTATGTGCTTACGGCCGTGTTTACACTGTCTGCCAGTTCGCCCTTGCGTTTGTGTTCATACAGTATTTTTTCGAATGTCGTGAACGCCCTTGTAAATGTTATAAAATTTCTTGTTTCGAGAAACTTCGGCGTCCAGATGACTTCGAACATGATAACATACATAAACTCCGGGAATTCCCGGCATGCATTGAATAAAAATGTTGTTATGGAATTCAGTTTCTTCTCAAGGCTTATCTCCTGTGCATATGCATTTTCTATGGCTTTTAAAAAGATGTTTACACTCTTGGCGAATATGGCGTTCAGCACGTCCTCCTTGTTCTTGAAATAATGATAAACGAGCCCATAGGAAACCCCGGCCTCTTTTGCTATATCCGCTATCCTGATGCCCTGCATGCCTTTTGCAGCGTATACCTTTATGGCCGCCTTGATGATCGCTTCCTGCATCCTGTTAATTTTAACCTTGTTTCTATACCTCTTATTATTGTTTTTTCTCATATCAGACGGATAAATAAGATGATTTGATTTATTTGTCAATAAACAGTGCGCGCTTGCCTGTACAATCATTCCAGGTTGTCTATAGATCTCCTTACATCCTCCGGGACGTGTTCCACAACCTGGCTCGTTGTTACCGGCTCGCTCCTGCCGGACAGTATGTTGAACCAGTTCCTCACGCCGTCAACAGCGATAAGCATAACAAGAATGAGCATGGATGCAGTCAAAAATATGTTTACATGCGCTGTTGTTGTGTCCTGCGGAATATATATATTAAATATGTTCTCTATCCCGGCCGTGAATGTTACTGCAAGCATGAAAACAAACGGGATAAACGTAATAAGACTGTATATCCTTTTTGCTGAATGATTAAGGATAAATGTTGTTCCTATTGTAAGCGCTATAACCGCAAGCAGCTGGTTTGCAACACCGAACATCGGCCAGATCGTACTTATGCTTCCGAAGTATAAAAGGTATCCCCATGAAACAGATATGACCGCGCTCGTTATAATCACCCCGGGCCACCAGGAAATCTCCTTGACCTTCGGTATGATGCTGCCTACAGACTCCTGCAGGATGTACCTTCCTACCCTTGTGCCGGCATCTATGGTTGTGAGTATAAAGAGAGCCTCAAACATGATGGCAAAGTGGTACCAGTATGACATCAGGGTTTTAAGCCCCGGTATATTGCCGAAGATATATGCCATTCCGACTGCAAGTGAAACAGCCCCACCGGGCCTGCCTACAATATTTTCTCCGACAAGCTTTGAGAGTTCGTCCATATGCACCGTGCTCATACCGAGTTTTGCGAACACTGCGGGCAGGGTGTTTATTGCGAAGTAATCACCCGGCGGCAGGACGCTTGCTGCAATCAGGGCCATCAATGCAACGAACCCTTCCGTGACCATTGCGCCGTAGCCTATAAACCTTATATCCCTTTCGTTCGAGAGCATCTTGGGTGTTGTTCCGGAGCTTATAAGAGAATGGAACCCTGATATGGCACCGCATGCAATGGTTATGAATACATAGGGCCAGACCTTACCCGGTATGATAGGCCCGCCGCCGTGTACAAAATTCGTTATGGCAGGCATCTGCATATACGGACGCGCGATGAATATGCCTATTGCAAGAAGTAAAATGGTCCCGAGTTTCATATAGGTGCTTAGGTAATCCCTTGGTGCAAGCAAGAGCCAGACAGGCAGTACCGATGCTGTAAATCCGTAGAGCACAAGCAAGATCGACAGCTGGTGCCTTGAGAACATAAACCACGATGAAGTTGAAGACTGCTGAACGATCCTGCCAAAGATTACACCAAACAGTACGAGTACAACTCCAATGACACTTGCCTCTGCAATTTTATCAGGTCTCAGAATCTTCATGTACCATCCCACAAGCAGTGCAACAGGTATGGTAAAACCGATTGTAAATGTGCCCCATGAGCTTTCATTCATGGAATTTACAACGGCTATGGCAAGCCCTGCCAGGGCCGTTATTATAATGAATAATGTGGCGAGCGCCGTCGTTATACCGCTCAGCCTTCCCATGTATCTTCTTGCTATGTTGTGCAGCGCTTCCCCGCCGTTGCGCACGGACGCAAAAAGGATCACGATATCGTGGACAGCCCCTGCAATAACAGCCCCGAAGATAATCCAGACAGCACCGGGCAGGAACCCGAACTGAGCTGCAAGTACCGGACCGATGAGCGGGCCTGCTCCTGCTATTGCAGCGAAGTGATGACCGAACAGCACGAACCTGTTTGTAGGCACGAAGTCCTTGCCGTTATTCTTTGTATACGCCGGTGTTTTTCTTGTCTCGTCAAGGCTAAGCACCTTTGCCGCAATAAATGCGGAGTACACCCTGTACCCGATTGCGAACACCCCTAACCCTGCAAGTAAAAGATACACTGAATTCACAACAATGCTCTCCTTGTTATGAAATTGTATTGATCTGTTTTGCCTAAAATGTCAATAGAAGCACTAACAAACCAAGCGGTATGCATTTGTAGGGGCAGGGTTCAAACCCGCCCCTATTTTAAATATAAAAGAAGCTGTTAAAAAACAGCAGCGAGATACACTCACTGTCGCAGAGGATCACGCTGCATCACGACTGGCAGTACACATTAAATACACAATCATCCTTTTACGATTCTATAGGCGGTAAATTTATTCTCGGGGACACCGGTACCTTTAAATTGATAAAGGCATTCCGCAAGATCAGGAGAGACCTGCCTTCAATACCGCTCAACCTGGCAGGTTTATTAAAAGCATGGTTTGCCTTACCTGCCAATGAGAAAAAGGCTATAAAAGATGGTATCAGGAAAAAGGGCGATTATGTAAAGATGGATACATTTGTCTTTTCTTTTGGCGCACGGGTAAGACTCGAGACGAACGACGGACAGAATTCCCGTAGAGAGTTACAATCCCGCCATGGTGTGCTACTGTGGTTGCACAATTACAAAGCAAACCCTGTCAGTTTTCTTCCGGGGCAAGACCAAATCTTTCTAACGGGGTAAAGGAGATACCGTATGGACGAACTGTCAAAGCAGGACATTATAAAGCTGTTTCACGATCATGTATCTTCCGGCAAGGCGGATATGTTTCTATCCAACGACATGGACTTCGTTTTCGGCAAAAGACAGGGCATCTACATGTGGGACCTCGATGGAGAAAAAAGGCTTATCAACTGCCACAGCAACGGCGGTGTTTTCAATCTCGGCCATAGAAATCCGGACATTATCAATACGCTTGTATCTTCACTGGACGAGCTTGATATCGGGAACCATCATCTCATGAGCAAATCAAGGGCGCTCCTCGCAAAAAGGCTTTCTGAGCTGATGCCCGAGGACATCACCTACACGGTCTTCGGCGTGGGCGGCGGAGAGTCGATAGACCTTGCGATCAAGATAGCGAGAGCGTACACGGGCAGGCCGAAGATCATTTCTGCAAAAGGCGGTTATCACGGGCATACCGGTTTTGCGCTTGCAGCAGGCGATGAAAAATACCGCAAGCCGTTCGGCCTGATGGCTCCCGGCTTTGTGCAGGTCCCGTTCAACGATATTGCCGCACTCGATAAGTCCATGGATTGCGAAACCGCGGGTGTTATTTTCGAAACCATTCCCGCAACGCTCGGCATATACGTCCCTGACAGGGACTATTTTAAAAAGGTACGGGAGTTGTGCGACAGAAACGGTGCGGTTATGATCATCGACGAGGTACAGACCGGGCTTGGCAGGACAGGCAGGTTGTGGGGCATTGAGCATTTTAACGTGGCCCCGGACATTATCGTTATCGGTAAAGGCCTGAGCGGAGGGATCTACCCCATTACGGCTACCTGCTTCAAAGAAAAACTTGAGACTGTTCTTAAGGAGGACCCGTTTATACATGTCTCCACCTTTGGAGGTGCCGAGGCCGGGTGCAGCATTGCATTGAAGGTGCTTGAACAATCGTCACAGCAGCCGTTTCTTGATCATGTAAACGCAATGGCGCGGATGTTCGAACACGGGTTTGAACAATTAAAGGCACGATACTCAAAGCTCATTGTTTCGTTCAGACAGCTCGGACTGATGATGGGTGTCAAGATGGCAAATGAGCTGTGCGGTCCGGTTATGACAAAGGCATGCTACGACAACGGCATCTTAAGCATCTATGCCAACAACGATACGTCCGTGAGCCAGCTGATGCCGCCCTTGATTATAACAGGACAGGAGACGAGAGAGGTCCTTGAAAGGCTCGATAAGGCGTTCGGACAGGTAAACGAATTGCTTGGATTATAACAAAGGAGTAACGCATGACCCTTGCCATTGATATCGAACTTTTAAAAAGGTTTGAAGCAGGGCTTGACATACTCCATCCGGAAAACTCTTCAATCCCTGCAAAGATACTCGGCTACGGAGAGATAAGTACTGTTTTCCAGCTTGAACATGAGGGACAGGAAGAGATCGCGTACAAGCGCATGCCTGTATTCGAGACGCAGGTCCAGGTGGAGCATTATCTGGCGATATACAAAGAATACAACGATATACTCAAAAATGCAGGGTTAACCATCCCTGATCATGATGCAGTGAGTATCGCGGCGGGAAAACAGGGTGCTGTTGTTTTTGCTGCACAGAAAAAGCTCGTGCCCGAATCCATTGGAAACAAGGTTATACACATCGTGCCGGACGAAGACACGGGCACGCTGGTACTCGGTGTACTGCGGCAGCTCAAAAGGGTGTGGGACTTTAATGCCGCAAACCAAGGCATAAAGATCGGCATAGACGGCCAGATATCAAACTGGGCCGTACAAAAT
Organism: bacterium; assembly: GCA_021789095.1. Taxonomy (GTDB): domain Bacteria; phylum JAMCPX01; class JAMCPX01; order JAMCPX01; family JAMCPX01; genus JAJYJX01. The sequence goes on from JAJYJX010000072.1 coordinate 10,310, forward strand.
TTTGATCCTTCCAGCCCGGCAATAAGCAGCAATCCGGAATTGTTTTATATAGATACCAGTACGCCCATGATCCGCAAAAGCGGGAAAGAGATGCTCGAAGCCAATCTCTTTCTGAAAAGCGCGCCGTCTTTTTTACGGTGGATCGTAAAATGGTTCTTCCTTCAGGACGTGCTTGACCGGTATTATGATTTCAGGCTTGTTGTAACAGACCTTATCGCGAACTTCCATAAAGAAGGAAGACCTGATCTGATCCCGCAGCTCATTGAACTTGCAAACGGTTTTTTTGAGAAGGACGCAAAAAAGCATGGGATAAAGCCCATAGAGTTCAAAGAGGTGGAGTCTTATTACAGGCAGGATGCATTCATATGGCGTCTGTTCCTGGCACTGCGGAAGTTCGACAGGTTCTTAAAGACACGCCTCTTCATGGGCAGGTATGAATTCATCCTTCCCGGGAAGATAAAACGATAGCACCCGAGGAAGCGTGCATACAGTGACAATCACCCTGAAAATTGTAATAAGAAAGTTTGCGTCCTTTGGTTAAATCATTTATAAAGAACTTGCTTTCACTATGCATAAAGCCAAACCCGACATAGTCAAGATTATCAAGCGCCTGAAGTCCGTTTACACGCAGTGGAACGTGCCCATTGTGACCCTGATCAGCAACAGGAGCCACGACCCGTTCAGGATACTGATAGCAACCATCCTCAGCCAGAGGACAAAGGATGCCGTTACAGCACAGGCATCGGAACGGCTTTTCAAACTTTCACCAACTCCGGCCGCCATGGCAGGACTGATTGTACAGCAGATCCAGCAGGCCATATACCCTGTTGGTTTTTACAGGGTAAAGGCAGGCAGGATCAAGGTTGTCGCACGGGCGATCGTTGACAGGTATAACGGCATTGTTCCCGATACCATCGAAGAACTCGTAAAGCTTCCCGGTGTCGGAAGGAAAACCGCAAACCTTGTTGTGGCACTCGGATACAAAAAGCCCGCGATATGCGTTGATACGCACGTGCACAGGATCACCAACAGGTTCGGGTACATTAAAACAAAAACACCCTTTGAAACAGAGATGACGTTGAGGAAAACACTGCCCAAACAGTACTGGA
>JAJYJX010000073.1 GCA_021789095.1 bacterium
TGCTGAGCTTGTATTGATTTGGTTCTATAAAAGGGCGGGCGTCAGCCCGCCCTTTTTCTTGTTTTCTATCCCCCCGCTTCTCTCGTCCCGCTACCCGCTATTTTCTACTCTCCACTTATTCCTTGCTCCTCACTACTTTCTTAACCCGAAAAATGCATTTTTCGGGTTAATATGATCTCCCTCATACACATTTAAAATATCAATGTATATCATAATGTCCTATGCAATTGGTTACGGACAAATCGCCGAAACTTACGATACCGTTCAGGTACCTGTTCACGGGTATAGCGGTGCTTGTTGCCATATCCATTATTATCATATTCAAGGCACATGCATTGACAGGGTTCTTTTTCCGATCCGCAGTTTTCCTGCCGTTAACGCACCTGCTTACACTCGGCTGGATAACATTGACGATTATAGGCGCGATGTTCCAGTTGATCCCCGTTGTGACTGAAAAGGTATTGTTCAGCGAGTCTATTGCAAAGGCTGTTTATTACCTGTATCTTGCAGGGCTTGCATGGCTTATTTATGCATTTGCTTCAAATACGCAGGCAGATGCAGGCGCGGGCATTATCAGCATTGCCATTCTTTTGTTCCTTGTTGATATTGCAGTGACAATAAACCCCGTTAGAGGACAACGCCATCCGGCGGCCGGAGGCGGCCTTCAATCACCGTTAGCTTCAAATGGCGATAGTCATGGAATAGAACCGCCGGCTGTCTCTAACGGGGTAAAGGACATACAAAAGCCCGACCTCGCAGTGAGCTATGTCATTGCTGCTGTACTATTTCTTTTCCTTACAATTATCATAGGCTCTATCGCGGCAGCAGGGCTCCATCAACATATGGTGGATAACCCGGTTACATTCTTATTCCTGCATATAGCCGTTGCAGGCATAGGATGGGTCTGCTTTGTTGTCATAGGATTTTCCTTCAGGCTTATACCCATGTTTATCCTGTCCCATGGTTATGATGAGACATACGGCTGGACATCTTTTGCCATGCTTTTGTCCGGTTTAATCCTGCTTGTCCTGTATTTTACATTGCAATTGTTCATACCAGGACTGAACGACATTGACTGGATCGGTCTTGCAGGGGGCATTATTATACTTATCGGTATAATCAGCTATATATTCCAGATGCACGTGATCTATAAGCAGAGGACGCGCAGGCAGATCGAACCTGCTCTATGGTTTTCAATCTGTGCAACAGCTTACCTTCTTGTTGCAGGTTTAATCGGGGTATGGATGCTTGCTTTTCAGCATTCATTCAGGCTGGAGATTGTTTATGTCATTGCGGGACTGTTCGGTTTTGCAGGCATGTATATTATAGGGATGATGCACAAGATCGTGCCGTTCCTTCACTGGTATAACAAATACAGCTCCAAAATCGGGCTTGAAAAGGTGCCCATGACAAAGGACATGATAAACACGCCCTTCACATGGATTCAATTGTTTGTTTTTAATGCGGGTATAATAATAATAACAGCAGGGATCATGGCGAATATGACAGGTATAATAGTTGTTTCCGGCATAGTGTTTTTAACAGGTTCACTTCTATTTTTATGGAATATAGCAAACGTGTTGAGAAAATAATCAGACTGTACCGCAGCGTCATTGCGAGGAAGCGGCGACTTGACGCAGCGACCGAAGCAATCTCAAAGCAGAGGGATAGCTTCGCCGATCCATTCCCCGGATGGGTGCCCCGCTCGCAATGACAGAAATAAAATTGTGACACAGTATTAAGGAGGATGTATGGTAACACAGCAGGATGTATTAAAGGCGCTTGAGTCTGTTATAGACCCTGAACTCGGACTGAACATTGTTAAGATGGGCCTGGTGTATGATGTGAAAGTGGTCAATGACGAGGTTTATGTAAAGATGACGCTGTCTGCAAGAGCATGCCCTTTACACGGAAGCATACTGAGCGGCGCAGAGAACGTGATCAAAAGGCTTAACGATGTACAGGCCGTTAGGGTTGAGCTTGTTTGGGATCCGCCCTGGACGCCTGACAGGATATCACCTGAAACCAGAAGGCGCATGGGATTCAGATGAAGATTACACCGCAGACAAAGATAGTCGATGCAATCAAAGCCCATCCTGAGCTGATCGATGTGCTTGCATCATACAACAGCCACTTTGAGTTATTAAAGAATCCTATAATGAGGAAGACCTTTGCAAGGCTTGCAACAGTCAAACACGCTGCAAAGGTTGCAGGCGTCAATCTTACAGAGCTTATAAAGCTGCTCAATAGTGCTATCGGAGAAACAGTATCAGATGCAGATATGGTTGAGAGGGAAGACAGTAAGCCCGCATCAGATATGCCTGTAAACCCCGTTAGAGAAACTCGTTCTCTGACGGGTGGCTTTAAACCACTGTCAGTTTTGGATCCGGTGGGTTTCTCTAACGGGGTAAAGGCTGTTATAGAACAAAAACATGTAAAAACAGTAAACCTGGATGTAAGAGACATCATGAAAAAGGGCGGAGAGCCTTTTCATGTTATCATGCAGACAGCTGCAAAGATAAAACAGGGTGAAGCGCTTGTGCTTGAGACCATATTTGAGCCCGCCCCGCTGTACGATGTACTTAAAAGAAGGGGATTTGAACACCAGACCGAGGTACTCGCCGAGGAGCATGTCAGGATATGGTTTTACAGGGTGACAAAGAAAGAGGATAAGCAAGGGAAAACGGATATTAGGGAGAGGATCAGGGAGGAAGGGGATACCGTATATCTTGATGTCGAAGGACTCGAACCGCCGCAGCCGATGGCATTAATCCTTGAAACAATGGCAAAGCTCGATCCGTCAAAAACGCTTGTGGTACATCATGAGCGCGTGCCTGTGTTTCTTTATCCAAAGCTCGAGGAGCGCGGGTATAAATACGAAACGCACGAGTTCGATTCACGGAATGTAAAGCTTATTATAAAAAAACAGTAGAGGACTGCATTTAACCAAAAAATACATTTAAAAAATAGGGAAGTTTGTATAATGAGTGATAACCCTGTGTCAAATAAAGGTATTCTTCGAATATCAGAAAAGAAAAAACACAAAGTAATTGCATAGAAACTTACGAAGGACTTAAACATCGTTTATAGCAAAAACTCTCTATATCTTAGGTGGATCGCACGACCCATGCCCCGCATGGGTACCCCGGGCGAATGAACAAACTTCCCTGTCGCATTTTTGGGGTTAAGGAAGAACAATCAGGGCCGGACTATAAACCGCTCGTCAGATATATGAAAGGTTTGCTTTATACTTTTGACCAGTTCTTTGCTCTCAGGGTGTTGTACGGTCACTATACAGCCGTTGTCCAGAAGACATAATCTTTCAAAAAATTCCATTGCGATGGGAAGCTCGTGCATCGCAGAGATTATTGTTATGCCGTTTCTGTGAAGCGATTTTAACGTATTCATAAAACCGAGCTGATGACCGATGTCGAGGTGAGAAATGGGCTCGTCAAGCAGGAGTAATTCAGGCTCCTGCGCAATCGCCATTGCGAGCAGGGCTCTCTGTTTCTCACCCATTGAGAGCGTGAAGAAACGCCTGTGAGAAAGCTGTTTTATATCAGTAAGCTCAAGTGCATTGTTGATGGCTATCTTATCTTTTTCATCATGCTTTGAGAAGATGGTGGTGTAGGGATGCCTGCCCAATGCCGTCATCTCGTACACAGTATAATCAAAGGGCAGGTCAATTGCCTCCGGAACATAGGCACGAATACGTGCAAGTGCCCTCTGTTTCAGTCTGTGCATATCCCTGTTGTCCAGCACGATAGTGCCGGAGTGAGGCTTTATGACGCCCGCTATAAGCTTGAGCAGTGTGGTTTTCCCTGAGCCATTGGGGCCTATAATGCCGATCATCTCTCCTTTATCAACCTCAAGGCTTAGCCCATTTATTTTGAATGTACTGTTTAAGGCAAATGAAATACTATTAATAGTAAGATACATCAGAATCTATACCCTTTATATGTGCGTAATAACAGATAAAGGAAAAACGGCGCACCGATAAGCGATGTTATTACACCGACAGGCACCTCTACAGGTTTTAATACAGTCCTTGCGATCAGATCAGATATGAGCAAAAATATTGCGCCAATAAAAAGGCTGACCATGACAAGTCTCTTATGTGATGGCCCTATTATAAGTCTTGTAATATGGGGCACAACAAGCCCTACAAATCCTACAAGCCCGCTCAAGTACACCGCAATCCCTGCAAGCAGTGCCGCAATAGTCATGGACAGCAGCCTCGTTCTCTCCACAGATACGCCCAGGCTCGATGCCTTTTCATCCCCGAATGAAAGTATATCAAGATATGGGGCTGTAAAGATTGCAAACACAATAAGAACAATAAATGTAGCACCGACAAAAATAAGCTCATGCCACCCTGTCTCCTTTATACCGCCCATAAGCCACAGCATTATAGAATAGATCCTTATTTGCATTGCATTACTCATAAGCATGACAAAAGACATTATAGAACCGAGCATCGCACTGATAGCGACGCCCGCAAGTATAAGATACAGTGGCGTTGAACTACCGGAGGATAAAGACAACAGGTAAACCATCGTCATGGCTGCGATAGCGCCTACGAATGCCGAAAGAGAGACCGGAATGCTGCTGAGGAGGAATGCCTGTGCTATGGACGCACCAAGTGCTGCACCCGCTGATATACCGAGGATATACGGGTCGGCAAGCGGGTTCCTCAGTATTGCCTGAAAAATAGCTCCGCTTACACCAAGCCCCGCACCGACGATGATACCGGCTACGGCAACAGGCAGTCTTATGGATAAGATAATGGTACTGTCCACGCTTTTGGATGAAGCCAGAAATGCATGTACGATATTTGACAGGGATATGTTTACGGGTCCTATTGCGATGCTGAGCAGGAAGACTATTAAAAGACACAGCAAAAGCGTAAACCATAAAAGCCATGTATGCCGTTCTATAAATTGATGCAGTTTCATTTTGCAAACACCTCCGGATGGATGTCCCTTGCTATTTCAACATACGCATTGATGATGTCAGGTCCTGGTCTTGACACCAGATTTGCATCAATATTATAAACCCTGCCTGTTTTGATAGCCTTTATTTCAGACCAGCCAGGCCTTCGCTTGAGCATGGTTATATCCAGTTTATGAGACATGATGATTATATCCGGATCTTTAGCAATAATGTATTCGGAAGACAACTGCGGCCACATTGTATTGGTAGTATGAGCAATATTTATCGCATGTGCCATGGTTATAAGGCTATCTATAAAGCTTCCCTTCCCTGCGGAAAATGGCCTTGATGGATCGGAGGCATCTATCTCAAAGTACACAAGCGGTGTTGTTCCGCAATGTCTTAACCTTGAATTTATCCAATCCAGCTCTTGTTTCATTTTATTTACAATAACGGATGCAGCGGCATTTGCTGAAAAGATCCTGCCGGCAAGCTCTATATCATTCATTACCCCCTCGATATTATGGACCGATAGTATTATGCACGGGACGTTTAACCGCCCGAGCCTGTCACACAGCATGTCTTCTCCGTAAATCCCCATTACAAGATCAGGCTTTATAGAAACAATCTCTTCCATGGACGGATTAACAGAACCGACCCTTTTTACGGTATCCGGCAAGGGGTTGTCGTCCGTATTGCTTGCACCAACAATGACTGAAGTCATGCCAAGAGCGGACACAAGCCGGGTATTTGACGGTGCGAGTGTAACAACCCTTTTGACGGGAAGGTGAATTGATACCTTTCTGCCTGCATCGTCAGGGACGGTTATATTCCCGTCGCCCTGTGCCTGGAGAGGCAATTCATGAATTGCCCCTACGATAATTACGCACGTAATTATTATCAGCATCCTTTTCATATGACTAAGCTCAATACACAAACACCACATCCTGTGCAGGTTCCGAAAGCTTGAATGTGGTGATTACGGTATTCGTAGTTGGATTGATCTCAAAGACCATATTATCAGACCAGTCCGTTGCCCAGAGCATGCCATCAGGTGCAAATTTAATACTCGTAAGATTATAGCCGCTCAACCCTTTTACCTGTTTTGTGAGATCGGTCGTTGAAACAAAGGTGCCGGCATTGGTGTCGATCTCATCGTATCCGACAATGCTGTTTGATGCCACATATCCCATACCTGTGGAGCTCAGTGCAATGCCTGAACCTCCTCCGCTTAACGGTATAGATGTCCGTTCCGTAAAATTGTCATTAAACAGCTCTGCATAGCCGCCGATTGTACTGTAGTCACCATTTGATATCACAACAAAACCTGTTTGTGTAAGCGGTTCTACAGCCTGAAGATTAATACCTGTTGTTGTAGTGATCATACCTGATACAGCATCTGTGGATGGGTCTATAACAGAAAGCATGCCTGGTGAAGCATAATATGCATATGGAGGAGTACTTATAAAATAGGCACCGTTAGTTGCAACCATAATCTTTCCATCAACAACTGCAATGCCCCATGGGTGTGTCTGGAACTCCGGGTTCCAAGTGCTGTATGAAGGTACCGATATTCCTCCTAATATCGTATTACTATTCATATTCAAAACCTCGACCTGGTTTATCTGGTTCAACGAAACATAGCCTTCTTCCTTCCCGTTAACCGTTGTTACAGTGAGGTACTCCGGGACACTGCCGTATGGCAGTTGAACATAACCGTTATTGGTCATGTATATATTCGAGGTGCTTTCAGTAATAGAGATCACAGATATCGTTGAATCACCTGCATTCACGACATAAAGGTTATTGCCATCAAGCAGCATGCTGTTTGGTATTAAGCCTACATTCAAACCTAATTTTTCTACTGTTCCTGTTGTGGGTGATAATGCATAGAGTGAACCAGGAACACTGCCGCCGGGCTGTGATAGTGCAATTACATAAGGGGCCTTTTCAAGCACTGCTGTGCCTGTTTTTGCCTTGCCGCATCCTGCAAATACTATAAGCAGTATTATGAATGCCAATCCTGATACCCATCGAAATTTTGAATCTTGAATCCCTAACCTCAAATCTTTTCCCATTTTTCCTCCCTTTATTTTAATACCTTCTTTATTTTGTCATTCCGCACTTGATGCGGAATCCAGATTTTTTTCTGGATTCCCTCTTTCGAGGGAATGACGCTGAGATAATACTTCATCAAGCCACATGAAATTTTTACGCAATCTTTCACAAATGCACCTCCACTCCCGCCCACACATACCTGCCCGGCAATGGATAACCAGAAATGTACTGATAGCTTGTCAGTGGATTGAATGTATTAGAAAAATACTGGGTAAGGGTTATAAATGGTCTTAGCCATTTTATTTCATAGCTGAACGTTGCATTGATATTGTAAAACCCGGGCAGAGATTGGCTGTTTGTCGGTATAATGTACCTTTCGCCTGTATAGCCAATGCCTAAAGATACATACCTGTTATCCTCTCCTATTTTTACAGATGTGTTTGCGACAATATCGGGTCTGTATATCAGTGCTTCACCATAAGAACCCGATGGATTATCTGAAAGATTAAGCGTGCTGAGCATGCCCATATTGCCTGATATTGTAAGCGGATGTACTGGAACTGTATTTACTGAAAGCTCTATGCCTTTAATTACCGCACCTGATACGTTTTGCGGTATCCATATATTGTTTGCGGATGGAGACCACTGAATCAGATTTTTATACCTGTCATAGAACCCGTTTATTTCAACAGTTGTGTTTGTTAATGGAGACAGAAGCAGGCCAAGCTCATAGCCTGTTTTTGTTTCGGGCTTCAAATAAGGATTGCCCCGCGCACCTGCTGCATCCGGCCAATAAAGATCATCAAGTGAAGGTGCCCTGAAGGCAGTGGACAAGCGCGTCTTAAGTGTCATCCATGAAACTGGCTTTACAGCAGCCCCAATACTATAGGTGGATACGTTGCCTGTGTCTGAAATGGACTGGTACGCGGCATCACCGACTATGGCAACCCATGTAAGCGGCGTTAAACGGTCTTCAATGCCCATGCTTCCCGTAACCCTTGTATGACTGCCAATGCTTGTCGATACGGCCTGCTGTGAAAGTGCATCAATAGCAAGGCTCGGCGTGTTATAAGGCACACTGTTGAAAAAAATCACTGTGGATGCTTCATTGTTTGTATCATCAAATCTGGAAGGATTTGAAATAGGTACATATATATTATCGAAGTACAAACTCTTTTCATTAACATGGCTTAATGATGTTTTAACGGAAAGCGTTTTGGACATATGCCGGTATTGCATAATATAAATGCCGTGACTGTCATGCTCCCTTGCCTGCGGTGAAGGCATGCCAAGCGCACCGGGTACGCCCTTATCGCTGGTGTATAGGTGTGTTATAAAATAAGCTGAATTGTTATCATCGCTGAAACCCATACCTGCGAGTATCCAGGCACCTTTGTAATCGTCATTTTGCCTGATCCTTATGTTTCCGTTATTGTCCGTATAAGGATAATTGCCCTTTGACGCCTCGTACCCGGGCGAAATAAGGAACCCGAACCTGCCAGTATTTGCCTTTGCACTTGCATCAATATGATAGCTTTCGAAACTGCCGGTCATGGCTTTTATATGAACGGCGTCTTTTTCAGGGAATACGTCCGGCATAATGTTGACAACCCCTCCCATAGCGGATTCTCCATACAGAGCCGATGCCCCGCCCCTTGCAATCTCAATGGAAGATATGCCTGACAACGGTATTGTCGACAGGTCAATGCCTGACAGCTCGGCATTGTTGAGCCTTATACCATCGAGCATGACCCCTGACTGGGATGTGTTTGCACCGCGTATGGAAATGCCGGAAAGCGCGCCCATCCATCCATAAGAAGGTATTGCCGTATCTGTTGAGCGGGACAGTGCATCAGTCAGTGTCGGACTATTTTCAATGGTCGAAGATGTTATAACAGAAATGGATGATGGGGTAAGCTCATAGGTTGACGGCACCCTTTCACCTGTAACAACGATCTCATTCATACTGAGCGATGCGCCAAAAGATGCACTTACTGAGTATGTAGTCCCTAACAAGAGAAAGGCGCACAAAAAAAGCCCTCCTCTCTTAAGGACGGGCTTGTAAAAATACCTTTGCACGTTTGCCTCGTCTCTCCCACGAAGAGAGGTCTAAAAAATTCTTTTCAGCAGGTTTCCTGGCTCGGGGTCATTGCCTGCTCATGTCTTCCCATTCCGCGTTTCGCGGGACAGTGACGCTGTGAGCTGCTCGCCCTTACAGTGGCGGGGCCGCTCCGGGTTTTCACCGGATTCCCTGACACTAAAAAGTGACTATGGTTTATTGTGATCCATTTATTTTGTCAAGATAATTTTTTTCGCTTCAATTATAGGTATTGACTTCGTAAGAGAATGTAGTTAATCAGATAATAAAGGAGGTATGATATGAGATACAAAACCATACCCGAAATGTTCTTTATCCAGGTAGATAAGTATAAGGGCAAAACTGTCCAGAGATACAAGAAAAACGATCAGTGGATCGATATTTCATGGGACCAGATGAAAGAGACAGTCGAACAGATTGCTTTTGGCCTGATTGAACTGGGACTGAAACAAAAAGATAATGTATGTCTCCTTTCAGAGAACATGCCGGAGTGGGCGCATGCAGACCTTGGTATTATATGTGCAGGCGGTGTGAATGTACCTATCTACGCAACAGATACCCCAAAGCAGGTGGAGTATATCATAAATGATGCAGATGCCCAGTTGATGTTTATCTCAAACATGGCGCAGCTCGATAAGGTCATGAAAGTCAGGGCAAACTTACCAAAGCTTAAAAAGGTTGTTATATTCGATCAAAAGGGGGCTAATCCCGATCCCAATTTTATACTGACTCTGGATAATCTTAAAAACATGGGCAATGCTGCAAAAGACAGGGACACGCTTGAAAAGAGGTATAAATCTATCCAACCGGATGATCTCATTACAATAATATACACATCCGGTACAACAGGAGAACCCAAGGGTGCAATGCTAACCAATAAAAATCTGCTTTCCAATTGCGAGGATGTTTCTGCATACGTCCCCATAGAGGACACCTATATAGCGCTGTCATTTTTACCGTTAAGCCATGTGCTTGAGAGAATGGCAGGGTATTATACAGTGCTGTTTTACGGCTATACTATAGCTTATGCAGAGGGCATAGATAAGATTGTTGACAATATGGGGGAGATAAAACCTTATGTTATGGTTTCTGTGCCAAGGGTTTATGAGAAGATGTATGCTAAAATTATAGAGGGAGTTGAATCAGGCCCTCCCATGAAGAAAAGGATCTTTTACTGGGCGCTTGATACAGGCAAACAAACAATACCGTACAAACTTGCCGGTAAATCCCTGCCGTCGGGTCTGGGTATAAAATTTGCAATTGCAAAGGCGCTTGTCTTTAACAAGATAAAGACCGTTCTCGGCGGCAGGCTTTTGTATTTTGTATCGGGCGGTGCGCCGCTTGCAAAAGAGCTCGGAGAGTTCTTCTATGCGGCGGATGTAAAGATAGTGGAAGGTTACGGATTGACCGAAACATCCCCTGTGCTGACCCTGAACCCTTATAACAACATAAAATTCGGCACGGCAGGAAAACCCATACCGAGCTGTGAAATAAAGATTGCATCCGACGGGGAAATCCTTGCAAAGGGGCCCATGATAATGAAAGGTTATTATAAGAAGCAGCAGGCAACCGCAGAGACCATAGACAGGGACGGCTGGTTTCATACCGGTGATATAGGCTTCATGGACAATGAAGGCTACCTGCATATAACGGATCGCAAGAAAGACCTTATAGTAACGGCCGGCGGAAAGAACATTGCACCGCAGCCCATTGAAAATGCCTTAAAGATGAACAGGTACATTGAGCAGGTTGCCATTATCGGGGATAAAAAACCCTATTGTGTAGCGCTCATTGTGCCGAAATTTGAAGCAATAGAGGCTTACGCCGCGCGCAACAATATTGCTTATAACAACAGAAAAGAACTTGTTGAACACCCGGGTATCATAGGTATTATACAGAACGGCGTTGATAGCGTGAATGCATCACTTGCACAGTATGAGACAATAAAGAAGATCAGGATATTGCCGAACGAATTCACGCAGGAAACAGGCGAGATGACCCCGACCTTAAAGGTCAAAAGAAGGGTGATCATGGAAAAATATAAGAATATTATAGAGGAATTATACTTGCAGTGATAGACACCCTTGTCCGCAAACTTGTTCTCCCCCTGCCGTTCCCGCAGGTACAGCATGTTAATACCTATCTTGTAGGGAAAAAAGACTGCATACTTATAGATACAGGACTGAGAGATTCTTACAATCAGCTTATCCAGTATCTGCAGGAAAATAATATCAGTCATCTCGATGGTATCTATTTAACACACGGACATGTGGATCACTTCGGAGCAGCAACAAAAC
>JAJYJX010000074.1 GCA_021789095.1 bacterium
AGGCAGGGTCTTTGATGTAAGGGCTATATAAACGATCGGCATGTCGGCAGGGTTTACTTTTTGGTACGTTGGAGGGCTCGGCATGCCCTGCGGCAGCTGCGGTGATGCCGCGGCTATTGCAGCCTGAACGTCCTGTGCAGCTGCGTCTATGTTCTTGCTCAGATCGAACATAAGCGTTATCTGCGTAGCCCCGAGCATACTCGAAGAATACATTGCGTTCAGTCCGGATATGGTTGTAAATTGCCGTTCGAGCGGCGTTGCAACTGCTGATGCCATGGTATCAGCGCTTGCACCCGGAAGTGCGGCCATGACCTGTATGACCGGGAAATCAACGTTCGGCAGGTCGCTGACAGCCAACAGCTTATACCCTATTATGCCGAATAGCAGGAGTCCCAGCATGACCAGGGTGGTCATTACAGGCCTTCGTATAAATAAGTCCGAGATGTTCATTGGCTGTTTGTCCCGGTATTGATCTTATTTTTAATCGCTACCCTTGAACCGTCCACAAGCTGGAGCTGGCCGTCTGTTACAACCATTTCACCCGGGGAAATGCCTTTTTCTATAATGCTTTCATGATTATAACTGTAATTTGAAACAATCTTCCTTGCTTCAACGGTGTTGTCCTGCCTGACCACGAATACGTATTGCCCCGTCTGCGATACCTGTATCGCTCTTCTGGGAATAACAATCGCATCAGGTATACTGGTAAGTGTTAATGTGACAGTTACAAACTGACCGGGCCAGAGTATCTCCCTCTCGTTCTGAAAAGTCCCCTTCAGCAGAATTGTGCCCGTTGCAGTATCAACGGTATTATTCATAAAGGTAAGCTCGCCTGTCAGCGACGCATCTGTCTTTCCGGTCCCGATCACGGGTTCTACTGCAGATGCGCCTGAAAGAAAAGCTGAAACCTTGAGTCTTTTGTGCTGCGAGTATTCCCTTATGTCAGGTACGTACTGTTCCGGCAGCGAGAAGGTTACATATACAGGCTTTATCTGCTGGATTGTTACAAGCGGGGTTGTATCGTTTGCCTTGACTATGTTTCCGGCCTTTATAAGAAGGTCGCCTGTCCTGCCGGATATCGGGGCATTTATAGAGCAGTAGCCGAGTTGCAGCTGTGCGTTTCTTACCATCGCATCGTCCGCCATTACAGTAGCGCTCAATGCCTCGGCATTTGTCTTTATCTGCTCATACTGCTCTTGCGTTACATAATCCTTCTTCACAAGGTCTTCGTAGCGTTTAACGTCCTGTTCGGCGTTTTCAAACTGGGCTTTGTCGCGCTGCAGGTTGGCCTTTGCCTGCTCGAGCGCCGCCTCATAAGGCTGCGGGTCTATCAGGAAAAGCCTTGCACCCTTGTCCACAAATTGTCCCTCCCTGAAATAGACCTCTTTGAGTTCTCCGCCAACAAGTGCCTTGACCGATACAGTCGAGTAAGCCTCTACATTGCCCATAGTACTTATCTGCATGGGGACCGTCTCTTTGACAGCTGCCGCAGCAACGACGGGTACTGCTGTCTTCCGGCTGTACATGCCGGTGCTTTTTTTTGAGCATGACTGGAACACCAGTACGAGCAAAGTTATGAGTGCGGCCAGTAATGCAGGTTTAAACAGGTGCGTATGTTTATTGCTCTTACCATACTTATTTCTCATTGTTATTATTACCTCCGTTTTCCGTATCCATCCCTGATTTGATCACAGGCACATTTAGTCCGGGAGCTTCAGGGCCGAGCATGCCAGTGTCGTGTCCAAGCTGCGCCATTGAAATAAACCAGTTTGCCCTTGCCTGGATCTCCTGGGCCCTTGCTGAAGCAAGTGCGCTCTGTGCTGTCAGCAGGTCTATGATGCTGCCCACGCCTGCCTTGTACCGTGCAAGTGCCACATCTTCCGACTGCTGTGCGCTTGCAAGCAGGTCCTCGCTCGTTTTTACGGCCTGGGTAGCTGTCTTGAGTGCATAATAGCTGTTCCACACCTCAAGTATAACGGCCTGTCTCAGGCTCTCTGCCTGTTCCCTTGCTGTCTTTGTATAGTTCTTTGCAGCAAGTACATTGTAGCTGGTTGAAAAACCAGAGAAAAGCGGGAACTCTAAAACAACCGCTGCGGAATAGTTGTCATAATAAGGGGCTCCGGCAATACCGTAAAGGTACGTCCTTGATGCCGAACCGTTCAGTGCAAGGCTCGGCATTCCCTGGGCAAGCACGGAATGAACATGGTACCCGGAACTCATAACCTGCGCCCGTGCAGCAGCAAGATCCGGCCTCTTGGCTTCTGCCTCTTTAATAAGCCCGTCCACAGTTTCGGATGCCGCGTCAACAGGTATGCTCTCCGGAAGAAGATCGGTAACATCGAATTGAATGTTTGCAGGCAGCCCCATTGAGGCTGCAAGCCCGCCGCGTATTGTTTCAACCTGTCCCTGCGTATTATCACGGGCAAGTTTCGCCTGTGAAAAAGCTGTTTTTGCCTGAAGTACGTCGGCGATCGTTGCAACCCCGGAGTTGTGCCTTGCCTCTGCAGCATCAAGACTCTCTTTTGCCTCCTTAAAGCTTGCCTCCTCTGCGGCAAGCAGGGACCTTGCAGCAAGGTACTGGTAATAAACCGATTCTGTCTGAAGGATCACGTTTTGTATAGCGGTATTCTGGCTAAGGTTTGCTGCGACCATTGCATACTTTGCCTCGTCAGCCTGTGATACCCTCCCGCCGAAGTTAAAAAGTATGTAGTTTATGCTGCCGGCCATGCCGTATGTGGTATCCAGCACATTTACCGGAGTACCCACGATCGAATACTTGTTACGTGTGAAGTTTCCGCTCGCGCTGACCGTCGGAAAAAACAAAGACCGCGCACTGCCGAGATTGGCAGCAGCACCCTGTGCCTGGAACCATGCTGCTCTCGTAACAGAGCTGTTCTGGAGAGCTATGTCAAGAATGTCGGCAAGCGTAAGGTTTCGGCCTTTCTCTTCAAAGAGCGACGCGATTGCAGTGGATGTGGGAGGTAGAGCGTATTCAGACGTGAGTTCCTGCGGTACCGGCTTCCACGGTACGTCAGGGGCCGGTGACGTGTTGGAGCGTATGCCCGGGAGCGTGCTGCATCCGGTCAAAAAGACCGAGAACGTTGACAGCATAAGCACAGTGCTCTGAACATACCTGCGATAATAATAATGTATAGAGCGTATCTGCATTAAAAACTTTATCTCCTTAAGTTATTATAAACGATGCATATCCACTTTTGTTCCATGATCATGTTCACCCCGTTAGAAAGTCAGCAAAAAACTGCTCTCCTTTTGAGACGGACGCCGGCCCAAGAGGGGAACTTTCTAACGGGATAAAAAATATGGATTGTAAATACGAAGTCAACCCCGTTAGAAGCTAATCTGATAGAAAATAATGCCCCGTCAGGAATTTGCTGCTTTGATAAAAAAGCTTCTTACGGGGTCAATACCCGTTGTAAAGCCATGTCCTTTACAGCCGGAAAGCTTGATCCGGTGAACAGGCTAAAGCCGTTTAAGGCTTCACTTCATTGAATACGGAGAGTATTTTCGGGGATGTATCCCTGGGGTCGAGGCGGAATTTTGGATCGAGTTTCAGGATCACCAGAAACTCCCTTTTCGCGGCCACAGCTTCGTCAAGGGCTATATAATCGAATGCCATATACTGGTGTATCTTCACCAGGTCCCTTTTCAGGATCATGTCATCCCGGAATTTGAGGGTGATCCCTGAAAGACTGTCAATCGATGATTTATATTCTCCTTCATCGTATTGGGCGATGGCTTCATCCAGCGCTTTTGTATACAACGAGGGATTGATTTTCTTTTCTTCTATCTTCGAAAGGCTTTTTTCATTTACGTGCTTTACTCTTTCCACCATCAGGGGTATGGCAAGCTTTTCCCCCGGCCTTATGTCGCCGAGGCGTTTGAGCCTGTTATAATCTTTAAGGAATACGGCATCCTTCTCATCCCCGAGGTATCTGGTCGCGATACCGCCCAGGGTATCACCCCGCTCCACACGATAGAACACTTCAAAGGGGACCTTTACCATAGTTCCGGGCTTCAGCACCTTCTTTTCGTCCATGCCGTTAAGCATTGCCAGGGCTTTGGATTTCCTCGGGTCTTTGAGGTATCTTTTTGCAAGGTCCTTAAAGGTCTCCTTTTTCCTCACCTTGTGGATAGTGACAAACGGGATGATGATGGTTTTTCCGGGTTTAAGGGGCTTTTGAGGGTCAAGATGGTTGGCATTAATGATGTAGAGGTCTTTTTTCTCGTCTCCGTAATAGTACCGTGCAATCGCAGGGAGTGTTTCTCCATGTTTTATCCTGTGCTTTATAACCGATGCAAAGGCAGTCGATACGTTGAGCAGAACAAGAAAAAGACAGATCAACCTCTTCACTTCTTTTTCCTTCCTTTCTTCAAATCAACCTTGACAAGGATGATCCTATTGCTGGAAACCTCAACAACCTTGCTAACAGATTTGTAATAGGGATTCTTAAACTGCACTTTATGTTTCCCTGCAGTAACCTGGAACCTTTGGGCCGTTGGCGTAAGGCCGACCTTCTTTCCGTCAATATAGACCTCTGCCCAGGGCAAAGCAACGACCCTGACATAACCGATCTTCGGCAAAACAGGTGCCACATTTGCGGCTGTTGTAGCCGGCAGCACCGCTGTGTGGGACACCGGCTCTGCAGCTTGGGTAAGCAACACCGCTGCGTGATACACTGGCATTGTGGTCTGGGTAGGGAGTGCTGCTGCGTGGGACGCCGACTCCGTAGTCTGGGACTGGGGCTTTGCTGACTGGGACGGGAATAACGACCAATTCTTTCTTATAAACTCAGACATGGTTCCGGCAAAAGGGATTTTCATGGGCCCGCGTATACGGGCTGCTGATTCCTTTATAACAGCAAGCGTATTTCCTTTCAGGAATGCGTATCCGCCCCCTGCGATAATGGCCATGATCGCAACTGCTGTAGCCATCCACACCACCTTCTTCAGGGGCAAGGTCTTGGGAGCTGTTTGCTTTACCGTGGTCTTTGCCTCAACAGGGTTAAATCCCTTTTTGTCTTCAAAGAAACTCTTCAGGACCATGGAATAATCTTTCCCTTTGTTCTCTTGCTGTGCCAAAGAAAGAAGATATGCCCTGGACTGCTGGATAGTAGGCCTATTCCCGGGCTTCATCTTCAGGCATAGGTTAATAAATCTCCTGAGTCTCCAGGGCGCTGTTTTCTTGAAGTGTTCTGTTTGAGGGGTCCTCTTACCCTTTCTGATGCTCTCCATTAACGTGGATTTGCCGTGCTCGGCAAATGCCCTCTGGCCTGAGAAGATCTCGTAGAGTACGCATCCGAATGACCAGATGTCCGATGACGGGTCAGCGGGTTTTCCGTCTGTCTGTTCGGGAGACATATAGGCCGGTGTCCCCATGTAAAGCCCTGCCCTTGTGAGCCCCTTTCCGCCAAGCTCCTCCTCGATATGGGCGATCCCGAAGTCCGTGAGCTTGACTTTTCCTTCCTTTGAGATGAGGATGTTCGACGGTTTCAGGTCCCTGTGTACGATCCCCCTCTCGTGTGCGTATTCCAGTGCCCTTGCGATATCGGAGGCTATAATAAGGCCGATGTTCAGGGGCAGCGGACCGGTACTCTCGAGGATCCTGGAAAGGTCTGCCCCGTCCAAATATTCCATGGCGATATAATAGGAGCCTCCCTTGTGCCAGAACTCTATTACGTTTACGATGTTCTCATGCTGGAGCCTTGCCACTGCCTTGGCCTCCTGCTCAAAGCGCGCAATGATCTCCTTGTCCTCTTTGAATGCGGACTTGAGCTCCTTAATTACAACAAGGCGGTCAAGGGTGGTCTGGCGTGCTTTATAGATTACCGCCATCCCTCCGGAGGCTATCTGTTCCAGGATTTCAAAATTTCCTATGATCGTGCCCATGTTCCCTTTTTCCTTGCTCATGATTGGTATACGTATAAAAGAACCCTGTATGAATAAATCCGGTCAGAATGTACCCGTGTCTTCTGAATGCGGCTTCTATTTCATTCCTCAACCCGTCTAAAACACAATCAACCTGGCCGTAGTTATCGAAAACTAACGGCAGTGTTAAAACAGCCAGTTCCGGCACGGCATCCATAAAACCCTGGGCTGTACATCCGCAGCCCTGGAGTTCTCCAAGGCGCATCTTCTTTACAACATCCACATCCTCTCCCCTTACCCCGCCTGCGTAAATCTTAAGGTTAACTACGCCGCTTGTTTCCCATGAAAGGGATGGGACAACTGTATCTATTGCATCCTTGATCCATGGTGTATTTGCCGGAGCAAGTGTGCCTATATTAATAACTATGGGCCCGAGTTTCTGGAGTTTTTCCACGCTTATGTTGTACTTATTCGAAAGCACGTCAATGATTTTTTCCTTTGTTGCATCCGTGATCCCGTATTTGTCTTTCAGCATCTCAACAACGTTCTTTGCCACATCTCCGTCCATTATATTGAACACAGTATTTATTCAATCATTTCCGATACGTTTATTTGCAAGCAGGTCTTGTATTTTTTGCTGGGCATTTTCCGGGATCCATGTACCATGTCCCGGGCACAGGGTATTAAAGTTCAATACACCGAGTTTTTCCACGGAATGCCATGCCTGTCCTGCATCGATGGTGAAATATTTAAGAGGTCCGGTAAGACTGTTGCCCCTGTTATTTATTACATCACCGCAGAAGAGTGTTCCGTCTTTTGCATCAAGGATGGATATGGAACCCGGGGTATGTCCGGGCGTATGGATGATTCTGAAGTCCCCGAAGTCCTGGATGGCTGAATGTTCATCAACGGGTATTGCATGCTTTGGCGGTGTATATTTCCAGAAATGCTTGGTTATGAATGAAGAAAGCTTTTCCACAAAATAGCGCGGCTCCGGAAGCGGGGCTTTGCCCAGCAAAATGTCAAAGTCGTTCCTATGGACATAAATTTTTGCAGGCGATTTGTCTGAAAGTGCAGCGCATGAACCGGCATGGTCGGGATGGGCATGGGTTATGACTATGGCTTTTATATCGGAAGGTTTGACGTTTATTCCTGCAAGTTCCTTGATAATAGTTTCTGCCTTGCCCGGCGTACCTGTATCAATGATTAGAACGCCGCTGTCCCGCACTATTGCATAGATATTTACAAACCCGGCGGACTCCAACAGATATATATTACCCTTTACCTGTTTCATTGGGCTAATAGTAAAGCGATACCGTATGACAGTCAATTGATTTAGAAATCCGGAACGTAAAAATCCTGAAAACAGTAAACCCGCGCCCGGTGGGATTTGAACCCACGACCTGCGGATTCGGCAAATATGATTTTACATTTTAGACAGTATGTCAGGGATGCATACATTTCCCTTGACTAGAATTATATTCCAGATTATAATTCTAATATGAAAAGAATGCATGCACAATCCGGTTTCCGACAAAAAGAAATTATCAAAGCAGCACTGGATTGTTTTACCGAGATGGGATTCAATGAGACCACCATGGCGGATATATGCTTGCGGTCAAAAGCCAGCAACGGCAGCGTTTACCATCATTTTAAAAGCAAGGAACAGCTCGCTTCCGCCGTTTACCTTGAGGGAATACGTGAATACCAAACAGGCTTGCTTGGAGATCTCGACAAGGAGCACTATGCAACCCGTGGAATTACCGCAATGATACGGTATCACTTGAATTGGGTTGCCCGGAACCCTGAATGGTCGCGGTTTCTGTTCCAGAGACGTCACGAATCTTTTTTGGCCGTCACCGAAGAGGCAATAAATGCGTTGAATAAAGATTTTGCCCGAAGAATAGAAAATTGGTTCGCACGGCACATCAAAGCTGGGTCGATCAGAAAGATCCCGCTGGACATAATGATCGCAGTGATATTGGGACCATGCCAGGAATATGCGCGGCTGTATCTGTCCGGGAAAGCACACACAAGAATGGATGAAGCCGTCCGTGAAATATCACGTGCCGCATGGGCCGCCCTTGCCCGTAAAAGAAATATATGACCTATCATCAAAGGAGACAAGCATGAAGATTGACCTTACGTTCACATTCAAAGAAAGACCTTCGGCTCTCTATACACTGTGGAAAGCTTTCAGGAACCGGAAAAGCAAGTATGTATCCGGATACCGGATGCCCGAAATTCATGCTAAAAAGGAAGGTCTCAGAATCGACGAAAAACATTTAAATGATTTTTATAAGATATGCGGGATTTCCCGTACGTCATCCATATCGCTTCTCTATCCGTTCACTCTTGCTTATCCTTATATGCTGCGGATCTTATGCATGAAGGAGATGCCTTTTTCAATGTTCAAGGTTTTGAATACGCGCAATAGTATAACCATGTACCGGGATATGAGACCCGGTGAAAAGATCCGGATTGCGTGCAGGAATTCACCCATACGTATAGTCCCCAAAGGACTCGAAGTTAACATGGTTTCAGAGATCACAGCTGATGGAGAGAAAGTATGGGACATTATAGCAACATATTTTGCCCCCGGAAATTTCAGCGAAGGCGAAGCGACGTATATTGCCCCACGGCTTGAGCCTGTCCATGATGCGTCCATAACCCATGAATGGTATCTTGCCGCAAAAAACAGATTTAGATTTGCCCGTGTTTCCGGAGATACCAATGGGCTTCATTATTGGACGACGTATGCGAGGATGCTGGGATTTAAACGGGACTTTGCGCAACCCATCCGGGTTGTGGCACACATTGTTTCCCTCCTGCCCGTATCGGAAACAGGCACACCGCTCACGCTCGATTTCTTTCTTAAAGGTCCGGTATACTATGAAAATACCTTAATTCTTAGGAATCTGAATAGAGAACATAGGAATAGATTTGATCTCTATTGTAAAGGCAATGATAAACCGTGTATATCCGGGCAATTAAGTCAATTGGACATAAACAGAGATAACAGCAAATAACGAAGAAGGATGTATCTTTGTCAACCACGAAAAAATTTTAAAGGAGGTTACAAAATGAAAGTAAGCGAAGAGGTATTTAAATCATTGCAGGAACATCTCGGATACACTGATGAAGAAATGAAAATGTTCTATCAAAATCCAAGAAATGAAGATGTTATGTCACAGGTCCCTGCTTTAATGAATAAGACAATCATCGCAGAAGTAGTGGAATCCCACGGATGCAATAGTCAGCATAAAGTCGGCGATAAGCTCTACTTCGATGGTGCCGGCAATCTTATAACCAAACTCAATCCAAAGAAAATTTGTATCTATGCCTTGTCTGTGGTGGCGCCATTGATCTTCACTTCAAATGAGCTGTTCTATGCAGGAACTGATCCCAATACGATGCGTTTCAAGCGGACAGGCTGTTTTGATGTTGGGGTACGATGCGGCGGATGGGGTCATATTGTTCTGGAATTACGCGTAGAAGAACGCAAGAAAGACAAGGCCTGAAAAATATAGACTACAATTATAGAGGAAGCTGTCCCCGGTTTACATAAAATCCTGGACAACAGAAGTGGAATGCCAAGAGTTCCTTCCCCTCTGAGTCGTTTAAACAAAAGCGCCCGGTGGGATTTGAACCCACGACCTGCGGATGTCCATCTCAGATATCAGAAAAACCGGCGCCCCACATTTCGCTGGGCGCCGGTTCATACTGCAGCAAAGATCCCGTACTATTTACTGGAGTGGTATGAAACTTATTATGTGGTTGGCCAAAAGGTCATAGCTCGATGCAACCTTGTTGGTTGACGGCTCCTTGGGCGCTGCAAGCAGCCCCTTGAGATCAACAATTGCCATACAGGACGCTGTCTCATCTACCAGAAGGCCCATGGGCTTGCCGCCTATAATAGCGGTAAATGCTGAAAGGCCATGAGGATCACCTACACTCATCCATGATGAAATGGCCGGACAATATGTCCCTACAGTGGTTGGTATCTGGGCTGATGTATAAGATGTTACCGTAACACTTCCGCCTGAAGCTGTAGTAGGTAGCGTGGCAGCACCTATGCCGTCTCCAAACTCCTCTTCAAGAAACAGCACGTGACTTGATGGCTCGATTACCATACCCGTTGTAAGCCATGTAGTTGGTGAATAAACGCTTTGCAGCGGAATAACGGTGTACGGCGCATCAAAGGTAGAAGTTGAATCGTTGAACGTCGCTGCATTCATATTAAGAACCAGTAAAAGCGGCGTCCACTCGTGCCCGAGGGTCAGAATGCCTGTAGCTGCATCAATCGAAGCTGCATCTGGTGTAAGCTGAGTAATATATAAGCCTGTGAGCTCCGGCAGGCCGTTTGCAGAGTCTACGGTTGTATCCACCATCCTTTTATTCCAGTGATAGATCTTGCCGGTGTTGACATCAATGACCCATAGATAGCTATTTGTGTAGCCAGAACCATACTCTGGAGAGTAGATTCTGTTTTTTACAGGATCATAACCGAAATTTTCCGTTGACAGATCCATAGGTGTCGTTGCAGCCGGATTGGATAAATAGGATTTTAATACTGTTCCTGAATAATTAACAACACGGTATCCGTCGCCTGATGATACTATAAATCCATGATCAACAGAATCGATTATGACACCGCAGTTAATACAGCTTCCACCGCTGAAGCTTCCGGTCACGCTGTTCCCAAGATCATACTCTGTTGCTGTGGGAACGGATCCGCCGGCTATATAGCCCGATACATCAATAACCGCTACTTTTGAAGAGTCGTAACCAATGCATACGACCTTCAGGTTCGCTGCGTCCGCAGCACAACCGCCTAAACTGAATGATGTGGTTATAGTGATTCTTGACAATGCCATCTCATTCAGTTTTGGTGTGCCGTAAGAAGCTGTTGCAAAAGAAGAACCACTTTGTGATATCGGAAGAGCCATTACACCAGCAGGAGACGGGACAAAAGCAATTACCAGGCTCCCTGTACTGATCGTTGCAAGCCCTCCTGCTGTAGTGACAGAAGATGTTGATGGAGGCGCCTGATTGCCTCCTCCTCCACTGCTGCTTCCACAGCCTGCATACACTATGGTTAAGAATAAAACCACCGCCAACACTTTGTAAATCTTTTCTTTTTTCCTGCTTACCATTTCTTCCTCCTTTTTTTATGGTTTAAAATATGCACCTTTATGTATGTATAATAGGTATATTGGAGAATAAGGAAGTATTGCCTTTATTTTTTTTCAAATCATACAAAAACCATCAATGGCAACTCATTATATTATATAATAATTTTGATATTTCAGCACACCTGTCAATGCATTCTATTAAAGATGTGCAAACATAAACATGGTAAACATGAAACATGGGTAAACATAGGGACAACCCCCATATTGCAAAAATTATGGAGGTTGTCCCTATATTTGCTTGGTTGATTTATTTTCCTTAACGTATTGCTCAATACC
>JAJYJX010000075.1:0-7450 GCA_021789095.1 bacterium
AGGATGCCGATGTCTTCTCCGTCTCCAAAAACAAAGAGGATCGAGGTCAGGTTCCCGGATCCTGCATCCAACAGCTACCTTGCATTCTCAGCAATGCTCATGGCAGGGCTCGACGGTATACAGAACAAGATCAAGCCCGGCGAACCCCTTGACAAGGACATTTACGGACTTTCGCCCGAAGAATTGAAGAATGTGCCAAGTACCCCCGGGAGTCTGGAGGAGGCACTCAACGCACTGAAGAAGGACCACGAATTCCTGCTGAAGGGTGACGTATTTACATCCGATGTTATAGAGACATGGATAGAGTATAAGGTAAAGGCTGAAGTCAACCCTGTAAAGCTTAGACCGGTTCCCCTGGAATTCAGCCTGTATTTTGACGCATAAATTTTATAGGAGGGGCGAGGTTACCTCGCCCCTACGTTAATCCCTGTATTAGCCCGATTATTTTAACAGATGAATCAATAAATTTTAATCAAAAAGGTGAAAACATGAAAAAGATTTTATCATGCATCTTTGGTTCCGTGATCCTGTTTCTACCTGCAATGGCATTTGCAGATGTCGCCAACACGGCCCAGAAGATTGATACAGGAGATACCGCATTCGTGCTGGTTGCAACAGCACTTGTTATGCTTATGACACCCGGGCTTGCCCTGTTTTACGGAGGCATGGTCAGGAAGAAAAACGTACTTGCCACCATAATGCAGAGCTTTATCATACTTGCAATTATAAGTATCCAATGGGTCTTGTGGGGCTACAGCCTTTCATTCGGACCGGACATACACGGCATTATAGGCAGTCTGAAATGGTTTGGATTGAACCATGTCGGACTTACACCGAATCCGGACTATGCACCCACAATCCCTCATCAGGTGTTTATGGTATTCCAGATGATGTTTGCAGTAATAACGCCTGCGCTTATAACCGGCGCATTTGCAGAGAGGATGAAGTTTAAGGCATTTCTTGTATTTATTATTTTGTGGGCTACACTGGTTTATGATCCCATAGCACACTGGGTATGGGGAGCGGGTGGATGGATACATTCCCTCGGTGTACTTGATTTTGCAGGGGGAACGGTTGTCCACATAAGTTCGGGTATATCCGCACTTGCCGCGGTGGTTGTGATCGGCAGAAGACATAATTACGGCAAGGAAAGGTATGTTCCCCATAATCTCCCGATGACTATAACGGGTGCGGCACTGCTCTGGTTCGGGTGGTTCGGGTTCAATGCCGGGAGCGCGCTTTCGGCAGGTGCACTTGCAGCGTCTGCGTTTGTTGTAACAAACACGGCTGCTGCGGCAGCAACACTCGGATGGGTTGTTGCCGAATGGGCTAAAAGCGGCAAACCGACCATGCTTGGAGCCACCAGTGGTGCTGTAGCAGGGCTCGTGGCAATTACGCCAGCATCGGGTTATGTGACTCCGATGGCTGCTATCATCATAGGGTTCGTGGCAGGCATGTTGTGTTTCTATGCAGTAAGCATAAAACCGAAGCTCGGCTATGATGACGCGCTTGATGCAATCGGCATACACGGTGTGGGAGGCAGTTTCGGGGCTCTTGCAACCGGACTTTTTGCGACCGTTGCGATCAATGCCGGTGGTGCCAACGGCCTGTTTTACGGCAACCCAAGATTGTTCTTTATTCAGTTACTCGCAGTTGCCGTAACTATTGCTTACGGTTTTACCAGCACATTTATAATCCTCAAGATTATTAATAAAACCATTGGATTGAGGGTCACGCAGGAAGAAGAGGTAATGGGGCTTGACGTTACGCAGCACGGTGAAGAAGGATACAATATGTAAGCCGCGCTATCGGAATTTATGAATAAAACTGTTGGCGTTATACGACATATCGGTGTTGAGGGGCTCGGCAGCATAGAGGAGGTACTGAAACAAACCAACACACCGTATGTTTATATTGATACATGGAAGGATCGTCTGCCTGCGGATGTGTCAGGCTATGGTGCTTTTGTAATCCTTGGCGGACCGATGGGTGTTTATGAGAGTGACAAATACCCGTTTATAGAGAACGAAATTGATCTTGTTAAGAAAGCCAGAAGCACGGGTTTACCGGTTATAGGCATATGCCTTGGTTCGCAGATAATAGCCCAGTCGCTGGGAGGAAGGGTTTATAAAGGCGGTAAAAAAGAGGTGGGGTGGTATAATATAACCTTCTCGGATGAAATACGGAACGACCCTGTTTTTTCCCCGCTGTCCGATAAACAGAATAAAAGTCTCAGGGTCTTCCAGTGGCATGGTGATACATTCGATCTGCCCGATGGCGCCTCTCTGCTCGCAAGTTCAGCACTGTATAAGAACCAGGCATTCAGGATTGATAAAAATATATACGGACTGCAGTTCCACATAGAAGTAAAAGAGTCTGACATCAATGCATGGATAAAAGAGTATAAATCAGAGGTGGAATCCCTGAAACCGTCCTTTGATATCAAAACAACACTGGCAGATACGAGAATTTATATAGATAACCTGAACAGGATAAGTGCTCAGGTATTCAAACGGTTTTTCTCCCTGATATAGGCCGTTCTCTTTTACCCCGTTAGAAGATCCTTAATCAAAAGCGGATCTTTCATGAAGGCAAATAGTTACAACCAGCCAAACTTCTAACGAGGTTCCCTTGCCTATATTCTTGACAAATATGTCAATATAAAATATTTTCTTTGCATGAAGATTGCGGGATTAACAGGCGGTATCGGCACGGGTAAAACTACCGTTGCACATATGTTCGAGGCCCTTGGTGCTGTTATTATAGATTCCGATGTCATTGCGAGGTCCTATCTGTCAAGGGGCGGAAACGGTTACAAGCAGGTAGTCAGGAGATATGGAAACGACATTCTTGACAGCAACCTTGAGATTAAAAGGCAAATGATTGCCGAGATCGTATTCAAAAATATTGGGGAAAGGAAATGGCTGGAGGGACTGGTACACCCTTACGTGTATGACAGGATTAAAGAGGAGATCGGACGGTACATAAATAAGAATGGCATAATTATTATAGATGTGCCCTTATTGTTTGAAACAGGCGCTGACAGCTGGTTAAGACCGGTAATTGTTGTAATTTGCAATATGGATGCGAGGATAAAGCGAATACAGAGGCGTTCGCCTGAAATGGCTTACGAAAACATCGTGGAGAGGATGCATGCCCAGATGCCGATCGAAGAAAAAGAAAAGAAGGCGGACTTTGTTATCGATAATTCCGGCAGTACGGCAGAAACAACCGCGCAGGTGAAAAAGGTCTGGGACGCATTAACGAAGAAGGAATCCTGAAATAAAGGAAAGGGGCGCTCATGAACCGGGATATTAAAAGCGTGCTGGAAGCTCTGAAACATCTTCCAAAAGAAGAGGGCGAAAACAAGCTAATGAGTGCGGGTGAAGCCGTGAACCGTTTCATAAAACCCGGCATGTCCATTCATATAGGTATAACGAGCAGTATACCGTACGGCATATCCTATGAGCTTATAAGGCAGTTTTACAAATCAAAGCCCGGCTTCGATATAATAACCCTGGGCGCAATAAATCATGTTATAGTAATGATGCATCTCGGAATGGTAAAAAGGGTGGTCACAACATACGCAGGCGACCCTTACCCGTCACCGACACCCAATATCGTTGTCCAGAATCTTTACCTGAACAGGAAGGTCGATATAGAGAACTGGAGCATCCTTGCTTTTACGCTCAGGCTGATGGCTGGTGCGCTTGGTATCGGATTTATTCCCGTAAACTCTGTCATGGGCAGTACCATGGAAACAGAAAATCATGACAGTTTTAAAAGGGTGACCCATCCGTTTGAACCGTCCAACGATGCAGGTGTACTGAAGGCCGTCAATCCCGATATCTCCATTTACCATGCATTTGCTGCCGACAGGTCCGGCCATGCAATATTCACGCCGCCGTATGCTGAGGAATTCTACGGAGCGTATGCCAGTAAAAACGGCGTTATACTTACTGCGGAGCATATAGTCGACGAAGATACCATACGGGAATACTCACACCTTTCAAAGCTGCCTTCATATCTTGTAAGGGCAGTTGTTCCCATGGAATTCGGTGCTCATCCAAGCGGTATGCCGGAGAGCGGGTTTGACTTGTTTGACGGTTACAGCGAAGATTATGACTTTATACTGGAATTCAGGGATGCAGCCAAAGCAATCGATACCCTTGATGCATGGATTGATAAATGGATAACCGGTGTATCCGGTCATAACGGATATCTGCAGAAACTCGGGGGCCAGAGAATGCTTGATCTTAAAGGAAAAGCAAAGCCCCTGTCATGGGAAAATGAGATACTGGATGTCGTTGACGGTATTTCTGCGTCCGGAGAGCCGTCAAAAAACGAGCTGATGACTGCAATGGCCTCGTTTATACTTGATGAAAAGATACGTAAAAATGGTTATAAGGCGGTCCTGGCGGGTATCGGCAATTCAAACCTGGCAGCATGGCTGTCGGTCATAAGGCTTAAGAAAGCAAATGTTGATGTCGAGTTGGTAGCTGAAATCGGATTTTACGGGTATTATCCGAGGCCCGGGAATCCATTTATTTTCAACTTTGCCAATATACCGACGTGTAAACAGCTTACAAGTTCACTGGAAACACTCGGTCTTATGGTGGGCGGATATTCAAATAAAACCATAGGCATAGTTGGAGCGGGGCAGGTTGACAGGTTTGGTAATATTAATTCAACAATGGTCGGTGACAGGATTTTCCTTGTCGGGTCAGGCGGCGGTAACGATGTTTCAGCGGGGGCAAGGGAGACGATAGTCGTGTGTCCGTTGAACCAGATGCGCTTTGTGGACAGGGTCTCGTATATAACGGCACCGGGTAAAAAGGTCAGTACACTGGTAACAGATATGGGTATATTCGAGAAAGACGGAAATGGCGAATTTGTCTTTACAAGATACCCCTATAAGGAAGGCATGGATATTGATAAGTACATTGAAACTGTTAAAGAGAAGGCGAGCCGGGACCTAAAAGTATCAGGTTCTTTAAAGCAGCTCGCGTATCCATCTGTCGAGGACCTTGTTACCATGCGTCTTTTTGATCCGAGGAAAGCGTTCCTGTGAATTATGAAAAAACTCTTTTTTGTATTAATCCTAAAAAATGCATTTAAAAAAACGCGGAGGCTTGCCTTCGGCCACGATCGGGGGTGGGAATCCAGGAATCTAAGGAAACAGCGAAACTTGATACCCCTTTTCACGGGTATGACAGCATTTTTGGGATTATTCCTGGGTTTGTTTCTCATGAAGCCCGCGTTTGCCGATAACCCTGTTTCCGGCAGTATACTTATAGATACAAGGGCCGAGACCGGCAGCGGTGAGATCAGCAGGGAGGAATACAGACTTACTTTGAAGGCGGCTAAAAGGGTAAAAGAGCTTTACGCCTACGGTGAAGTATGGTTTAGGGGGTTCGGTATATCACAGTCGACAACATATCTGCCCCAGCTCCAGCAGTACAGTTCTGAACCGCCGACGTACCTTGATGTCAGACAGGTATACGTAGAATTCTACAGCTTCCTGCTGGAAAACCTTGATGTTAAGATCGGCAAGCAGATCCTGAACTGGGGGACTGCAGATGAACTGAATGTTACAAACAATGTCAACCCATACGATCTTGAAGACCCGTTTGCATTTGATAACAAGCTGCCCGTGCCTTTGCTTGTTGCAGAGTATTATTTTCCCCATGAGATTTCCCTGACCGGTGTAATAGAACCTATATTTGTCCCTACTGTTCTTCCTGCTGACAAATGGCTGAATGCATTTATTACTTCCGTACCCATACCGTCCTGGTTGCATATCGACCAGATCAACATAAATGTAAACAGGCCTTCGCAATCCCTGTCCGGCGACATGAGCTACGGCATCAGGCTCGCAAAGAAGGCGCTGCTGGGTTATGATATCTCGCTCAGTTATTACAACGGACGGTACACGCTGCCCGAACTTACGTCCGCGAACATCACGGCATCTGCAAACAGCATCATAGCGAACGCAAATCTCGGCTTCCCGAGGCTTTCAATCATAGGAGGAGATTTCGCAGGTTCAATCGGCGATCACGGCGTATGGGGGGAGGTTGCGCTGAACATCCCGCAGCAGCCCGTCAGGTTCAACGCCTACGTACTCAATACGCCTTATGCGCCCGAATCGTACGATATAGCAACATCCCCCTTTGTAAAGTATGTGCTCGGCACGGATTACACATTCAATGACGGTACATACATGAATGTCCAGTTCCTGCACGGTCAGTTTTACGAGATCGGCAGCCAGCTCCAGAACTATCTGACCGTCATGTCAAATAAGAGTTTCCTGTATGATAAGCTGAAAGCCCAGGTTGCCATAATGCTTGAAATGGCTCCGCATAACCTTACCGCTTATATGTTTTACCCGGAACTGGATTGGATGCCGTATGATAACATAACCATGGCTGTGGGAGGGTTCATCTTTGCAGGTGACAGTGGAACAGTCTTTGGCAATATTATCAACAACTCGGAAGTATTTCTCAAGGCAAGCTACGTGTTCTGAAAATCCATTATTTGTTCCGGGAGGAGATGTCTTTTGACCTCTGCGTCGCTGCCTTAATTGCCTCTACAATGGACGATCTCACGCCTTTGGACTCAAGTACTGCAAGCGCCTCCGCAGTCGTTCCTGCAGGCGAGGTGACAGCTTCCCTGAGTGTCGCAAATGAAAGCTCGGCATTCTTTGCCATTTTCCCGGCACCGATGACCGTTTGTATCGCCAGCCTGTTGGATACGTCCCTTGACAGCCCCATCCTAACCCCTGCATCCGAGAGGGCCTCGAGAAACATGAATATATAAGCCGGACCCGATCCGCTGAGTGCCGTTACTGCATGGAACAGCTCTTCATTCCTTATCTCGATTACGTCGCCGACACTTGAGAGCAGATCTTTGACGAGGTTGATATCCGTGGCATCGGCAGCGGCATTTTTCATAAGAACGCTCATGCCTTCTCCCTCGGTCACGGCGATATTCGGCATTACCCGTATTATCCTTGTCTGTTTGCCGAGAAGCCCTTCTATGAAAGAGATCTCAATACCGGCTGCAATGGACACAACCAACTTTTGTTTCAGCGTATCTTTGCATTGTTCAAGCACCTCCGCCATGTCCTGCGGTTTTACGGCCAGGAAAGCTATATCTCCTTCAGTCACGCATACGGTATTGCCCGTGACCGTCCTTACATTGTATATTTTCTCTATCTCCATGCGCCTGTTGTCATACTTGTCGCTTATGATGACCTGCTTGTTGGTGACCCTTTTGGACGAGAGCAAGCCCGATATGATAGCTTCGGCCATTTTGCCCGCACCGATAAAGCTTATTATTTTATCCATGATTACCCCCTTTGGCCAAATATTGCCGTTCCTACCCTTACCATAGTTGCACCTTCTTTTATAGCGATTTTATAATCAAAAGACATGCCCATTGAAAGTTCCCT
>JAJYJX010000075.1:7460-10377 GCA_021789095.1 bacterium
TGAATGATTGTCCGAATAGCCCCTGTTTCAGGAGCTTGTTCCTGAGTTCCCGTAACGCGGCAAAATAGTTTGATAGCTGTACCTCGTTGTTAACAGGCGGGGGCATGGTCATGAGTCCTGACGGCTGTATGTGCTTCAGGGTTTTCAGGAGCTGCAGTGCATTGAAAAACTGCTCGGGTCGGAAACCGGATTTTGAGGCTTCGCCAGCGACGTTGATTTCAAACAGCACGGGCTGAACATGTCCCTTTTGCTCTGCCCTTTTGTCTATTTCCACGGCAATATCACTGCTGCCGACGGAATGGATAAGCTCAAACGATTGAACGATGTGTTTTACCTTGTTTTTCTGTATATTGCCGATGTAGTGCCAGTGGATAGAGGAGGATAGTGCATTTATTTTTTCCAGCGCTTCCTGAACATAGCTTTCCCCGAATGTATCGAGACCTGCACCAAGAGCATCTTTTATCTTTTCTATGCTGACAGTTTTAGTAACAGCGACAAGCCTTACTTCATCCGGGTTCCTTCCGGATCTGGTGCATGCTTCGGAGATGCTGTCTTTTAATCTCGCTATGTTTACAAGAATAGTATCCATACCTTGGTGGTAATAGTATAGTTATTTTAAAAAAAAATTATCAAGCAAATTAACATCTTTTCATATTGGTGAATTTAATAAACGCAGTTATCTTTTGCCGCAGCTTTTGGTGGCTGCAGTTCACTTTCTGACCTTCTGCCTTTGAGTTTTGACATTTGTGCTTTGATATTTTAGTAATAGTATTATATTTTGTTAAAGGAGTTTAAATTATGGCTGTATATCCAGTACGCAGGGGCAGGCGCATCAGATCCACAAAACGGATCAGAACCCTTGTTGCAGAAGCGCATCTTAGTGTCGATGATTTTATTTACCCGCTGTTTGTTACCCGTGCCAAGCATATGCAGAAAGAGATCCAATCAATGCCGGGCTGCTACCAGGAGTCTATCGATTATGCCGTTGCAGATGCACAGGAGGCAAGCGAACTCGGCATACCGGCTGTAATACTGTTCGGCATTCCTGAAACAAAAGACGCGACCGGCACCGATGCATATTCAGAAACAGGCGTTGTTCAGGAGGCAGCAAGGCAGATAAAAAACAAGGTAAAGGATCTGCTTGTTATTACCGACCTGTGCATGTGTGAATACACGTCGCACGGCCACTGCGGCATTGTTGAAGGCGGTGATGTTAATAATGACAAGACCCTTGAATATCTCTCCAGGATTGCAGTCGCACAGGCAAAGGCCGGTGCAGATATTGTTGCACCTTCCGGCATGATGGACGGCATGGTACAGGCAATCAGAAAAGGGCTTGACAATAACGGTTTCTACAATACTCCCATAATGAGCTATGCAGCAAAGTATGCAAGCAGTTTTTATGGTCCGTTCAGGGATGCTGCTGAATCATCCCCCCAGTTTGGAGACAGGCGTGCCTATCAGATGGATTACAGGAATGCGCGCGAAGCGGTAAACGAGGTACTTACCGATATAGAAGAAGGCGCCGACATCGTTATGATAAAGCCGGCTTTGAGCTATCTGGACGTCATATACAGGGTTAAGAATATTACAAACGTGCCTGTTGCTGCTTACAATGTCAGCGGAGAATATTCCATTATAAAGGCAGCAGCCAGGCTTGGCTGGCTCGATGAACAATCGGCAATGATGGAGGTTCTGTACTCGATAAAAAGGGCAGGGGCGGACATGATACTGACATACTTCGCAAAACAGGCGGCAAAGGAGCTGAGGAAATTGGCAGATGATAAATTCTGAATCCGAAATTCTAAGTTCTAAACAATATCAAATGACAAAAATTCAAAAGAAGTTGGTGCAGTGTTTTGAACATTTGTTTTTATGATTTTTTATTTGTTTAGGATTTAGATATTGAGATTTAGTCTTTAATAAGATAAACTTTGCAATGATGTGAAATTATATGCTATTCTGGACGCCATAAGAAAGAAGAGAACACTATGGAAAGAATGAACATGAAACATGTACCAAGGCTGATATTCTGGGAACTGACAGCCCAGTGCAACCTCAAATGCATCCACTGCAGGGCGGTTGCTATGCCCGAAAAGATGAAAAATGAACTTTCGACAAAAGAAATATTCAAGATCGTGGACGATATAGCAAAGTCTTACAGTCCTATCCTTGTACTGACCGGCGGTGAACCGCTTTACAGGGCAGATATCTTCGATATTGCATCATACGCCTCTTCAAAAGGGTTAAGGGTGGCGCTTGCAACAAACGGCACGCTCATCGATGATACTATTGCAAAAAGGATAAAGGATGCAGGCATTCTCAGAGTCGCAATCAGCATAGACGGCGGTGATCCAAATATACATGACAGTTTCAGAGCAATACCGGGCTCTTTTGATGCCGCAATAAACGGGTTGCGGCTCGTTCAGGAAGCCGGCGTTGAAACACAGATAAACACGACGATTGCCAAACACAATGTGCATCAGGTTGCAGACATATTCAATCTTGCGTTAAACATGAAGGTCGATGCACTGCATTACTTCATGCTCGTGCCCGTAGGCTGCGGCGTCATGATAGCCGACAGCGAGATGCTGCCTGCAGTGCAGTATGAACAGGTATTGAACTGGATGTACGATCAGTTTATTGCACATAAAGAGATAGAACTGAAGGCAACATGCGCACCCCATTACTACAGGATTATAAGACAGAGGGCAAAAAAGGACGGCATAAAGCTGAGCTTCGAAACACACGGTATGGCTGCAATGACGAAGGGCTGCCTTGCAGGCAGTGCAGTAGCATTCATTTCAAGGCTGGGTGTTGTACAGCCGTGCGGGTATCTGCCTGTATCTGCAGGTAATCTGAGGGTACAGACTTTTGAAGAGGTATGGGAAAACTCAAAGATCTTCAAGGACATGAG
>JAJYJX010000075.1:10387-11318 GCA_021789095.1 bacterium
GGGCCTGCGAATACAGGGCTGTTTGTGCAGGGTGCAGGGCAAGGGCTTATTATCAGACGGGTAATTACCTCGATGAGGAGCCGTACTGCGTTTATGTGCCTGAAGGGTATGAAAAACAAATGGTTGGAATAAAATTATAATATTGGTAGGCAGGGGCGCGGTTACCCCGCCCCTGCAAAATTACTATGGATGCTATAGAATACAAAGTTGTCGAGATAAGTACAGTGACGGATACGGAGATAGAAGCAGCGCTCAATGAGTGGAGCAAAAAAGGGTGGGGATTTGAGAGAATAACATATGCCATGCGGGAAAGCCAGAAGAGGCCATCAATGGCTTTTATAGTTTTTGTGCGGAAAGATGAACAACGTCAAAATGATTAAGGCAACTTTTCTTGAAAGGGCTTCTGCCAAGTTTATTGATATGGCTTTTGCTCTTAGCGTTGCAGGTGTACTCTCACCCATCGGTCCTGTAACAGGCCTTGTTTACAGTCTTATAGCAGACGGCCTCATGGAAGGCCGGTCAATCGGCAAATTGCTTGTCGGTATAGAGGTCATCGATCAGAACACGAATGCACCATGTTCAATACATAAATCAGCCCTGAGAAATATACCGTTCGGTTTTGCTGTCCTGATGTTCATTGTACCTGTTATAGGCTTGTTCTTATTTATTTCGCTCGGACTTGTGATTATAGGAGCAGAGAGTTATTTTCTTTACACTGACCTGCAGGGCATGCGCATAGGGGATACGCTAGCAGACACAATAGTGGTTAAAAAGGGATAACCGGAACTTACCGGAAAAGCAATAGTTGAATAAAAATATGGTGTATGCAAGGCCTTATATTACAATTATTGCTGTTATTATAGACACTGTAATTGCCGGGATTCTTGTTATAGTAACAGGATTGTTTGATTATACGGGCAGGATATATGAT
>JAJYJX010000076.1 GCA_021789095.1 bacterium
CATCACGAATAGTAATGAATAGAGAACATAAACCATGTGCTGGAGATAGAAGGTATTTTGTTGACAATGTTTGACCCAAGAAATAATCTATCCTTTCAGGTAAAGGATGAAATAGACAAGCATTTTGCATCATTAAGATTTAAAACAATTATACCGAGGAGTGTACGGTTGAGTGAAGCGCCAAGTTTTGGAAAGCCCGTTCTGCTGTATGACGTTGCATCAAAGGGAGCAAGAAGTTATATAGAAATGGCAAAAGAATTGCTTCAGAAACATAAAGACAAGGGTACAACAATAAACCATAAGGTGGGTTAATGGAAAAAGGGGAAAAGAAGCATAATGCACTCGGCAGGGGATTGTCTGCATTAATACCTGTTAAAACAAGGAAGTCAACCTTCAGGGAGGGTTATTTCTTATGTCCGGTTTCAAGGATCTCTCCAAACCCGAACCAGCCGAGGAAGGCATTTTACGAACAAACCATCGACGAGCTTGCCCAGTCACTCAGGGCAAACGGGGTGCTGCAGCCCTTGCTGGTCAAGCCAAACGGCAGCGGCTTCCAGCTTGTAGCAGGGGAAAGAAGGCTGCGTGCCGCAAAGAAGATCGGTCTGAAGGAAGTGCCTGTCATAATAAAGGACGTTGATGACAGGGATCAGCTGTTGTTATCTCTTATAGAGAACCTGCAAAGGGAAGACATTAATCCTATTGATGAGGCAGAAGGCTTCAGGAAGCTCATGGAGAATTTCGGGCTGAACCAGATGGATGTTGCGAAAAGGGTTGGCAAGGACAGGGCCACTGTAGCAAATGCCGTAAGACTGCTTAAACTGCCGGAAGAGATAAAGCTTGCCATAAGAAACAATACCCTGAGCCCGGGACATGCAAGGGCCATCCTCGCATTGCCGGGAGTAGAAGAACAGTTGAAGTTGTTCAGGAGGATTAGCTCTGAAAACCTCACCGTAAGGGGGGCCGAATCCTATGTCAAAAGCAAGCGTCATAAAATGCAAGAGCCCCAGCAAAACAGGGAGACCATGGCACAGATCAATGCCATAGAGGACGAACTGCGAAAGATATTTGCGGCAAAAATAAAGGTGAACCATCACGGGAGCAAGGGATGGCTTGAGATCCATTACAGCTCTATTGATGAGCTTGACAGGATCCTGGATACAATAAGGGCAGGTAGGAGGTAATATGTTTGATAAAAAGGAAATCAGCGTTAAACCGGAGGAAATACATACCATTATCGGCAGGGAAAGTTCTTTTGAGGGAAAACTGGTCTTTGACGGCGTTGTCAGGATAGACGGTTCTTTCAAGGGCACCATCCAGTCGAAGGGAAAGCTTCTCATAGGGGAAACTGCAAACCTTGAGGCTGAAATAGAAACAGGCTCTTTGATCCTAAGCGGGGAGATCAAGGGCAACGTCACTGCACATGACAGGGTGGAGATAAAAAGCAAAGGCAGGTTCACGGGCAACATAACATCTCCTGTTCTTACAATAGAAGAAGGTGCCGCGTTCAACGGCTCCTCCTCAATGGAAACAAGGAAAACTTCACCTCTTATAAAAGAGCCCGAATAATCTCATGGTGCAAGCTGCATCCCTGGCACCCGCAAAGCTCAACTTGTTCCTTTATGTTCTAGGCAAAAGAAAAGACGGGTATCACGACATTTTTACGCTTATGCAGAAGGTTTCACTGTATGACAAAATATCCGTTTCCCTTGAGGACGGCGATTCTATAACCATAAACGCCTCCATGAACGGCATCACGCTTGATGAAAGAAATACCGCTCACCTGGCAGCCAGCCTTTTCTTCGGACATAAAAATATAGGGAAAAAGCATGTGACCGTTATGCTTGAAAAGCATATACCTGTTGAATCGGGCATGGGCGGAGCAAGCAGTGATGCTGCGAGCGTTCTTAAAACGCTGAACAGGCTTCTGCCGTCGTACAGGGAGGATCAGCTGTATGAACTTTCAAAGCAGGCGGGTTCTGACGTTCCGTTTTTCATGATCGACGGCCCGGGGCTTGCAACAGGAAGGGGCGACATTGTAAAAAAGGTTGAGATTACGGATCATTTGTATTATGTTGTTGTAAAACCGGATTTCGGGATATCAACAAAATGGGCATACTCACAGCTGAAAATATTGACAAATTCTGAACTTCCCCTTATGTGCGATCGTGCCCTCTATACAAGGGATGATATTATGAGATGTCTTCAGAACGACCTTGAAACGGTAACGGGGAGATATACTCCGGAAATAAAAGCTATAAAGGAGAAACTTTTGTCTTATGGTGCAAAAGCCGCTATGATGACAGGGAGCGGGTCCTGTATCTTTGGCATCTTCTATGAAGAGCAGGAAGCACAAGCAGTGTTCAATAAGATTTCTAAGGAATATACGGCAGTTTACAAATTAAGAGGCATATAACATAAGGAGGTAAATGAGTATGGAAATTACGGAGGTAAAGGTATTCCCGGTTAACGAGGAGAGATTAAAGGCGTTTGCAACAATCATCTTTGACGGCTGCTTTGTAATAAGGGACCTGCGGATTATTAACGGCAACAACGGCCTGTTTGTGGCTATGCCGAGCAAGAAGATGAAGGACGGCAGTTACAAGGACACAGCGCATCCGCTGAACAATGAAACAAGACAGAAAATAGAGGATACGGTTATTGATGCTTACAAGAAGGAGCTGGAGAAAAATGGCAGTGAGGAAACAACTGCAAGCAAAGCAGAGGCATAATGAAAGTTTTTTCAGCCGGAGGCTGATAAATCCTCTGGCTTACTTGGGGCGTAGACAAGCGGTAAGTCAGCAGACTTTGGATCTGCCATGCGGAGGTTCGAATCCTCCCGCCCCAGTTAAGGTCGGTATATT
Organism: bacterium; assembly: GCA_021789095.1. GTDB lineage: Bacteria > JAMCPX01 > JAMCPX01 > JAMCPX01 > JAMCPX01 > JAJYJX01. Next base: position 2,862 of record JAJYJX010000076.1, read on the forward strand.
ATGAATGGCAATTTAAAGATATTCAGTGGTAATTCAAACAAAGAACTGACGGATAACATCTGCAAAAACATGAGCATGAACCCCGGAGATGCGATGGTAAAAACCTTCAGCGACGGTGAAAGCAGGATAGAAATCAACGAGAACGTAAGGGGTATGGATGTTTTTGCAGTTCAATCCCTGTCAATACCCGGCAACCATCATATCATGGAACTGCTCATCATGATCGATGCACTGAAAAGGGCATCTGCAAAACGTATAACCGCGGTTATACCGTACTACGGCTACGCAAGGCAGGACAGGAAAGTCAACCCGAGAACGCCTATTTCTGCCAAGCTCGTTGCAGACCTTCTTACAACAGCGGGCGCACAGAGGATACTGACCGTTGATCTGCACGCAGGCCAGATTCAGGGCTTTTTTAATATACCCGTGGATAACCTTTTTGCAATGCCTGTTTTGCTGGAGTACATAAAGGAGAGGATCCACAATGATATTGTGGTCGTTTCACCGGATGCCGGCGGCGTTGAAAGGGCAAGGGCATTTGCAAAGAGGCTTGATGCGTCCATCGCCATAATCGATAAGAGAAGGCCCAAGCCGAATGTTTCAGAGATAATGAACATTATCGGGGACGTGAAGGGTAAAAATGCACTCATTGTCGATGATATTGTAGACACGGCAGGCACCATATCGCAGGCTGCGGAAGCACTGGTCGGGCACGGGGCGGCTCAGGTATTCGGGTGTACAACACACGCGGTGCTTTCAGGCAATGCAGTTGACAAAATAACAAATTCACCTATGATTGAACTTATTGTAACGGACACGATAAAACCCGACGCACACACGGCTTCATGCAGGAAAATAGTCATTAAGAGCGTAGCTCACCTGCTTGCAGAAGCTATAAACAGGATACACGAAGAAACCTCTGTAAGTTCACTGTTTGTATAAGGATAAGGAGAAAACAATGGAAGATCTGACAATCGATGCACTGTTGAGAACGGAGTTTGGCAAACAAGGGGCAAAGGCCGTAAGGAACAAGAAGCTGGTACCCGGTGTTATATACGGCAAACATCACGATACCCTGCACGTTTCCATACCTGTTGAAGATTTAAAAAAGATACTGAAGGCCGGCGCTAACGAATTGATAAAAATAAATATCAAAAACAATGGAGAAGTCGGCCGGAAAACCGCGCTCATCAAGGACATGCAGAAGCATGTTGTTACCGATGAACTGCTGCATGTCGACCTCTACGAAATTTCCGAGAACGAATATATCAGGATGAAGGCCCCCGTACTCATAAAGGGTAAAGCAAAAGGCATAGAGCTCGGCGGCATCCTTCAAGTTGTTACAAGGGAACTGAACATACGGTGCCTGCCGAAAGCCATCCCGAAACATATCGAGGTGGATGTAACGGAATTAAATATAGGTCACACCCTGCATGTCAGGGACATAAAGTCCATTAATGACGTTGAATTTACGGACAGCCCGGATGTCCCTGTTGTTCATGTGATGGCACCTGCCAAGGAAGAAGAGGTAGTCCAGCCTGTCGTAGCAGAGGCGGCTGTAGCGGAACCAGAGGTAATCAAGAAGGGCAAAGAAGCAAAAGAAGGCGAACAGCCTGCAGAAGAGGCGAAAGATACAAAACAGGCTGCCCCTGCTGCAAGGGAAAAGGCTGAGCCTAAAAAAGAAGCAAAGAAAGAATCAAAATAAACCCCGTTGTTCGGTTTACATAAAACACACAAACCCGCACTTATTGTTGCAGGTCTGGGAAATCCGGAAAAGAAATACCTTCACACAAGGCACAATGCCGGTTTTTTATTTTTATCCGCACTGGCTGACAGGTTCGGGTGCCAGATCAAAAAAAAGCAGTTCAATTCATTCACGGGTGTCTGGCATCAACAGGGCAAGGATATTCTCCTCATGAAACCGCAGACCTTCATGAACCTGAGCGGTACTTCGATCCGATCCGCAATGAAGAAATACGGATTAACGGCACATGCCGTCATCGTTGCGCATGATGATATGGACATTGCCGTCGGCAGGGTAAAGTTCAGCTATGACAGGAGCAGTGCCGGACACAAGGGCATAGAATCTATCATTGAAAATATAGGGACAAAGGCATTCTACCGGATACGGATAGGCATCGGCAAACCCGACCGTGCATACGAAAAGACAGATTATGTATTATCGGAATTCAGCGAGCAGGAAATGCAAATGCTGGGAAGGTTGTTTGATAAGATCATAGACGGACTACGGATGTTTATAAACGGCGACAGACAGAAAGCAATGGAATCTGTAAACGGTATAAAAGGCGGGTAATGGGCTTCAGCTGCGGTATAGTAGGACTGCCCAACGTAGGCAAGTCAACGATCTTCAATGCCCTGACAGCATCAAAGGTATCGGCAGAGAATTATCCGTTTACAACAATAGAACCGAACATAGGCATTGTTGATGTACCCGATGAGCGCATTGACACACTCGCAGGCATAGACAGGTCGGAGAAAAAAGTATACACAACGCTCAAATTTGTAGACATCGCAGGACTGGTCAAGGGTGCATCAAAGGGAGAAGGCCTTGGAAACAGGTTTTTAAGCCATATCAGGGAAGTTGATGCAATTGCCTGTGTGGTCCGGTGCTTCACAAGCAAGGATGTTGTCCATGTTGAAGGCAGCATAGAACCTGCAAGGGACATAGGCATAATAAACACGGAACTGCTCCTTGCAGATCTTGAGACAGTCGAAAAGAGGTTTGACAGGACGTCAAAGGCCTCGAAGAGCGGCAACAAGAAACTTATAGAAGAAGCCGGTTTTTTGAAAAGGCTCTCTTCCCATCTGGCAGAAGGCAAGAAAGCGATAAGCATTGAGAGAAATCATGAAGAAAACCAAATTCTTGCCGGGCTTAACCTTTTAACATCAAAACCTGCAATGTACATAGCAAACGTAAGTGAAGACGGACTCGCAGGCAAGAGCGGGGAACAGGACTCTATAAAACAGGTAGAATCGGAAGCATTGAAAGAAGGCGCTGGGATTGCCGTCATATCGGGAAAGTTAGAGGCAGAGCTCGCTGAACTCGATTTAAAGGAACGGGCAGAATACTTAAAAGAGCTCGGTATAAAACGCTCCGGTCTTGATGAAATGATCGAGAAGGGCTACAGGCTTCTCAATCTTCTTACATTCTTCACTTCAGGCCCGCAGGAGGCGCATGCGTGGACGGTTGTCAAAGGCACAAAAGCGCCTCAGGCAGCTGGCAGGATTCATTCTGATTTTGAAAAAGGCTTTATCAAGGCTGAAGTAATATCCTACCGCAACTATGTGAAAGCCGGTTCAGAGGCGGCTGCGCGGGAGCAGGGATTCCTCAGGATAGAAGGCAAGGATTACATCATGCAGGAAGGTGATGTTGTATATTTCAGGTTCAATGTGTAACCCCAAAAATGCATTTGAAGAATAGGGAAGTTTGTGTAATGAGTGATAAGCCTGCGTCAAACGAATGATTTGCTGATTTGAAACATGTTTTTTAAGGTTGAAAAGTTTGAAGATATACATGCTATACAGGTGTCGAAAACCGTGCTGAACAAGCCCCTGTACTTCGTCCATGCCTTTTGTATAGATAACCTTCTTATTGATACGGGGTTTGACGGTTCAAAAACATACATGCAGCAGTTTATAAAGGATTACAGGGTTAAAAGCATCGTCATTACGCATCACCACGAGGACCATATCGGCGCAAATGCAGCGGCAAACAGATTGGGTATTACTCCCATTGTCCCGGCAGAGGGCATAGAGCTGATCAGGCACCCGCATGCGCTGCAATGGTACCGCAGGCTTCTATGGGGCCTGCCCGAGCCTTCGGAAGCCGGTTTGCTGCCGGACAAGGTCCGGACGCGCCGTTTTAATCTCGACGTAATCCCTACCCCGGGCCACAGTCACGACCACACCGTTTTCTATGAAAAGAGCAGGGGCTGGCTGTTTTCAGGCGATGTCTTCCTTGCTGAAAAATTAAAGTACATGCGCGACGATGAAGATGCGAACATTACAATAGAGACTCTTAGAAAATTGCTCGGGCTCGACTTCGATGTAATGTTCGACGCATTAAGAGGCCCTGTGCATGACGCAAAAACAGCCATTAAAAACAAGCTGACATTCCTCGAAGAAAAAAAGGCACTGGTGCAATCGCTTCATAAGAAGGGTCTTGGCCTCCGAAGCATAACAACCCGTGCATTCGGCAGGGAAGATTTCATGACCATGCTGAGCGGCGGGCATTTCTCAAAGATAAACTTCACGAAGTCACTGCTGGGAATCTCAAAATATCCTTTGTCAACATAAACCCAAAAATGCAATAGAGAAGTTTGTTTAAATGCATTTTTTGGGGTAAAGGATCGCACTTGTATTGTTTGACACATTTGCGGTTAATTGTTATTGAATAAAATATAAATACAGGATTTATGTATACAAAGAAAATTGATGTCGATACTACTGCACTTGCGTGCCTGTTTTCAGAAACACAGAATAAACCCGCCATGGTATTCCTGCACGGTGCCAGTTCTACAAACCAGATATGGCTGACGCAGTGGATGCACTTTAAGGACAGGATGACGGTTATTATCCCTGACCTTCCCGGGCACGGCGATTCAACCGGTAACGGGAGTGATTCGATAGATAAATATGCTGAAATTGTCGTCCGGCTAATCCGTAAGCTGGACCTGGGCAAATGTATACTGGTCGGGCATTCGATGGGAGGTGCAACAGCACAGAAGGTCGCCATTGCGCACTCCGACCTGCTGGCGGGCCTTGTGCTTGTTTCGACAGGGTCAAGGCTGCGTGTAGCGTCCCAGGTCTTTTCTTCCATCGAAACAGATTACAGGCAGTACATCGAGCTTGCAACCTCGTTTTCCCTGTATGAATCAGCGGATGAACAGACAAAAAACATGTTCAAGAATATACTGTCCGTTTTATCCCCGAAGGTCGCTTACAACGATTTCATGGCGTGCAACAAATTTGACGTGATGAATGAGATTGCAGGCATACATACAAGAACACTCATCATAGCCGGGGACAAGGACATGCTTACACCTTTAAAATACTCCCAGTTCATGCACCAGAAGATTGCAAACTCACAGCTTGATATTATACGGGATGCAGGACACATGGTTATGATGGAAAAGCCCGATGATGTCAATTCATCCCTATCCGGGTTTCTCAAAGGATAGGCACTGCACAACCCCTTTGGGGTTACGTACATTTTCGGATCCATCACTCATATAGTTATTATACTCAGTGAATTTGTATGATCATCCTTTTTGCGCAGTGTACCTTCAACAAGCAATATTTTGTCTCCACTTTTTGCAAGTCCGTAACGGGTTATCTTTTTTATTATGTCTTCATGCCGTTCTGTCTTCTGTCCCTGCATTAAAAACGGATGGACACCATAGGACAGATTTAAAAAATGCATTGCCTGTTTGTCGCCGGTTACAGATATGATCCAGCAATCCGGCTTAAACCTGGATATGGCACGCACTATTCCACCCGTACCTGCATACACCACCGCAAGACTTATGCGTATATTTTCTATGGCATACTGGACGTCGTATGACAGTACATCTTCAACTGCCCGGTGTTTGTCCTTGCCCTGATTCTTTGCAATGCCGGCAGCGGGCAGGCAACCAAATTCTTTTCTTTTTCTTTCGGATATCCCGGCTATTTTAGCCATCATCCTGACTGTCTCGACAGGATACCTGCCCGTTGCAGTTTCCTCTGAAAGCATGACTGCATCAGTGCCGTCAAGAACCGCATTCGCAACATCCGTTACCTCTGCCCGGGTTGGCCTTATGTGTTCCGTCATGGACAAAAGCATCTGTGTGGCTGTAATAACCACCTTACCGCGCATATTCGCCTTACGGATAAGCATCTTCTGGACCACCGGCACCTGTTCTATGGGGATCTCCACGCCGAGGTCCCCGCGTGCAACCATAATGCCGTCAGCAGCATCCAGTATGCCGTCAATATGTTTTACCGCATTGCTCCGCTCTATCTTTGCTATTATGCTTGCCTGTTTGCCCCTGGAGTTGATAAACCTCTTAACCTTTTGTATGTCTTCCATCCTTTCCACAAACGATACACAGAACATGTCGATTCCCTGATTTAAAAATATATCAATAAGCCTGAGGTCTTCGCCGGTGACACCGCTTACGCCGAGTTTTGCACCCGGTATGTTCAGACCTTTATGCGAAGCAAGGAGCCCTCCTGTAACTACCCTGCAGGTAACCCTGCCTCTGTGTATTTTTTGCACCTTTAACTGAATGAACCCGTCGTTCAGGTAAACGGTGCCTTTCTCTGGTACAAGATCATGAAAATGTTCATACTCAACGGGTATGATTGATTCATTGTCTGAAGCCGATCCCTCTGCCAGGATAACAGTCTCGTTTCTCTTTAAAACGACAGACCCGCTTTTAAGGTTGCCGACACGGATTTTGGTGCCGGGCAGATCGATCATTATACTCGTTGTCCTGTTCAGCCTGCTGGCCAAAGAACGTATATGCTGTATCATCCTTTTGTGTCCGGCAAGCGTGCCGTGTGAAAGGTTGAGTCTTGCCACATTCATACCCGCCATGATCAATTCGCTCAAGGCATGAATACTGCCGGATGAAGGCCCTATTGTGCATACAATCTTCGTTTTATGGTTTGCAAGATTATTGTTCATCGAATACCTCCGGGTATCGGTTCAACAGCGAATCCCAAGATCCTGTACGCCGCCGCAGGCGTTTTACCCGAGAACATCTATGATAAGCACGGTTATGTTGTCATCGCCGCCGTTCGTATTTGCCACTTCGATCAGCGTTGATACGGCATGAACCAGGTCTGGTATGCCTGCAAGCTCTGCTATCACCTCGTCCTTGACCATATGGGTAAGCCCGTCGGTGCAGAGTATGAACCTGTCCCCTTTATGCAGATCCAGCCTTTGCGACTCCACTTTCAGCTGCTCGGAGAATCCGAGAGATCTTGTCAGTACATTCCTCATCGAATGCGTTTCCATCTGCTCTTCCGTAATAAGTCCGGTCCTGAACTGTTCATTCACATATGTGTGATCTTCCGTAAGCTTTTCCAGTTCTGCGCCTTTGAGCAGGTACGCCCTTGAATCGCCGACATGGCATAGAAAAACCGTTGTACCGACCGCCTGCATGGACACAACAGTGGTCCCCATGCCTGTGTATTGCGGATTTGCCACAGCCGACTTGAATATAATATTATTTGCAATGTATATAGAATCAACAAGGGAGTGTTCATCAACCTTTTTCTGGTTCAGCGCGTAATTCTTTATGCTGTCAACAGCCATATTACTCGCTATCTCGCCTGCCCTGTGTCCGCCCATGCCGTCCGCAACTATATAGAGGCCGGTATTATCATTGCGGTAGAAAGCGTCCTCGTTGTGGGTACGTTTCATCCCGACATTCGATTTGCCGAACGATACAAGCTTCATCACCTTGCCCCCGCTATCTTAAGTCCCTTGATTATAACAGACGGAGTGCGTATGTGCCCGTAAAGAACATGATCCGTTCCCGCTTTATGAATACTGTTAAACATGGTAAAAAGATTCCCTGCAATTGTTATGCCTTTCAGCGGAGAAGAGAACCTGCCGGATTTTATCATATAGCCGCGGGCTCCCAGTGAAAAATCACCTGTTACTGGATTTACCGTATGAAGTCCCATGAGTTCCGTTATTACAGGGCCGTCGGACAACTCCAGCTTTAAATCACCGCTTACCGGCTTGTCCGTATCAAGCACAAGGTTTGTTGTACCGATTGATGGCGGGCTTGTAATAGAATGCCTCACCGCATTGCCGCTTGTTTCTGTATCCATAAGCGCTGCGTAGTACCTGTCGCAGAGAAATGATTTTACCGTGCCTTTGGCAACAACGATCTTCTTGACCGCGGGTGTCCCCTCTGCATCAAAAGGAACCGAGCCATGACCATCCTGCAGCGTCGGATCATCCAGTATATTTATATGTTCCGGGAATATCTGCTGGTCCAGCTTGTCAGCAAGCAGAGATGTTCGTTTAAACACTGAATCAGCCAAGAAGGATTTCGATAGAACGCTGAGAAACTGTGACACTACAAGCTGCGTGAACATTGTATCGTAGAGCCCCGTTAAAAGCTGAATGCCGCCAAGCGTTTGCAGCGCCTGTTCAGAGCAATTTCTTGCAACCCGATCGGGCTTTAAACGGGAGAACGTGTTTGCTCCCTGGAAGTCCCAGCTCATCTGGGATTCTTTTCCTTCCCTGGCAAGCACTGACAAGCTGATGCCGAACCTCGTTGCCCTGGATTTCTTCAGTACCCCTGACGAATTGATTACAACAACAGAAACCGCGGCCTCTTCGTAGGAAGGCCTTTCAACTTTTATTATTCTTTTATCAACGTGCGCTGCATCTACCATGCTT
>JAJYJX010000077.1 GCA_021789095.1 bacterium
TTATCCACTACATTTATATAGGCACCCTGTTTTAGCAGTAATTTAACGGTATCAATATGTCCGCTGTAAGAGGCAAGCATCAATGCAGTCTGTCCATCGCTGTTTTTCTCATTCACATTCATTCCTGCCTGAAGGAACAGCCGGACTGCTTTCGTGTTACCGTCTTTCGCACTGTTAAGGAATTGCTCTGTTGTATACGGTATATTCAACCCTGATAATTCTTTACGCGCTGCATCCGGACTTTTCGTACAGCCTGTGATGAGTATCTGCATCCCGAGTAGCGCAAGTATAACCGCAAAATGATATATAAATATTGAATGCCTGCCTTTCCCGTTACACCTGCCCTTGCCTTTCAACTCTCTGTGTTTTTTAAATATCATTTTCCCTCCCCCCTGTCTTTGTATCTTATTTGTATCCATAATTTCTTTTGAATGTCAACAGCATATGCATACTTGTACTTCCATGGTCCTGCCTCTTCATTCAAGATAACAACATCTTGACTAAATACAAGCACCTACACTATGGTTGTGCTTAAACAGTAAGGAGGTCGGTATGGAACAGGAACAAGTCAAATACGGTTCTTACAGGTGGATAGTGCTTGCTCTCTTCATGTTTCAGGTTGTACTTACACAATTTTTGTGGCTCAACTTCGCTCCAATACAGCCCACCATCGAGAATATACTGCATATATCGGATTTCAAATTTGTCCTGCTGCTGTCCGTTTTCAATATCTTCAACCTGGCGCTTTCCCTGCCTGTCGGTGCTGTTCTTGATTCCAGGGGTGTTAAATTTACCGTAGGGCTCGGGTCGATCATTATGGCAATTGCCGTATTACTGCGCCTGAAATCAGATAGTTACTCTTGGATCCTGACCGGACAGATCGGGATTGCAATTGCCCAGCCCTTTATCGTAAACAGCGGCGCAAAGCTTGCCTCAACATGGTTCAATAAAAATGAAGAGGCGCTTGCAAACGGATTTGCATCAATGGCAATGTTCATCGGCATGATAGCCGCGCTTGTCATTACCCCGATAATCATTCACATCGGCTTATTCCCCATCATGGTAATATACGGCGGCGTTACCGTTCTCGGGTCTCTGCTGTTCCTTCTCTTTGCCAGGGACAACCCGTCATTGCTTTTAACATTGAAGACCGAGGAACAGGGATACCACCCCGTACAGGCATACAAGGAACTCCTGAAGATGAAAGACATGGTTACCATTGCCGGGATCATGTTTATAGGTGTCGGTTTCTTTAACGGTATCACGAACTGGCTTGATAAACTTTTGGGGCCCCAGGGGTTCTCGGAAGAGCAAAGCGGGGTGATAGTCGGCTTGCTGATAGCCGGAGGCATAGTCGGTGCCATTGTTATGCCGATCCTGTCGGATCTTGTTAAGCGGAGAAAGCCGTTCCTTATTATGGGAACAGTATCAGCCGGGGTCTTCATGTATCCTCTCATACAAACGAGGAGTTACACCACTGCAATCGTACTGGCAGTAATCCTCGGATTCATGGTCATATCCTTATTGCCCATTATGTTTCAGATGGCTATAGAGGTTGTCGGTGAAAAATTAACCGGCAGTGCGACAGGCATGATGTGGGTCTTTGGTGCAACAGGTGCCATTATAACGATTTACGGGATGGAGATTATCGGGAATGCGACATCCGATTTCCGGAACGGCATATGGCTGCTGATGGGTATGTTTGTCATTGCCTTTCTGTTGTCTTTAACTTTACGGGAAACCTACGGCGGGACGAACAAGGTGCCCAGCAAATAACAGGCATACCGGATATGAAAGAGCGTTTCAAGACTTTTGTCATCGTTAACCCGAACTCCGCTAATAAAAGGACCGGGAAAATCTGGCCTGATATTAAAGGATCCCTGACCGAAGCGATAAACGATTTTGAGATTGCCTTTACGACCGGCCCTTACACGGCCCCGGACATAACAAGGCAGGCCATAAAATCCGGGGTTGACCGCATTATATCGGTCGGGGGAGACGGGACATTGAACGAGATTGTAAACGGCTTTTTCGAGAACGACAAGCCATTGAATCCTGAAGCAGTGCTCGGCGTCGTATCCATGGGCACTGGCTCGGACTTTATCAAGACGCTGGGCCTGCCGAAACCGTATCAGGACGCAGTACAGGTGATAAAACAGGCAAAGACCAGGACACTGGACGCAGGGAAAATAAGGTTCATGTCACATGCAGGCGAGGAAACAACAAGGTATTTTATCAATATAGCAGATGCCGGCATCGGAGGAGAAACCGTCGACCGGGTAAACAGGACCACAAAGGTATTCGGTGGATTTGTCTCATTCTTATGGGGCACCATCCTTACACTGATTACGTATAAAAATAAGAACATCACCATTACACTGGACAACAACGCCCCGTACAACGCCGAGATCAACATGCTCGCCATTGCGAACTGTCAGTTCTTCGGCGGAGGCATGCACATAGCGCCAAAGGCCGACCCCTGTGACGGGACATTCGATATCGTTACCATCGGCAAGGCAGGTTTTATAGATTTTTTGAGGAACTCATCGAAGATCTACAAGGGCACGCATATAAACGATCCCATGATCGGTTACACCCATGCAAGGCATGCGGAGCTCACTTCAAAAGACAGGGTGCTGCTGGACGTAGACGGGGAGCAGCCCGGCATGCTGCCTGCAACATTTGACCTGCTGCCCGGGAGTATAAAGGTAATCGTACCGTAAAAACTTGCTCCCATAGTTACGCTTAACCCCAAAATTGCATTGGGGGGGGTAAATAATCAGGAGGCCGGTATGGAACAGACACAAGGCAGGTACAGTTCGTACAGGTGGGTCGTACTCGGAACGTACATGATCGTCATTGCGCTCACGCAGTTCCTGTGGCTCAATTTTGCGCCGATCGAAAAGATCGTGCGGCAGCAGCTCGGCATAGGCGAGTTTCAGGTGAGCTTGCTTACATCGATTTTTCCCCTCTTAAGCATTCTCCTCTCGGCACCCGCGGGCTCTTTACTGGATGCAAAGGGATTCAAGTTTACCGTGGGGCTTGGTGTTATCATCATGGCTGTATCCGCGCTATTGAGATTGAACTACACCAGCTACGCATGGCTGTTTGCTGGGCAGTTCGGCATATCCGTGGCACAGCCTTTTATCATGAATAGCGTACCCAAGCTTGCTGCGATATGGTTTGAAAAAAAGGAAGAAGCCATTGCAAACGGATTAAGCTCCATGGCGATGTTCGTCGGCATGATCACTGCGGTAGTCCTCACTCCAATCCTTGTAAAGGACGCCGGAATCATGGGCATTCTGTATATGTACGGAGGCGTCACCGTATCCGGGTGCATCCTGTTTTTACTGCTTGCAAAAGATAACCCCGCGATCGTCTCGACCCTGAAAAAAGAGGAAAAACAATACAGCTCATGGTCGGCATACAAAGAAATATTTAAAATGAAGGACATGCTTATCCTCATCGGCATTATGTTCATAGGACTCGGGTTCTTCAACGGCCTGATGACATGGATAGAAGAACTGCTCACGCCGAACGGCTTTACCTCGGTCCAGACAGGCATCATAGGCGGTGTTATCATAAGCGGCGGCATCATAGGTGCTATCGTAATCCCCCTGTTGTCGGATCTCCTGAAAAGGAGAAAACCGTTCCTTGTCATGGCAACGGTTGTCGGTGGAATAATGATGTTCCCGTTTCTAAATACCCGCAACCTGCATCTCGTACTGGCTGTGGGCGCTCTTATCGGGTTTTTCGTAATAGCGCTGCTGCCGATCATATTCCAGATGACCATTGAGATTGTCGGAGAAAGGCTTACCGGCACGGCGACCGGACTGCTGATGGTCATGGGTTCCACGGGCGCTGTTCTTGTCATATACCTTATGGAAGGCATGAAAACCCTCACGGGCAGCTTCCACAATTCATTATGGTTGTTCTTTCTGTTCTTTATCGCTGCATTTTTCCTTTCCGTAAGCATAAAGGAGACCCATCCCGAACAGACAAAGAAACGGACGGGGTAACAGAGTATATGCAGGAGATAAGCGAGCTGACGTAAACCCCGTTACACCAGTTTTCAAACAAAACAGTAATGACATAGCAAACGTAGGCTATGGGAAAATATCACCTTTCATAATAGGGGTAACGGGGTAAACCGCCCCTTTTCTTCTTAAAGAACTCTTGTAACAGCCGCGCTGTTTCCTGTTCCCTGATGCCGGGGATGACCTTTACCCTGTGGTTCAATCCTCTGCGTTCAAAGACATTAAATAGTGTAATGCCGCCTGCCTTTTTATCATAAGCGCCGAATATAAGCTGCTTTATCCTTGCATGTACCATAGCACCGGCACACATAAAACACGGCTCTATTGTAACATACAGGCTCGCGCCGGTAAACCTGTAGTTTTTTAGTTTTTGTCCTGCCAGTCTTAAAGCAAGAATCTCTGCATGGGCGGACGGATCATGCAGTGTGATAACACTGTTGTGTGCGCGCGCTACAACAGCTCCATCGATCACGAGAACGGCTCCGACAGGGACCTCTCCCCGCCCTGCTGCTGCCTGTGCCTCTTCTATGGCCATGTCCATGTAATAAGTGTGGGTGTGCATAATCGCAGGGTTGCGCTCATAAGCACACTTCCCTGTTGCATTTTTCGGTTTAACGAAAAACATTCTACTGCGACGCAGTCTTTAATCTTGAACCATACTGGAGAATGCCTTTTATAATTCCGTTTATAATGTCCTGATCGTATCTTTTTTCCGTCAGCAGTTTTTCCTCCCTGGGATTTGTAATGAACGATGTTTCTATAAGTATGCTCGGCATGTCCGCATGCATCAGCACAAAGAACGGCGCACTCCTTACCCCGAGATTCGTTGTTTTATAATGATCCCGGATCAGGCCATTCACCATGTCGCTCTGTATATCCTGGGCAAAAACGGCTGATTCATTCAGTTTGGCTGTCTTCATAAGGTCATCCAGTATGAGCTGCAGGTCGCTGAGCTTGCTGGTTGATGTCGCGTTCTCTCTTGCTGCAACTATCATGGATGCCCGGTCACGCGTAGGACTAAGATAGTACGTTGTAATACCTTTTGTGCGCCTGCTCCTGCTCGCGTTTGCGTGTATCGATATGAAAAGGTCCGCGTTACTCATGTTTGCGATCGCAGTCCTTTCTTCAAGGGGAATATATACATCCTTGTCCCTTGTCATAATGACCTTAAACCCCATGTCCTTCAATCTGTCTGCAAGCATCGTCCCTATAGCAAGGGTGACGTTCTTCTCCATGGTGCCTTTGCGTCCGATCGCACCCGGGTCATGTCCTCCATGACCGGGATCTATGACGATTTTTCTTATGGATATCCCCTGTATTTGTTTTACCGGTATGATTTCAGAATTATCCGTATCCTGATTTATCTTTTCATAGTCTTCTATGATTTTCGATATGGTGAGCACGTCATCTCTTGCTCCTGTCGTTGTCTGTTCTCCCGCAGTTTCCGTGAAAGCTCCGGCTTCCGTGATTTCAGTAGCAGTTACATTGCCTGCTGCCGCGATCCCTGTCAGGGGTTCTGCCTTCACATTGTTGGCTGTGTCTGTCTTTTTGCCTTTTACATCTATAATGATCCTGAACGGGTCCTCCAGATTAAATATGGAATAATCATCTATATTCCCGACATCCAGAACAACCCTTGTTGTTTTACTGTTGAACTGACCTGTTCTTACCTCCTCCACAAGACCGTCCTTTACAATTACAGGCGTGGTGTCACAGGTAAGCATTGTACCGTCCAGATCGACATAAACCCGTTTCCCTGTTTCCCCGTCTTCTTTTTGTTCAAGCAGATGACCTGAGTAAACAATATCGTTTGATACGTTTATCACGACGCGTGTGTAATCTCCTGCCGACCATACTTTTATATTTTTTAAAACAGCGGCCGTATTTTTTTTATGACCTTGCGCCTTTGCAGGCAGGCTGCCCCCGAGTTTCTTCACCCATACCCGTGCCATTTGTGCCGAACTCCTCTCCGGGTAGTCTTCGATGATCCGTTGGTAAAACTTCAGAGCGGTGCCTGTATCGCCTTTTTTTGTCCTGTATATCTCGGCGATCTTGAACAGCGCGTCATCTGAAAGCGTGTTCTTTTTGTAATGCTCCTGCAGTGTCTTGAATGCACTTACGGCATCATCGAGGTCTTTTTCCAAAAACGAGCGCGTGTAAAGATTATTGTAAAGGTTGCCGATGTTATACAGAGACTTCGGTGCATAACTGCTGTCAGGGTATTTTTTATATACCTGACCAAATTCATCGATAACATTAAACCATACGTCCCTGTACTGCTGCTTTTGCTTGCTTGCATTAAGTATATAGTAGTTTTTCACAGCTGTATTGTACAGGCGCTCTGCCTTATTATTTTTTATTGAGCTGTGAGCTGACATACCCATGCCGAGAGATAGAAGTACGACAGGAATGAGGAACGAAAACCTTCCCGTTTCCCTGCGGTTACAGACGGTGCTCTGTTTTACCGGTCTGCCCACCTGCCAACAAACCTCAATACCACGGAGGACCGTAAGGATAGTACCACCACGGCGGGAATGGACCATAATCAAAGCCCAAACCAACGCTGTATACCGGTACTGGATTGCGCGGTACGGGCCACAGTTTTATGTAGGTCGATTCTATAACAGGAAAGCTGTAAGTCATGCTACCAACCGTCCCCTTTTTACTTTCATCCACTGTCCCGACAACGGTAACAAGTCTTCCCGGGCCGAATATCTGGGTTTCAAGGTATCCCTTGTAAAGCACGATAAACCTGCCTTCCGATCTGTCTCCCTTTTCTGGCTCATAGTCACTATCAAGGGGTAGCTGCATGACTTCAAGTTGGGTATAACCGCTGCTTTCATTCGTTGATCCGACAATCGCACCTCCGGCTAAGACTGTTTTGCCTTTATGGGCAGATGGATCACTCATCAGCATGCTGAATGTTATGGATTTGTCCACATTGGAAAGTACGTCCTTGGGGATCCCGGGCGCACACCCTGATGCTGCAAACAGTGCAACTGCAAGCAATGTGTAACATATTGTCTTAACCATACTGTCTCCTTAACTGTTGTGTGATAATATACCATATTTGATAAATTTTAAATAGATAAATGCATTGGAGCAAACAGCATGACACAGCGGATTGCCCAATCCGCCTTCTGCGGCATACCGGGGGTATTCCGGTTTTCAATACAAACGTATTTTAGACACAGCAGGAAAGCCCTGATATGTCCTTTACAAACGAGAGGGCGCACGTTTTGATTGCCTCTGAAAGTGTTGGGAATACGGGCGTTGAGTCGATCACATCATAGATAGCGTTCTTGTTCTTTATAAGCTGCATTGCCTGTGCGATAAGCTCGCCCGCATTCGGTGATAGGTGGTCCTCAGCATGGAGCTCAGGTCTGTTTTCTCCTTCTCGCTCAACTTGGAGAAGATCTTGCTGGAATTGATGTACCAGAGTACGGTCTTCATGTATTCCTGAACCTGTCGTGCAGTTTTTTGATCTTTTTGGGATAAGACATCCTGAAAAGGTTCCCCATATACAACCATCTCAGACGCAGCTCCGGCGGTTTTTCCCGGTAATCGTTTATGACTGCTTTGCTGAGATAATAGTCAAATCCAGTTTCTTTATTTTTTTTCATTTTTTAATGCCTTAAGATATTTTATGTCCGCTTTATCCTGCTGTCTGCCTGCTTTTTGTTTCATCTTTATCAGATCGGGAACTGATATTGTAGGAATTATTACATTGCCTGTATTAATATAGTTAACATGCTTTTCAGCGTTCGTATAATCCACGGGTGCGTCAATAATAATATCAATTTCAGAGATTGCCCATGCCGGATTAAAAAGGCTGAATGCCTTCATGTTCTTCTGCTTTATCCATTCTTCTCTTTTAGTTTTTTGAGTAAAATCCATAATGTCCACAGGCACTTTTGGTTTAAATCCCCATCCTTTAAAGAGAGCGAGAAATTTCTTTAGATTACTATCTTCGAAATCAACCAGGAGATCTACATCGTACGTCATCCTCGGAATCCCGTGAAGATTAACCGCTATCCCTCCAACTACGATATATTTAATTTCTTCATCATTCAGTTTCTTAAAGAGAGAAATATAATCAAGCATAAGTCCTTTTATCATAGCCGCAAATTAATTACCATAAATCCTCTGTATAATGATAAACAATATTCTCCATTTATGAAGAATATTGTTTATCTCTGTTTCACATACATCGGTATAACCTATTGTTTTGGCAATAAATACTATAATGGCACTGTTACTGCTTTGTATAAACATTAAATGAAAAAGGAGGAAGTAAAATGAAAAGAGTATTAACAGGCATTGGCGCAATAGTATTTACTATTGCTTTAACAGGTATGGTCATGGCTGCAGAACAGACAACAACTCAGCCACAGGATAAAACCCAAGTCCAGAACGGTAATCAAGGATCAGGCACAAACATGGGCAAGCATAATGGTGACAAAAAAGACACGGGCGGGCAACAGGGTGGTAATTCCGGTTCAAATAAGGGAAAGCACCATGACGGTAATACGGATAATGGCGGACAGCACAATATGGATATGAACCATATGAACATGAATCACATGGATATGGGCGGACACAATTCCGGTGGTTCCCACGGCGGCGGGGCCATGGGTATGTAGAAATTTGTTTTTGAGGGAACGTATCTCCATCGCACGCCCAGGTTAGCAAATCCTTAAATGGTTGATGGAGGTAAATGGCGGGTTCAATACCCGCCTGTTCCCGTCTGTTAACCCGAAAAATGCATTGGGAAATAAGGAAGTTTGAGTAATGAGCGAAAAGCCTGCGTCAAATATAGGTATTCTTCGAATATCAGCAAAAAATATAACAAATGTGACTGCATATAAACTTACAGAGGACGATGACATCCTTTACGCCCAAAAGCTTATAAAACTTAGGCGGATCGCAGGATTGAGCGAATGAGCGAACTTCCTTATTGCATTTTTCGGGTTAATGGGTAATTATTTGAAAGGAGGTTTTTGATGTTAGACGAACGTATAAAAAAGAGATTAACCAAAAAGGCAAGGGTCGGCCGGAGATTGAATCTTGTCATTGCAATCGTGATTATAGTAACAATGGCAATATTTGAATACCTCAATTTGATTGCTATGCATAAATTTGCAGGCGATTTTTCAGGTTTTGTAGAGTTTCATCTGATTCATACAGTTATAACAATCGTTATCCTGATTATCGCCACATACTTTATCCTGTCAAAATATGTGGTCAAACCGATTTATCAATTATTGGTTGCAATTGAGGAGGTAAAGTCGGGTAAACTTGTTACTGCTCTTGAAATCAGAACCAATGATGAATTTGAATTGCTTGCAGAGGAATTCAATGAAATGGGATTTCGGTTGCGCAACCAAATGCAGCACGAGATACGGGCCGGTAAATATAGCGCAGCAATTGCAGTCGCCAAAGGAATTGCCAATAGCCTATCTGAACCATGTTCCACATTACATATTAATATAAAACAGCTTAAAAATATTGCCAAAGGGAATCTACAGATTGAAACCCTTCCCGATCTAATGTCCAAAGGCATAATTGAAATCGAACAAAAATTAAAAGAAATAACCAGCATTGATGTCCCGGAGGAATTAAAAGAAGAATTGAAAGAATGGTCGGATATTGATCGCGCATAAGCAACTAAAAATTTAATAAACTCAATTTTGGAGGTTAGAGATTTATTTGATAATATAAGTAGCTATAGGCCTATTGCACAACCACAATAAACATCCACAACATTCGTGGACTTGTGACAAAAAGTGTTTAGCTTGTTCAGTAGAAAAGCTTTGCGGGAGTAAGGCATAAGGAGGAATTATGAAGAAAACAATTCTATTGATTTTCTTATTTGTTTTGGCGGTTGTCAATAATGGGTATGCTCAAAAGATAGATACACTGTTCCAATATAGTGAACCGATAGCTGCGAACAGCAAAAAGTCTTTCACGGTCAACATTGAAGGAAAAGGATACACAAAGGTCAAGATCGTATGTAATGTGGATCAACAGGATGTCGTGATGTATTACAAGACCGATAGTATGAACTCATATGATTCAACAACGACAACTGGGTTATCGCCTTACTATAACTATCTTTATCATAAGAGACTGTTTTTATTGTCCACCTCTCTGCCGGTTAAATCTGCGGGCAGTGTCCATTTCTTTATTGAAAATAGAGGCGATAAAGATACATCGGTCCGATTAACGGTTTATGGATTAACACAAGAGTAGAAGTCCCCGATAGAAAGTCATTTTCTAAAAATACTTTAATAACCGGAAGCTGAGAGGGTTCTCCTTAAAAATAACAAAGTGACTACAGAATATTCTCTGTTTATGGAGAATATTGTTTAATCAATTTCTTCATCCACTGCAATAACCTGTTAATTTTACAGGAAATGTTAAAGTGGCACTGTTATTGCTTTTCTAATGTAATTTGATAAAAATAAGGTGAGAATATAAAAGTTATGAAAAAATTGTTATGGATTGTATACGCTGTTTTGATCCTTGTGCCGTCTGTTGCCATGGCTCAGGAGGGGACTACTCAGGACAGGTTTACGCTGAACCAATACGTTGACGAAGTACTGGAAGCCAACCCATCTATCAAAAGCATGCAGGCAAAGGTTGCCGATTTTGAAGCACGGTATCATTATACCGGTGTTATCCCCGACCCTTCCCTGATGTTTAAGATTAACAATATGGATACAAGTTATTCTGTTGGCGCGGATCCCATGAGCTTTTTTGCCATCGAACTCGATCAAACGATACCGTTCCCGGAAAAGCTGCACCTCGCTTCCGAGATATCATACAAAGAGCTTCAGATAAACAGGCAATTACTCAAACTGACGGAACTTGAAATCCAGTCGCAGGCAGTCTCTGCGTTCAGCGATTATTATTACAACACAGAATCTCTCTTACTGCTCGAGCAATATGTAAAGGTTATCGACACGGTTATCGGTACCGCACGCCAGAGGTACGAAACAGGTATTGCATCCCAGCAGGATTTACTCCGGGCAATCCTTGAACGTTCAAGGCTCGAGGAGCGGATAGAGCTTGCAGGCTTTGAGCTGAAGCGATCCATCGCACGTATGAACGGTCTGCTCGGCAAAGCACCTGATATGCAGATCCCTGCACCGGCAGGACTGAAACCTGCTGTCATA
>JAJYJX010000078.1 GCA_021789095.1 bacterium
ATTATAATAAAACCAATGACGACGGGCAAAGGCGTACTTAAATTCCCCATGCCAAAACATGAATTATTCCCCTTAAAAAGATACTGGATGCCCTTTATTACACATCATCCGTTCACAAGTGTTCTTACTGTTTATGGATGCCCTTATACCTGTGCTTATTGCAACAGCGGTACGAATACGCTCGGGCTCAGAGTAGGAGATATTGAAGATGTTATTGAAGAGATAAAATATGTTAAAAAACTCGGTGTAAAACATATCTTTATAAAAGATATGACCTTTGGCGTGCCGCGAAAGCATGCGGTTGAGCTATGCAATGAAATCATAAATCAGAAGCTTAATATAACATGGCACTGCTATAGCAGGACGGATGTGATTGATGAGGAACTCTTGCATCTCATGAAAGATGCAGGCTGCACCATGATCCAGTTCGGGGTTGAAACAGCAAATGAATCCACCCTTTTGGGACAGAAAAAGCATATATCGGTTGATTCAACAACAAAGGTATTTGATATGGCGCATAGACTGAGCATACTTGCAGGCGCACATTTTATATTTGGGCTGCCGGGCGACAGTATTCAGGACATGGAAGCCACTATCGAATTAGCCAAAAGACTGAAACCTGCTTATGCATCATTTAACATAGCCACGCAGAGATACGGTACGTTCCTAAGAGGTGTACAACGAAAAGATATAGATAAAAATTATGAGCTCAATAGTCTTGTAAAAAAAGCATATTTTAAGTTTTATATGAGACCGGAGTATATAATAAAGCTATTAGAGCAGTTAAAAACGATTACACAATTAAGGTCTATTCTGAGAGAAGGACTGGGTATACTTGATATGATCCTATAAATATATCCAACAAAAAATTATTGAGAGAACCTGATATACCGTACGAGCAAAAATAAACAGATTAAACCGCACAACCCCAGCCATAAACCTATCATGAAGCTCAATGGTCTGTATTTCAAAACAACGATATGTTTGCCGCCTTGCAGGAACACGCCGTCAAATGCAAAATCTGTCCGTATGAGTTTTGATTCTTTGTTGTCCACATATGCCTTCCAGCCGGGGAAGTATGCATTGCTGATTACCAGCAGACCCGGTGACGGGGTGTCAACCTCCATCTCAATGGAGGAGGGATGATAACTAACGAACCTGATTTCTCCGTGGTTGTTTGTTCGTAAACTATCTGGGTTAAAAGAGGCATACTGAATATCTTGATTCGGGATGACAGCTAGATTGCGGAGCTGTGCCGCATAATTAAGTGTCAATTTGAGAAATTCATCGTCGGTATGAGCTATCCTGTAGGCATAAACCATAAAAGCCCTGTTAAAAGCCGAGAGGTTTTTATACAGAACATATCCGTTATCTTCAGCCATAAACTCTACATCAAAAGGAGGTGGCAGTATACCGTCTTTGTTGAGGACTATATACTTTACATTTGCGAGATTTAAAAAGTCAGGGCTTGGCATTGTTCTGTACAGGAGTTCATACCATTTTATTCCAAGTACATCGAAACCTCTTAAGTCTTCTATTGTATAATATGTATTTATATCCGCATCCCATGCGGCCCACTGAGAGAGATGTGAAATAATAGGAAAAGCTCTGAATGGGGGCGGCTCGCTTTTAAGGATTTTGATTATCTTGTTTTGAGGATATAAATATGCGGGTTTTATTGCTGTCTCATAGTGCATCATGGGCAAAGCTGTTTGTGAGAAAACCAGCAATAGCAGAAGATAAGATTTAAGATTCGTATTGCGTACCTTTAATACACCTACTGTGGCTGACAGAAATAGAAACGTTATCACTACGTCCAGTACAGTATAAAAATAAAATTCTTTTAAAACAAACGGGTCTATATGAACATTGATTGAGAAAAGATATACAACCAGAAGGATGACTGTAATGAGTATAATAATTAATATCGAGTACTTTACAAGGCCGGATTGTATGTTATTCTCAAAAAATGAATTCATGGCCATGAGTGCAATCAGTATGACAAAGATATTGGAGCATCCGAACATCCAGGTATTTGCACTGACACGGAATATTGGAAGAAGTGTTATAAAATTGTGCAGTATTGGTACATGAAACGCAACAATTCCTATGTAAAATAGGATTGCCGTAAAAAACAAAGCCAGGGTGTTTTTATAAAACCTAAACAATCCTATTACAAAAAATAACAACATGGTTATTCCAACATAGCCCAAAGGCAGAGGGAACCCGCTCATAATCACGTTAATATTAATAATATCCGGTTTCAGAAAAGCACTCAAAAAATCGGGTACTATACTAATAAACATAACAGCAGATGGAACATAATAAGCATTAACATGTGAAGATCTTAACATATAAATGTAACTGTAATAAAGGTATTGCAGAAATGGGAGCCATTGAACAGCAGAGATTAACACCGCTATGAATATAAAAAGGGATGTTCTAAGAAGAATTGTTTTTGTATATCCTCTTGCTCTGTTTTGAAATAGTCTGAAGATAAAGTAAACTACGAGAATTGATGCCTCATAAAACAGCATCTCCGGATGTCCGCCGAAAACAGCTACGATAGAACCTATGGATAATAATAAATATCCTTTAACATTATTCGGCGTATCTACTATGAGTTCTGTTGCCAGCATTCCGAGCGGCAGGTAAAAAGCAAGATTTGTCTGAGTCCAGTAAAGAAAAGCCGTATTGAATCCTGCAAACATAAGTGCACAAGAGCCTGTGACAGAGAGCTCATGTTTTATACCTATCTTACGGGTGTACAGGTACATAAAGATCCCTGCAAAATACAGCTTGAAGAAATACAAAAAGAACAGCCCCCATTTTAATCCAAACAGGTAAACAAAAAAGTTAAGCGGATAGAAAAAAGCAGATAGTATGTTGGCAATATCAGGTAGGCCGCAAGCCTGGTACGGGTTCCAGAAAGGCAAATGCCCTTGTTCCAATGATGCTTTATTAAATGCAAGATATGGAATGAAGCCAAGAACCGGATCTGTAAGATATGCATTCTGTGGATAGGGAGATAATCCCTTTTCTTTGAAAAAGGGATATGTTTGTAGTATATCAGAAGGGACCTGTATTCTATCAGTAAAAAGAGGGCGGTAAAAAAATATCATCAATGACAGTATCAGAATCAGGTTTGCATGAAGGAATCTCTTATCTTTGACTAATTTCATATTGTGTTTACTATATATACCGTATCAGCAAAAATAAACAAATGAAACCGCCCACTGCCATCCATACACTGATAGTAAAGACGAAAGGTTTGTATGTTAGGATAACCGTGTGCGTGCCGCTCTGCAGGAACACACCGTCAAACGCGAAATCCGTCCGTATGAGATTCGATTCTTTGTTGTCCACGTACACCTTCCAGCCGGGAAAGTAGGCATTGCTGATTATCAATAAGCCCGGTGACGGGGTATCAACCTCCATCTCAATGGAGGAGGGATGGTAACTGACGAACCTGATTTCTCCGTGGCGGTCTATTCCAGAGCTATCTGCACTAAAAGAAGCATAACGAACATCCTGGTTCATGATGACGGCAAGATAGCGAAGCTGGGCAGCGTATTGAATGGTAGATTTGAGGGATTCTTCGTCATTATCAACCGGTATGTAATGATACACCATGAACGCCCTGCTGAAAGCCGAAAGGTTCTTATAGAGAACAAAACCATTGTCTTCAGCCGTGGGTTCCAAATCAAGAGAGGGCGGAGCTATATCGTCTTTACGAAAAACTATATACCTTACATTTGTTAGATTTAAAAAGTCAGGAATCGGCATTGTTCTGAACAAAAGTTCATACCACTTTATGCCGAGTATATCGTAATTTCTCAGGTCTTCTATTCCATAATATGTGGTTATGTCCTCG
Organism: bacterium; assembly: GCA_021789095.1. Taxonomy (GTDB): domain Bacteria; phylum JAMCPX01; class JAMCPX01; order JAMCPX01; family JAMCPX01; genus JAJYJX01. The sequence continues at coordinate 3,875 of JAJYJX010000078.1, forward strand.
GGCCATGCGGGTTTCTGCGAAGGGTTCGAACTAAAAGGGAAAACCCTGAACGGAGGCGGCTGACTTTTCATGATCTCAAAAATCTTGTTCTGAGGATACAGGTATTCGGGCGGTATTGCTGTTTCATAGGGTATCATGGGTAAGGCAGTCTGGGAAAAAACCAGCAGGAACAGAAGATAACCTTTGACACTGGCATTCCGTATTTTTAATACCAGCACGGTAGCTAACAAGAACAGACAGGTTATACCTACGTCCAGTGCGGTATAAAAATAGAATTCCTTTACAACAAATGGGCCTACAGACGTATTTGTTGATGAAAGATATACAACCAAAAGAATGACTGTAACGACTGTAATAATAACTATCGCATACGTTATGGAACCGGATGGTGTCTTATGTTCGAAGAATGCCTGCATGGCCGTAAGTGCAATAAGTATCACAAAGATATTGGAACATCCGAACATGAAGGTATTTGCGCTTACACGGAATACCGGGAGCAGTGTCAGGAGATGATGGAGCACCGGGACATTAAACGCCGCAATCCCGATAACCAACAGGATTATCGTAAAGAACAGGGTGAGTGCGTTTTTATAAAACCTGAGCAGACCTGTTACAAAAAACAAGAACAGGGTTATCCCGACATAGCCCATGGGCAGGGGTAAAATATTACCGAATACATTCAGGATATCTGTTTTCAGGAAGGCACTGAAAAAATCGGGTACTACACTGATAAAGAGGATAAAGGATTGTAGATAATAGAAATTATGGACATACGATCTCTGCAAATAATTATAACTATAATACAGGTATTGCAGGAACGGGAGCCACTGAAGGGCAGAGATTAATACCGCTGTCAGTAAAAAGAGGACGGTAAAAAAATAGTATCAATGATATTATCAGAATCAGGTTTGCATGAAGGAATCTTCTGTTTTCGGCTGATTTCATATACAATTTATTTACAGGAATAAAAGGGAAACCTCAAGATAAAAGGTTCCGGTGCTTTGTTATTTATTTATTTTAGTGCGTAGTAGAAACCCACTGCCTTGCAGGCTGTATCACAATGGTCATTGCGAGAGAGTAAAACGACCGAAGAAATCTTTAACCCATCGAAAAACAATAGATTGCCACGCTCCCTCTGGTCGCTCGCGTAGACAAAAAAAGGATGATGAGACAGTCTATTTGTCGGTGGTTGTTCACTTATATTATTTTATATCAACTGGAAATGTGACAGGTCTGCAAGTGCACCGCTGGTCGTATCCTTCCACACGACCTTTACCCGCATACCCTCTCGTACGCTGTGCCATTCTGTCCAGCCTTCGAGGGTACCCATAAGAAATGAATCAGATCCGTCAAGTTTTACCGTGCATGTAATAAATGGATTTTCTACAGGAATGCCGCGTACATCTGCAAGATTAACGGTAAATGCATCGAGTACGCCTTCCTGACTTACTTCAACCACCTGATCAATATCTATGAGGCACTTTCTGCAATACGTGGGTCCTGGCACATAAACTGTACCGCATTGATGGCATTTCCTGCCCAATATTTTCTTGTCCTTTGTCCCCTTTATGAATAGATTCAGTGCATCAGCCTCGATCTTAAACTGATATGCTGTAAGGTCCCATGTGCTTTCTATTGTCCTCGTTTCCTGAGTCATAATATCCCCCTTATGATTTTACAGGCGTTTTACCTAATACTGTTACGGTAACAAACTGGAATAATCCACCCCAGCCATGTGCAACCACGTTTTCAATTTTTCGCTGGACCTGATGTCCTCCCTCAGCAAGCCCCATAACCTGTAATGCAGCCTCACCCACCCTTACCATTGCCGATGCACCTATTGCATTTGTACTCGTTACGCCGCCTGAAGGATTGATCGGTATCTCACCGTCAATTGCAAATGCACCTTTATCAAGCATCTTAGGCGATGCGCCTTCCTCAACAAGACCGAGTCGTTCAGGCCACATAAGGTCCTGGTGAGAAAAACCGGAATAAACCTCTGCCATCTGAATATCCTTTTTCGGATCCTTGATGCCAGCCATACTGTATACCTTCTTAGCAACTATTTTGCATATCTGTTGCTCAGCAGGGTCAGTGATCTGTCCCTCAATGAGATTACCTGTTGTGGCGTCTGATGTGCCTGAACCAAGTCCTTTGATCCATGCAATCCGGTCCGTTAGACCGAACTTCTTTGCTTTTTCCTCAGATACCAGGATCATGGCTATGGCTCCGCATGATGTAGGGCATGTGTGACCAAATCGTAGCGGATAAGATATAATAGGAGTTTTTGCTATGTCTGCTTCTGTGCACCCGGGTTGCTGAAGATGTGCATAAGGGTTTTTTGCCGCATTCGATCTCATCATTGCTGCAACCCTATCAATGTGTTCGATACCTGCATTGGCCTTTGCAAGATAGGACATTGCCTGAAATGCCGCACCTCCTGTAGAGCCACCGCCGCCAAGACCTGCTATGCCGCGATCCGTGCTCGTGTCAGGCCCAAAATGAAACAATGAAAATGCCTCCGGAAGTAATATGCCCATTAAGCCTACCTGGGAGTCTCCTTCATCCTGTTTTTCCCATCCTATTGCCATAACAACGTCGTAAAGCCCGGATGCTACATGATAGTAAGCCGCTTGATACACAGATGCCCCTGTTGTACCTCCGGTTGCGATTCTCATCACTGGCTTCATGTTGCCGTTGAAATGTTCGCTTGCCCACAGGTGCGGCTGGTTTACTCCTTCAAATGTATGCATATTACCGACGACATATGCATCGATATCTTCAGGTTTGAGCCTTGTTTTACCCAGCGCATTGGTGACGGCAGGCTGTATGAGCTCGGGTATGTTGACGTCCGGCCTTTTGCTTACGAACCTGCCGTTATAACCAACGCTTATGATTGCAACATTGCGCTTCATGCTTACCTCCTTATAACAAAAACAGTGTTTGACTGGGCGCCTGGTCCGTCCTGGGCATGAACAACAGCGGTTTTTGCACCTTTGATCTGGTTTTTCCCCGCCTCTTTCCTGAGCTGTGCGCTTGCCTCTGCAAGCCGTATCAGGCCGGTCGCATTTACAGGGTTTGCACCAAGAGGTCCTCCTGACGGGTTTACGGGTATTGAGCCGCCAATCCTGCTCTCACCGTTCTTTACAACATCCTTTGCACTGCCGGGCTTGAACAGTCCCATTGCCTCTGTAAACACAGGTTCTTCTGAAGCAAAGTTTGTATGGAGTTCTGCAAGGTCAATCTCTTTTCTTGGGTTCTTTATGCCTGCCATTTTGTATGCCTTTTTTGCAGCACCTGCAAGGCTGTCCATCTTTAATAAGTCCCTGTCGCCGATGTAATAGGTGTCCATCAAATGGCCGACACCATCTATCCATACAGGCTTGTCGGTAAATTTCCTGGCCATTTTCTTCGAAGACAGTACAACGGCACATGCACCGTCGGCATAAGCAGAAACATGCGCCTGCCTGATCGGCGTATACAAAAGTTTAGACCCCAAGACTTTATCAACAGATGCATCCGGTTCCTTTCTTGCCGAGTAAGGGTTGTTGTTTGCGTTCTCGAGGTTTTTTACGGTAAGGGCTGCGAGGTCCTCTTCCGTGAACCTGTATTTTTTCATGTATGCCCCCGCCTGAAGTGCAGCGGCCGAATAATAATTGATGAGGGCTCGCGGTCTTTCATAAGCAGGATCCATGGTGTACGCCTGCGTGAGCGGGACTCTGAACTCGGACCCGGACATACTGAATCCGATAACGAGTGCTGTATTGTAAAGCCCGGAGAGGATACGCATATAAGCGTATAATGCAGCGTTGAGCCCGTCTGCCTCGACCTTTGTCTCGTCCTTCATGTATGCGCCTATCCTCGGAACAGTGAATACTTCGGAGATCGTTCTGCCGTCCGTAAAATCATTGCTTGCAAGTATGAACGTATCAATATCGTCCTTTGTAATGCCCATGTCCTTGTATAAGGACTTTACCAGCTCGTAGATTATCCTTTCTCTCGCAACAGGGCTTTCGAATGTATGTTTCGTTTGTTTATAACCCACTAGAGCGACCTTTTCCATACGTGCCTCCTTTATACAGGTTCAAAATACGCAAGGTCGTTGTAATCACCCCGAGTTGTGTCCTTCCACACAGCCCTTACCTTCATGCCGGTTTTTACAGCGCCGGGAGATGATGCCTTGATAACTGCCGACAGCAGGCTTGAAGCACCCTTCAGTTTTATCAAACCTATTACATAGGGTTCCTGTGTGTCCTTGATCTCCCCGTTTATTATATTTACATATGCTACGGTAAAACTTTTCAGTACGCCCTGTTGATCAAGCTCTATAATATTATCAAGGAGCTTATGGCATTTGCCGCATACAGTGCGGGGCGGGACATACACTTTTTTGCATCTGGGACATTTTGCACCGACGATCTTTTTTCCCTTAAGTCCGTTGATGTATGTTTCGAGTGACCGGCCCACCCTGTTTTTATACATAAAAGTAATCGGAACAGAGGTTTTTACAATCTCGCCTGCCATAGCTCCCTCCTTTTTTTAAAAACATACCGACAAAAGGTATGCATTGCAAGCATTTTGATTATTTAATCAAAATAATAATAACCATGACAAAGCCTTGCAAACTTACATAAATATGCTTTTAATCATAGATATTATGAAGTCAGGTATTATTGCTGTTATAGGCAGGCCCAATGTCGGTAAGTCTACATTATTAAACAGGCTTATAGGAGAGAAGCTTACCATTGTTTCTCCGAGACCGCAGACGACATGGCAGAGACTGCACGGTATCCTGACAACGGAAGACGCGCAATTTGTGTTCATTGATACGCCCGGACTGGAAACCGATAAGAATTCGCAGTTTATATCCGCATTAAAAAAGACAACACTCTCGGCGGTGAATGACGCAGACATAATCCTTCATATTGTAGAACCATTTATAGCAGATAAGGAAAAGTACATAATAGATGAGCTTAAGAAGCTTAAGGATAAGCCGAAGATGCTGCTTATAAACAAGATCGACCTTAAAAAAGATAAGCAAATTTTATTACCTGTTACAGACTGGTATGCAGATCTGGCCATGTACAGCGACATAATACCGATATCTGCAATAACGGGTGACGGGATTGACATCCTGCTGCATGAGCTGAAGAAATATCTGCCAACGGAGGGTATGTTGTACAGTGAAGATACGATAACAGACAAGTATGAGAAAGAGCTTGCAGCAGAAATTATAAGGGAAAAGATGTTTTATTCCACAAGGGATGAAGTACCCTATTCAGCAGTCTGCGTTGTGGACAGATTTGATGAATCACAGCGGGACAGGATAATAAGGATATACGCTACAATTTATGTGGAAAAGGCATCGCAAAGGGGTATTGTTATAGGCAGCCATGGTTCGATGATTAAGAAGATTGGTACCTCCGCCAGGATAGATATGGAGAAACTGCTCGGAACAAAAGTGTACCTTGAACTCTACGTGAAGGTCAGAAAAAACTGGAAAAAGGACAAAACATTTCTGAAAGAAATAGGGTTGAAATAAATGAACGCTCTCGTAGCAATAGTGGGAAGACCCAATGTCGGTAAATCAAGGCTGTTCAACAGGATGGCATCAAAGAGAAAATCCATCGTGCTTGATCTCATCGGGACAACAAGGGACACCATATATGATACCGTGGAATGGAACCGCATATGCTTTGATATTGTCGATACGGGCGGACTGACGGAAGAGAAGAATAATATTCACTTCAGGATAAATAAAAGGGTGGAGGCTGTTGTAAAAGAAGCGTCTGTTGTAATTCTGGTGTGTGATTACAAAACAGGGGTCTTGCCATACGATGCCGAAATATCCAAATGGCTGAAGAAAACGGGCAAGCCTGTATTTGCGGCTGTTAATAAGATAGACAAACCTTATGAGCCGTCGGCTGTTGCAGATTTCTACCAACTGGGGTTTCAGGATGTTTTCGGCATATCAGCCGAGCATGGATACGGTGTTGATCAGGTTATGGATGCAGTAACAGACTATTTGAAGGAACACGCTGCTGATCTTAAAGGAATGCAGGAGGACAGCTCATTACGTTTAAAGCTTGTATTTGCAGGCAAGCCGAATGCCGGCAAATCAAGCATGATAAACTATATAATAGGTAATGAGATAATGCTTGTTGATGATCAACCTGGCACTACACGGGATGCAGTTGAATTAAAGGTAGAACTGAACAAGAAACCCATGATCCTTATTGACACAGCCGGCTTAAAAAAAAGCAGGAGCAGTACAGCAGTAGAAACTATAGCAAGCATAAATGCAAAAACTGCTGTACAGAGGGCGGATATAGCCGTACTCGTGATTGATGCTTCACAGGGTGTCACAGGTTATGATAAAAAGCTTGTCAGCATGATCAGTGAGCAGGGCAAGGGATGCATAATAGCCCTTAACAAATGGGATGTTATCCGTAGGGAACAGCGAAGTGTTTTACTGAAACAGATAGCGGGCATGCTGAATTTTGTTCCGTATGTTCCCGTTGTACCTACATCAGCCCTGACCGGTGAAGGAATTAAGAAGCTTATAAACGTGGTTATAAATGTAGCGCATGCATACGAATACAGGATCTCGACAGCGGAACTGAACAAATTTTTCAGGGCGGCACTTGACGAGCACCAGCCGATATCCAGTAACGGTAAATTGATCAAGCTTTACTACCTCGTTCAAACCGCTGTAAGACCTCCGGTATTCGTCATCTTTACGAATAACAGGGTGGGTATAAAGGAAAATTACAGCCGTTTTATTGTTAACAGGATCAGGGACGTATTCGGGTTTAAGGGAGTTCCGGTAAAAGTTATATTCAGGGGTAAGGGCTGAAGTAAGCCCCGTTAGAAAAGACGCGGATTCACCCTGTTAGAAATATATTGTATGAAGAGGCATTTTTATAATAATATTATTCCCGCCATAAATGCTGGGGTTTTCTAACGAGGTAAACGTGAATAGTAAAAAATCGCTCATTACAACTACCATTGACAAGTTTATATCAGATACGTGCATGTCTCATGCAGCAGCGCTTTCTTTTTATGTTATACTGTCCATTATTCCTCTTCTCTTTGTTTTGA
>JAJYJX010000079.1 GCA_021789095.1 bacterium
CCGGACTATCTCAAGGGGCTGCCGCAGTACCCAAAGCAGGGACAGCGCCCCATTTTCTCAATGGAAGTTCCGAATGACAAGGATAATTACTCTTTAAATGAAAATAGGGCGCTGTCCCTATCGAGGCTATCGAGGTGAAGATGCCTGACACCACATTACAATCATGGCTCCACACCCAGCTCTTCGAGCAGGTCTCCTGTAAGATCGCAATAATTGACAGGAACCTGAAAATCGTAGAGCATAACCGGAGTTTTCAGGAGCTTTTCGGACAGGGCCTTGGACGGCCTTGTTACGAGATTTACAAGAAAAAGAAACAACCATGTGATCAATGCACAGCGGCATTGACATTTGCAGACAGTAAAATCCGCATTAATGAAGAAGTCGGGCTTGATCGTAATGGCAGAACCGCTCATTATCTTGTCCACATGGTGCCTATCACAAAAGAAAATGGCGAAGTCACCTATATAGTTGAAATGTCAACGGACATAACTGAAATTAAACGCCTGCAGCAGGAGTACCAGACATTGTTTGATAAGGTACCATGCTATATTGCAGTCCTTAACCGTGATTTCAAGGTTGTGCGTGCTAACAGCTTTATGCAAAAGACGTTTGGTTCGACCACAAGCCAGTATTGCTGGGAATTGTTTAAACACCGCGATGAAAAATGTGAAAACTGTCCGGCAGACCTTGCCTTTGCTGACAACGATACGCACACGGGTGAGCAGATCGGCCTTAATAAGGAAGGGAAGGAAATCAGGTATGCGGTGACCGCATACCCCCTTACCGGCGGAAACTTTGTAAATCATGTAATAGAGATGGCTGTTGATGTTACAAAGGTTTATCAATTAGAGCAGGAAAAGATAGAGGCAGAGCGCCTGGCAGCAGTGGGACAGACTGTAGCCGGACTTGCACACGGGATCAAAAACATCCTGACCGGACTGGAAGGCGGGGTGTACATTTTCAAATCCGGTCTGGACAGAAATGACCGGGACCGCATAGATCAAGGCTGGGATGTACTGCACCGGAATATTGATAAAATTTCCATGCTGGCTAAAAACCTGCTCAATTTCTCCAAAGGGATAGTACCAAAAGTAAAGATGATCAGACCTGCTGACATGGTGCATGAGGTAATTGAACTATACAAGGAAACCGCTCGCAAATATAACATAGAACTTGTAACCGAATGTGATGAGTCTATTGCTCCAGCACCCATGGACCCTGAAGGTATCCATACCTGTCTTGCAAATCTAATGTCCAATGCCATTGATGCCTGCCAGTTGAGCGATAAACCGGTTTGCGAGGTCCGTGTAAGGTGTAAAGAAGAGGATGAATGCATTGTATTTGAGGTTGAAGACAAGGGATGCGGCATGGACTACGAGGTCAAACAGAAGGTGTTTACCAATTTTTTTACAACGAAAGGAGGAGGAGGAACAGGCATCGGCCTTCTTCTCACCCGGAAGATGGTTCAGGAACATGGAGGCCGCATCACAATGGAATCTGTGCCGGGTCAAGGCTCTCTTTTCAGGATGGTTTTTCCCAGAAAAAGACTGCCCCTGCTTTCTGCTGAGACAGAAAAGGAGGAATAAGATATGGTTAAACCGCAAGATATGACAATCCTGGTTGTTGATGACGAGCCGGATATCATTATTTACTTAAGGACATTGCTTGAAGATGCTGGTTTCAAGGTGATGACCGCTTCCGATGGAGAAGAGGCACTGGAGAAAATCAAGGAACGCAAGCCCGATCTCATCTCCTTAGACCTCATCATGCCAAGAAAAAGCGGCATCCGGTGTTATTACGAGCTCCGTAAAAACAAAGAATGGTCAAAAATTAAGGTAATCATCGTGACTGCTCATGCACGGGATGACAAAGTAAGAAAGGAAATGGACGAACTGTTCTCTGGAGCAACAATCTCAGGACCTCAAATGTATCTGGAAAAGCCGGTTCACCCTCAGGACTATGTTAATTTAATTAAACGTGAATTAGGAATTGAGCTTACCGAACAAATTGAGGTTCCCCGGGGCCCGGAAGGTCTACGTGAGGAGGTAAAGAAGTTACTGGATAGAGCAGACAAAGAAACCCTGGATGCCGCCATGAGGTTCCTAAAAGAAAGAAAGAAATAACAAAAATAAGAGTCTGGGCATCTGCTATAATTTGTCCAGGCCCTAAAGGAGAACAAGCATGAATGATGTTGTAAAAAAAAGGTTTTTGGTAATAGATGATGATAGCGATGTACTGGCCTATCTTTCCACATGGCTTGCGGATCACGACTTTATTGTTGATATTGCACATGATGGTATAGAAGCTACTGCCAAACTTAAGGAGCATAGGCCCGATCTTATTACCCTGGATATAATAATGCCGAATGAAACCGGCATTAAGTTTTATCGTGAAATCAAGAAAGATCCACAATACGCATCTGTCCCTGTGATTATCATAACAGGCATAATGACCGAGTTTGAGGATTTTATTTCCCACAGACGCACTGTCCCGCCGCCGGATGGTTATATATCAAAACCTTTTAAAGAAGAGGAATTGAGCAATACTATAAAAGAGGTGCTGGAGATGAAAAAATCAAAGAATGGAAAATTAAAACTAATTACCGGATCAACCTCTGCAAAATGTTGAAAAACTCATGGACATTTCATAGAGTTTATTTAATAAGGAGCATTATGAACCTATGAAAATTACAACTATTTGCAGATATGGAATAAGAGCAATGATTGAATTAGCAAGGAACTATGGAGATAATCCTGTTGCTTTAAAAGCTATAGCAAACAAAGAAGAGATTTCAAGAAAATATCTTGACCATATAATGAGCCGTTTGAAAACCGCAGGACTTGTCCGGGTAACAAGAGGTGTTAACGGTGGTTTTGTATTGGCCCACCCGCCTTCTGAGATAACACTGAGCAATATATTCCGTGTACTCGAAGGTGATCCCTCTATTGTTGAATGTGTTAACAATCCGGATGTATGCAAACGGTCCAGGAACTGCACTGCAAGAGAAATATGGATAGATATGACGGTTATGATTGAAGAGTTTCTTGAATCAAGAACATTGCAGGACATCATAAATTATAAAAGGATCAAACATAAAAAGCCTGCTAGGATTAAATAGCTTCTCTGTCAGCACCGTACCATACTTATGCCTTTTTAGGTAATCTGACTATAAATGTAGTACCCTTTTTAAAAGTGGAGTCAATGGTTATGCTTGCCCCGTGTTCTTTGGCAATCTTATAGGCTACAAAAAGCCCGAGCCCGGTGCCCGATGTCGGCTTTGTTGTATATATATCCGAGAAAAGATGTGCTTTTGTTTCTTCATCCATGCCGGTTCCATTGTCGGATACTTCAAAAATAACTTCTGCGGCTGTATTTTTTAGGGCGACGCCAATAGTATGGGATTGTTTATCTTCATCCATGAGACAGGCATCAATGGCATTCTCTATTAAACTTACTAAAAGCAGATATAAGCTCTTTGGATCAGCAGGGATCTCTGTCGTATCAGAGTCTACCTGTCTGGAAAACGTTATGCCCCTTAGCTGTGCCTTTGTGTGGAAGAGATCGAATACATCATCAACAACCTTTGCCGGTAATAATTGTATTTTCTGCGGTGTTCTGTCTTTTGCACAATACAGGATTTCCATTACCATGTTTGATATTCTTTCCACGTTTCTCTGTACCATGCCCCATCCCTTTTTTACAATATCATCGTTTTCCCTTGTAAAGCCGGAATTGACGACATAGATCCCGCCCTCTAATCCGGTAACTATGCTCTTTATGCTGTGGGAGATACTCGCTACAAGCATGCCGAGATGGCTGAGTTGAGCCTGCAGTTTCTTCACCTCGGTTATATTTGTGGACATTTCCATTACTTCCTTGATATGGTTTTCACGATCCTTTATTGGCGTTGTATATACAACTACGTTTATTGTTTCTCCGCGCTGAGACTGTACAATTTCCTCGCTTGAGTGGACCATGCCGTCTTCAAACGTCATAGCAACGGGGCATATCTGACATCTGTCCTTCCTGTGCTTATAGCTTACAAAACATGAATGTCCGATGCCCTCGCCAAAATCTTCCCTGAACCGCCTGTTTACCTGTTTTATGATAAAGCTTGAATCTTGCACAGAGATATAGCATGGCACCTCATCAAAGAGCTTCCTGTAGTCAATATTTTCAGGATAGAGGCGCATATATGGTGTGATAACTTTACTTGTCACAGATTGGCTGCTCATGCATCTTTTACTGCCGTTTGCTTATGTGCAAAGATTTTACCAACAGTAATGAGAAGCTGCTCTTTGTTAACAGGTTTTTCGATGAATCCTTCAGGATGGGGCAAAGAACGTTCATATATGAATTTTCTGAAGTCTATTTGCGGATAATCCACAGGGTTAATGCCTGTTATTATAATCACTGGTATGTTAAGCAGTTCTTTCTTGCTTCTCAATTCGTGGTATAACTTTATGCCTGTCTTACCGGGCATAAGAATATCAAGTGTAATCATATCAGGGTGTTCTGATAGAATTTTGTTCATTGCTTCGTCCACGCTGAAAGCAGACAATGTTTTATAGCCATGATCCTCAAAAAGTGTTGTAAGGTATGTGACAATATCAGGTTCGTCATCTATGACAAGAATCCTCTCTCCACTGCCTCTGATAATTTCTTCTGCAGCTACAACCTTTAATGGAATTCTTTTCTCTATTATCATAGCTTCAGAGACCAATTCACTTACAACTTTAACATTCATATTCAGTTTATAGTATTTAATCAAATCTGAAAGTGCATCAACACAGTTATGACAGGCAGTCACAACGATCTGCGCTCCTGTTGCCTTAAGCTGCTCCGCCTTCATTTTAGCCACCTCAAGCCTTCGGGGCGTGTATTCCGACATTGACATGGCACCTCCACCTCCGCTGCAGCACCAATTATCAGCCCTATTAGGATACATCTCCCTGTAGTCCATGACGGATTGTCTGAGTAAAAACCTCGGTTCTTCTGTTATGCCTGAGCTTCTCGCCAGGTTGCATGGATCATGGTAGGTCACACTTTCCTTATTAACAGAAGAATTCAATCTTATCCTGCCTTCTTTTATATATCTTGTCATTGTTTCAAGGAAGCTTTCTATCGGAAACTTTAAGTCCATTTTTGCCCAATTAGGTGCCTCCCATTTTGTTGCCCTGAAACCATGCCCGCATTCAGAAACAACAAGTTTTCTGCCTCCAAGTTCATAGACCTTGTCAAATTGCCTTTTGCCCATTAATGCCCCAAGCACATCATCACCTGCAAAAAGGCCGAAGTTTGTATTGTCCCAGCCCTCGCTTGTCATGGTCCAGTTTTCCCCTGCAGCATAAAAGATCCTTGCCGCAGCAAGCAGGGAAAGCGGGGCATATTTTACTTCCCTTGGATTTATTGTATACACAACATTTGCGTTCTTCTTATCAATAGGTATTTTAGCACCCCTGTCGCCTGTAGCTGTTTGCAGTTCCTCGCTTAGCCATTCTATGGTCTCAAGGTAATCTTCTTTGGTAACAGCCATCTGGTTGCCTGTTTCATACTGCGCTTTACACACATCCTTTACACCTTGTGGCGCTTTACCTACAGATGTAAGAAGTGAACGGCCGATCCTTACAAGCATCGCTGTATCAACACCCATGGGGCAGTTAAGTGTGCACCTGCGGCACATTGTGCAGCTTCCGTATAAAGCGTCCATAAGCATATCCAGATCTTTATCATCCTTTAATGGTTTGGCCCCTACCCATCCGGGAACAATACGGCCTGTCCAGTCAATATAATATTTATAAAGTTTTCTTAATTGGTCCACTTTGTAAGCAGGCGCCATTTTAGGATCTTTTGTAGCAGCATAATAATGACAGGTATCCGTGCACATACCACAGTGAACGCATACGCCGAAGGATATCGCTGCCTGCCTGCTTATCTTTTTCTTTAAAAGTTCAATGACCTTTTGAACATTTTCTGTATTGTTCATTTTGCTGCCTCCATATTTTTTTCTCCAACTTTTGGATATACACCTCTTCTTCCAAAATGCCTTCCGAAGTACACCCTAGCAAAGGGATAGTACAGGTAGTGTGATATCTTACTGAACGGGACGAATATAAGGAAGAAGGCTGTCATAATGAAAAATGATATTAAAGCAGTGTAATCCTTATTAGGAATGCCGAAGAATGCAGTTAACAGCCAGACGTCAAGAACAATAAGAGAAAAATAATCGTCCATACTGCTTATAAGTCTGAGATCAGGCATGATAGATCTTTTTATCAGTCTTACTGCGCCTGCGATAAATGCAAACCCCGTTATTCCCTGAAAAAGATACATAACAGATTCTATAGTAAAGAGCTTAGGTGCATAAGGTATTATAAAAGATGCGGCTATGGCCGCTGTCACACCAAGATGAAATATCACAAACTCAAAGTACCTTAAAGGATGTTTCAGCATGCTTTCCATAGTCCACGGCATAGCTATAGAAAGTAGAGATAATCTTGCACCTTTTTGCGGATCACCTTTTGCAGGAGTTATTTCTTTTACAAGATTTTTCTTAAATATCCAGCGAAGTTTCAGAGCGTACACCAGAGCCATTACTGACAGAGCGACTATCTGGGCTTCATTTTCCATAAATCTCAAAATAGAACCGCTTCCCATTTCAACCTCCTTGTATGCAAAATACTATATATTCTATATTTTCTATAGTATTTTACTAACTTAGAACAATGTCAATAAAATGACAAAAAAGGGGTTTTTACTGGTCCCCGTCTGTTTGAGGGCCTTTCGTTATGATAGGTTTGCGTTTTACATCCGGTGCGACAGCCAGGCCTTTGAAGCACACCTTTATCAACGGACATTCCTTTTCCGGGGAGTTCACGTGGGCCTGTACGTGGATTCTCTCTATGGCAAATGCCACATTGCGGAACAGGTGGTCCTCGCCTATCTTTTCGTATAAATGCGTACGTCTCATTACGTCCAAAACAGAATCATTCAACCCGCTGATAGAAATATCATATCCTGCCTCGCGTAATCTGGTCGTAAGCAAGGAAAGCATTTCTTCGCCCGAGGCATCGAGTTCATTAATGGCATTGGCTACAATCAAAATGTGTTTCAGCTCCGGCATGGAGGATACGGCGTTAAGTACCTTTTCTTCAAGATAGTTTACATTTGAAAAGAAAAGAGAGCGATTAAATCTGATCACAGCTATATGCCTGCACTGTTCCAGGTTGAATCGTGCAGCATTCCTATAGGTACCGTCAGCATATTTCGACAGCAGTGCTATATCAGGGCTCATTGTCCTTAAAAGAAACAAAACCAGTGACAGTGCAACTCCTATCATTATGCCGATATCAAGATTGGGTGCAAATACAAGTGTGCAAACAAATGTGATTACAGCTATAGCCCCGTCATATTTCTGCGCCTGCCATGCATGGATAAAACTTTTTATATTTAAAAGATTTACAACCGCCATCATAATAATAGCTGCCAGTACTGACTGGGGAAGGTAATACAGCAAAGGAGTAAAGAACAGCAGTGTAACCATGACGATACAGCTTGTGAATACGCTTGATATGCCGGTCATAGCACCTGCCTGCAGGTTAACTGCGGAACGGGAGAATGAGCCTGATACAGCATAGCTCTGGCTGAAAGATGCAATGATATTTCCAAATCCCTGGCCTATTAATTCTTGATTCGGGTCAAGCCGCTGTCCTGTTTTTGCTGCCATTGCTTTGGCAATGGAGATCGCTTCCATAAAGCCGATAAGGGAAATAATAGCAGCAATGGGTAGAAGGTTCAAAGCAATTCCCAGATTAATCTGCGGTATCTTAAAACCCGGCAGGCCATGCGGTATGTTGCCAACAACAGCACCGCTGCCAACAAGCAGAATAGAAGCCTCGTCCATACGGCTGTCACCTATCTTTAGCTTCCATTTCATTCCTCTGCTATGCAACCCTGCCGGCAGGGTTCCCTGAACATAAAAAATCTGCTTTTTATCTTCCAGTATTACTGCCGCAAACTTTAACTTTCGCAGTTCAGATCTGTATACCTTTAGCTTATTTTTTAGTTCTTCAATTTTAAGATTTAATAATACCAATTGATGCTGCAGTTCCATGACCTCGGAGGAATGCTGTCCGAATTGCTTTTCTGCTTTTGTTATAGCATTATTCAAAGGTATTCTTGACCTGGCTCCTTCCTCGATCTGATCAAAAGCAGCGTTAAAATTGTTGATAAGCATTTTTACATCCGGAGAAGCAATCTGTTCAATCTTGCACTTGTAATTATGCTCAAATCCTATTGCCCACGAAATCAGAGTAGTAAGTACTACTGCAATGAGTACATTGGGAATCCTTGGATTTATACGTCTCAAGCTTATCATGATGATAAAAGCCAGCAATGCAAATCCAAGAGTAAGCAAATGTGTGGATACCATTGCGGCCTTTAATATATTATAAACGGTTTCGTATTGATGATGTCCGCTCTCGGCCTCTACGCCGAATATACTCCCGAGCTGGGATGAGGCAATAATAATTGCAGCAGCATTTGTAAAGCCATTTACAACAGGATGTGACAGAAAATTGACGACCAGGCCCAGTTTAAACATACCGAGGAGTAACTGAAAAATACCGACAATCAGAGCGATAAGAATCGCATAGGCAATAAAAGCCTGGCTGCCGGCCGTTGCCAGTGGTTCAAGCGCGGCTGCACTCATAAGCGAAACCACGGCAACCGGACCTGTGGCAAGCTGATTGCTTGAGCCGAACAGCGCTGCAACCAAAGGAGGCAAGAATGCAGCATACAAGCCGTAATAAACAGGCAGCCCGGCAAGTTTGGCATAGGCCATTGACTGGGGAATCAGCACCAGTGCCACTGTTACACCAGAAGTCAAATCTGCGCGAAACGAGGAAACGGTATAATTCTTAAACCATCTGAGGAATGGAAATAATCTTGTTAACATAAAAAACTGCACCTACCTATCTGTCTGGAAGGATTTTTTCTGTAAAAGTGAAAACCATTATTAATCCAGCAAAAGTTTTGCCACTTCATGGAAGACGTCTTCACTGCGTACAACACCAACTACCTGGTTATTCTTCAATACCGGGACAACGCTTATATTATTATCTACCATTTCATAAATGACTTTTATGATATAGTCCTCGTAATCCGCGGTAACTTTTATGAGTCTCATGACATCGCTTACAGGCCGCTTCACCCTTTCCTCGATGCTTTTCATAAGTTTATCCAGGGATATTTGTTTAAGATCCGGGTTGGATTTTACATCGAACATTTTTTTCCGTTCATCTATAAGCAATGTTGATAGAAAATCCGGCTCGAGTCCCCTGAGGATGTCCCTGCGCCTGACTGTACCGAGCAGCTGGTATTTTTCGTCAAACACCAGCAGTACCCTCGGCGGACATTTTTTGCCGCCTATCTCAAACTCTGCATGCTCCATCTCTGCCATTGCCTGGCGCAAGGTAAACCAATAAGGTATATGCGGATACTTATCCAGGGAAACCATAATTTCTCCTGCACGCTTTATCTCCATACCTTTACTCCTTTCCTAATTTTTGGAACTATTTATTGCCGAAGTAATAACATTCTCCGGTATGCCTGTTAGCTGTGACATTTGCTTGGTATCGGCACCTGTTCTTTTTGACAGCCTGAGTATGTATTCTTTTTCAAAGGCACTGCATGCCCTCTCATAAGGCTCCAGTTCAAATATGGCTGTAAGGTGTTTTATATCCCTTTTCATGTTCTGCCATTTAATGGCCCTGTCCACGGTAAATATGATCTGCTCTTTTTTAAAAGGCTTGGTTATGTAATCCAGGACGCCAAGGGACAGTGCTTCAATAGCCGATTCAAGTGAACCGAATGCAGTGATTATGATTACCTCCTCCTCCCGCTTTTGCTCCTTGACCATCCGCAGGATGTCCATGCCGTCCATGCCCGGCATTTTCAGGTCCGCTACTACCAGATCAAAGTTGTTTTGCTCGAGCAATTTGGGCACCTCAAGAGAATTGTTGCTCGTTAAAATTGTGTACTGCGTCTTTTCCTTCATGATCCGTTCAAGCAGTACCAGCATATGGGGCTCATCATCTATTGCCAGTATATTGTATTTCATACTTTGCTCTCCTTTCCGGTCTTTTCAGCCGCAGGTGTTGGCATGGAAACGGTGAATGTTGTCCCGTTTTTTTGTTCAGGATGATCCTCTGCAGAGATGCTCGAAAAGCTTATCTTCCCTCCATACTTTTTGACTATACCGTAACAGAGAGATAACCCAAGCCCTGTGCCTTCGCCCACCTTTTTCGTGGTAAAGAAAGGATCAAAGACCCTTGGCTTGATCTTGTCGGGAATCCCGCTGCCCGTGTCAGAAACGCTCAGATGCACCCAGCCATTTTCCATTTGTGAGGTTAGTGTAATTGCGCCTTCCTTATCTTCCATTGCTGCCACTGAATTATTGATCAGATTGAATATTACCTGTTGAAACTCCCTGCTATCACCGCGTACCCTTGGCAGTCCTTCAGACAGGTCTAAAACTATGTTTATTTTCTTTGTCATAAGGGTATTTTTAACAATGTTTACAACAGTATTAATACAGTAATTGATATCAACGGTATCCTCAAGGCCCTCCGTGATTCTGGCAAACCCGAGCAGGTGTTCCACGATCTTTTTTGCCTGGGTTGCGTGCTGTTCTATGATTTTCAGGTCCTCGGATTCCTGTGTTCCATCTTTAAACTTTTCTTTAAGGAGGTCGGTAAATCCAAGTATAATGGACATGGGGTTATTGATCTCATGTGCAACGCCTGCTGCAAGGGTGCCTATGGAGGCAAGCTTTTCCGTGTTGTAGATGCGGTGTTCCAACTCCATTTTCTCGGTTATATCCTTTATGATAGCAGTGCTACCGATACTCGTGCCGTCCTTTGCCCGAACCAATGTACGGGAAATAT
>JAJYJX010000080.1 GCA_021789095.1 bacterium
CCGATCTAAAGGCAGTAAAAATTTTCTTATGTAAATAAATATCGCCTCGGGTATAAACAGTATAGTCCATAAGAAGCCTTTATTATCAACGAATGCAGTAGCACCTTTATGATAATACCACATTGTATAGGGCACATATACAGCAAGCAGCAACACATAAGGAACAAGCCTTTTTGATATATCTCTTATGCCACGCCTGTTTATGAAATATTCATACGCCGCGAGCACACCAGGAATAGTAACTGCCTGGAACTTGCTCAGGATGGCTGATAGGAAACATATATATGCAATAAAACAGTTGATAAAATTGCTGCGGGTATTTTTTTTATCTGAACGCATATAAAATATAAACCACAGCAGGTAGAACATCATTGCAAGCAGGTCTTTTCTTCCGGAAAGCCATGCTACATTCTCAACCATTAACGGATGCACTGCGAAGAACAGTGCTGTGAAGAATGCTGTTATTGCATGGTTAGATCGAGATGGTATTGAGATTGCTTCGTCGTGTCGCCTGTGCGACGCTCCTCGCAATGACAAGGTGTCATAATCTTCGGGTCGTACGGCATTTAACAGTATTAACGTCACTGCAAAGACAAGCAATACATTGATCGTCTGCAGAAGCACATTGTCAAGGTGAAAACCCTGAGGGGAATCTTTGCCGTAAAAGTGCCATTCGGTCATGTAGGTAAGGTCAGTAACAGGGAAGTATTCGTAGTAGTACTGTCCCTGAAATATGCCGAGAGGATCAAAAAGATGAACAACCGATGAAATATTCAATTGCTGTATGCGCGGTTTGTTGAGGATGTCTTTGTCATCGTCCCATCCTATAAACCCGTAGCGGGCTGTATGCGCATAGATGGACACGGTGGCTGCAATCAAGATAAAGGCATATATCAATATTCTTAAACGACGCATTTACAAATCTTACAATAATAAAGTAAAGCTGTAAACCCCGTTAGAAAGGACGTGGCTTTCTAACGGGGTAACCCGGCTCTTTAATTGACAACAGACAATAGTTAATTTAACTTAAATAAACCTTGTTAGAAAGGGCAGCATGAAGCCGGCTCTCGGGAAAGAGGGAGTATTCCCTTTATATACTCACCATCCTGCCGGAGACATAGAAAATGATGAGGCATTCTAACGGGGTAAAAAAATACAAAAGGAGAAAAAACAGTGGATACAATTACTTATGCAATGGGCCAGACCGGGACAACAGGCGCAGCAGAGGGAGGTACGTCCGGATTAATGAGCATGTTCCTGCCGCTGATAATCATCTTTTTTATCTTCTGGTTATTACTGATACGGCCGCAGCAAAAAAGGGTAAAAAAGCATCAGGAGTTTATTTCTAATCTTAAGAAAGGAGACGAGGTTATCACATCAAGCGGCATATTCGGTAAAATAACCGGTATTGCAGACAATGCAATTACCATTGAGATATCGGAAGGTGTAAAAATAAAGGTAGAAAAGGGACATATATCCGGTTATGCTGCATCCGGCCAGGCTGCTTCTGGAGAAAAAATAGGAGATACCGGCAAGCAATAGTTGGCAAGCAGCATGTCGGACAAAATACTTCAGCAGATAATTGATGATCCCAGGGCTGCCGTGTACATAGATATGGCAGACCGGCATCTCGAGCAAATAGGGTATACGGAGCACGGCAGAAGGCATGCCATGTTTGTTTCTCAGCAGGCAGGTTATATACTCGAAAAACTGAATTTCCCGGAAAAAAGCACTCAACTCGCCGGCGCAGCCGGATTTTTGCACGATATAGGCAATTTTATAAGCCGTAACGGGCATAATTTATTCAGTGCTTTCCTTGCAAAGGAGATAATGGAAAATAACGGCTTCAGCATTGAAGATACAGCGGTTGTAATGAGTGCGATCGGCAATCATGAAGAAGAAAGCGTGGAAATCACGAACGAGGTCACGGCTGCAATAATAATAGCAGACAAGGCTGATGTTCACCGGTCGCGTGTGCGGAACAGAAACTTCATATCGTTTGATATTCACGACAGGGTGAATTATGCGGTAACCCAGTCCAAACTCGAGATTGATCCGGAGAAAAAAGAGATTACCCTCATCATGGAGATCGATACCGAGATATCGGAGGTTGTTGAATACTTCGAAATATTTTTGTCGAGGATGCTTCTGTGCAAGAAGGCGGCCGAGTATTTAGGAACAAAATTCTCAATGTTCATAAACAATGTCAAATTAATTTAAAGGAGTGAAAATGAGGAAGAATATAGTGTGGAGGCTGGTGCTTGTAGGAATGCTCACCGTTATCTCTGTATTCATAATTTTACCATCATTCATGAACGAACTGCCGGGATGGTGGAAAAATCTTTTTCCATCGGCAAAGCTTAACCTCGGGCTTGATCTTAAGGGCGGGACATACCTTGTGTTCGGAGTCGACCTGGATAAGGCCGTAAAGGATGATCTGACAAGAAAGGCAAGCGAACTAAAGGGTTCCCTTGATAATAAGAATATTGCTGTTCAGTCAATCTCTGTTACCACTGCCGGAGAAATTCACCTCGTCATTTCCAGTGTCAGGGATACAGACAAATTTTTTAATGTTTTAAAAGACGATTTTCCCGATCTTCAGAAATTGGACACTGTCCAGCCTCCTTCTTTTGTCCTGGCATTGACGAATTCTGAAATAAACTACATGAAAGGGAACATATTGAACCAGGCTGTGGAGAACATAAGAAACCGCGTTGATCAGTTCGGAGTTACCGAGCCGATTATCCATCCGCAGGGTAATGATCAGATTGTCGTGGAATTGCCCGGCATAAAGGACCCCCACAGGGCTATAGAGATTATAGGCAAGACTGCGCAGCTGGAATTTATGCTTGTAGACGAGGCACCGGCATTTTTATCAAACATTGTAAAAGACAGCAAACGCCTCCCTGACGGTATTTATACAGGTTCAACGCCTGTAAGTACGCCAAATGGCGAAACTGTCAACAGTCCTTACCTGTGGTCATACAACAAAGATCAGCTTGTCCAGTTCCTTTCAGACAAAGTACCGCCTCAATATATGGTAGGATACAAGGTGAACAGGGACAGCAATACAAATGTTACCACCTACCAGACGTATATCCTGGATAAGGATGTTTCAATGACAGGAGATATGCTCACGGATGCAAGGATGGAGATAGGGGGCGAGTACAACCAGCCATATGTAGGGATACGTTTCAACTCGAGAGGAGCCAGACTGTTTGATCAGCTTACAGCAGCACATGTCGGTGAAAGACTAGCAATAGTACTTGACGATATAGTCTACTCTGCACCGGTCATACGTGAAAGAATAAGCGGTGGTGTTGCACAGATAACAGGCAACTTTACGGAAGAAGAGGCAAAAGATCTTGCGATAGTGCTGAGGGCAGGTGCGCTGCCTGCACCCGTTAAGATACTCATGAAGAATGTCGTGGGCCCAACACTCGGGACCGATTCCATAAGAGAAGGTATGACCGCTGCAATAGTAGGCAGCATTTTTGTAGTGCTGTTCATGCTTGTTTATTATATCATAGCTGGTGTTATTGCAGACATCGGTTTGATCATAAACGTCGTAATGCTTCTTGCCATACTTGCTTTATTCGGTGCAACGCTGACCCTGCCAGGGATCGCAGGTATCATTCTGTCTATAGGTATGGCTGTAGACACGAACGTACTGAACTTTGAGAGGACAAGGGAGGAACTGAAGCTCGGCAAACCGGTAAGAACGGCTGTTGATGCAGGATATGACAAGGCCTTTTACACCATCATCGACTCCCATATTACAACGCTGATCACGGCCATCATTCTGTACATATTCGGGACAGGTCCTATAAAAGGCTTTGCAGTGACACTCAGCATTGGTGTTACCCTGAACCTTTTTACGGGACTCTTTGCCACACGGGCGTTCTTTGATTATCTCAATTCAAGGGTAAGATTGACAAAATTGAAGTTTCTGGAGTTCATAGGCAAGCATGATATCCATTTCATGGAGATGAGGCGGTATACCTATGTAATATCGGGTATCCTGGTTCTGACAGGTATAGTTGCGTGTGTTCAGATAGCAAGGGGTAAGGCCAACATTGGTATTGATTTTGGCGGAGGTACATCCGTCCAGATAAAGTTCGAAAAATCTGCTGGAATATCGGACGTAAGAAAAGCAGTTGAAAATGCAGGGATAAACGGTTCAGAGATTCAGGAACTGCCCAAATTAAATGAGTTTTTAATCAATGTTAAAAAGGTAAAGCACGTCAATGAGAATATAGCGGACAAGATCATAGGTGCGCTCAAGACCGCTTTCCCGGGCAATAACTTCGATGTTGAAAGTACAAATGAGATAGGTCCTGTCGTAGGTAAGAATTTACAGAAGAATGCCCTCTGGGCTATCATATTTTCCCTGATCGCCATAGTAATCTACATAGCATGGCGCTTTGAGTTTAAATTCGGTGTTGCTGCAACCATAGCAACCGCCCATGATGTGCTTGTGGTACTGGGCATCTTTTACCTTCTTGACAAGGAAATTACATTGCTTATTGTTACAGCCCTTCTGACACTTGCAGGCTATTCTCTTACAGACACCGTTGTCGTGTTTGACAGGATAAGGGAGAGGTTGAAAACAAGAAAAGGAGAAACCCATGTAGAGCTGTTCAATAGGAGCATCAACGAGGTGCTGAGCAGAACAATTATAACCTCGCTGACTGTTTTCCTCGTCGTTCTTGCAATGTTTCTGATGGGTGGATCCGTTCTGCATGACTTTTCCCTTGCAATGCTTATAGGTGTGGTCGTCGGAACATACTCATCCGTATTCATAGCAAGTGCGATTGTTGTAGACTGGATAGGCGAGAAAGGGAAGATATTCCAGAAGAAAAGATAATGACTAAACGATGGGAAAAAAGGAATAATACAGCGGCTGAGGCTGTTAAAAATCTCTCAAGTGCAGTAGGTGTATCGGACGTACTTTCAACTGTTCTGATAAACAGGGGAATAACGGATGGTGACGAGGCAATGCTGTTTTTGCATCCAACCCTGCAAGCCCTTCCGTCGCCTTTTCTCATAAAGGGAATGGAAAGGGCGGTTGAGAGGATTATATCAGCCCTGAAAAGACATGAGAAGATCATGCTGTACGGTGATTATGACGTGGACGGCATATCATCAGTATCAGTGATGTACCTGTACCTGAAATCTGTCGGTGCAAACGTGGACTATTACATACCCAGCAGGTTAAAGGAAGGATACGGGCTCAATATAAACAGCATAAAAAAGTTCTTAAGTGATGGGTATAAGCTCCTTATAACGCTTGACTGCGGTATATCCAACGTGAAAGAAATAAGTTTTGCGAGACAAAATAACCTGGACACCATCATAGTGGATCATCATGAAATACCCGATACAAGTCCCCCTGCCTACGAGATACTTGATCCCAAGGACAGTGACATAAAAGACATAGATATACTTGCAGGCGTAGGGGTAGCATTCAACCTTTTAATGGCTCTTCGCAGCACGATGAAAAAAGAGGGCTTTTTCAGCTCTATGCAGATGCCGAACCTGAAGTATTATCTTGATCTGGTGGCTCTGGGTACAATTGCGGACATAGTTCCGTTTACCGGGGAGAACAGGATTATCGTAAGTATAGGTATAGATGTGCTGAAAGATTCCGAACGGCACGGCATAAAAGCAATAAAGGACGTGGCATCAGTGGGATACGATGAGGTACACACTTCGGATGTTAGCTTCAGGATCGCACCGAGGATCAATGCGGCAGGCAGGCTTGATGATCCGGCAATAGGCGTTCAATTATTGACTACAGACAATCCTCTGCTGGCTGTTAAACTTGCCAGTGCGCTTGACAGGATAAACAGCAACAGACAGCAGATAGAGCAGAAGATCTTCAGGGATGCAACAGCCCTTATTCGGAAGGATGCGGTTATGCAGGGTAGCAAGGGGATAGTCCTTGCTTCAGAGCAATGGCACCCCGGGGTTATCGGTGTTGTTGCCTCGAAGCTTGTTGAGACTTATTACAAACCTACCATTTTAATCTCATTAAACAGCAACCCGGGTAAAGGCTCTGCAAGGAGCATACAATCGATACACATTTATGAGGCTTTGAAAACATTGAGCGAATACCTTGTAGGGTTTGGCGGCCACAAACTGGCCGCTGGTCTTGTGATAAAGCCTGAAAATCTTGAGGTTTTCAGAAATAATTTTTTCAAGCTTCTTAATACGACCCTGACAGGCGATATGCTTGTTCCAGTGCTTGACGTGGATGCTGTGTTGAAATTCAAACAGATCACAAGGAAGGTAGCCGATGAATTGAAACTCCTCAGGCCTTACGGACCTGGAAATTCAGAGCCTGTTTTCGTTTCATACAATGTGAAGATCGCCGAGCCTGTTATGTTAAAGAACAATGTATTAAGGTGCAAGGCAGTACAGGATGACACTGTTGTGGAACTTGTAGCTTTCAGGCTTGTGGATTCCATCGATAATTTGCCGAGATACGCAAACATAGCTTATTACATACGGAGTAATTCATTTCATGGTACCGGAAACGCAGAGCTTGTGTTAAAGGATATTGCTGCTTCAGAGAATTGACAGTAATATATGTCTGGATTATCATTATATAAAGTGAGGTGGACATATGGCAAGAGTAACGGTTGAAGATTCCCTTAGAATTACAAACAACAGATTTTTACTCGCCGAGATTGTTATGAAGAGGGCGAAACAGTTAATCAAGGGGGCGAATTCGCTTATCGATAACAAGGACGATAATAAAGAGATTGTATTGGCCCTGAGAGAGGTTGCCGCAGGAAAGATCCCGTATACATCCGGACCTGTCAAAAGAAAAAGGTAATCTCCGTATCGCCGGATGCCTGACGAGGTGTCCCGGTTTACCGGAACAATGTCATAAAGTTACCGTGATCCGCCTCAGGTGGAGAGACAGAGCAAAACAGATATATGCAGCCGTTCCCGCAAAAGCGGGAATAACGGGAAAATGGAGTTTTAAGGGAGGGGGAAGGGCCATCAAAGATAATTATGATAAGGTTGAATGAAATCCATGAAAAGATCCTTTCTTATAACCCCGATGCAGATTTAGATTTAGTCAATAAAGCTTACGTCTTTTCCGCAAAGGTTCACAACGGCCAGGTACGCATGTCGGGTGAACCTTACCTTATACATCCTATGGAGGTAGCAGGCATCCTTGCATCCCTCAGAATGGATATACCGACAATTGCGGCAGGACTTCTGCACGATACTGTTGAAGATACATGGGCAACGATAGAAGAGATTACAGATCTGTTCGGTAAAGAGGTCGCCGATCTTGTAGAGGGTGTTACAAAGATAAGCAACATCACTTTTAACACGGAGGTTGCAAAACAGGCAGAAAATTTCAGGAAGATGCTTGTAGCAATGGCAAAGGATATAAGGGTAATAATTATAAAACTTGCCGACAGATTGAACAACATGAGAACGCTTGAATATATGTCCGAGGATAAAAGGGTCGGTATTGCAAAGGAAACCCTGGACATATACGCACCCATCGCACACAGGCTGGGCATATACTGGCTGAAATCGGAGCTTGAGGACCTGTCGTTCCGTTTTACAAAACCGGAGATGTATTACAGGTTGTCAAAGATGGTCGCAAAGAGCCGCAAGGAGCGCGAGAAGTATGTGAATGAGGTAGAACATATCTTAAAGGAAACACTCGAAAAAGAAGGCATGAAGGTCGAGGTAAGTGGCAGACCCAAACATATTTACGGCATATATCAAAAGATGGAAAAGGCAAACCTGGATTTTGAACAGGTTTATGACATTACAGCATTCAGGGTTCTCGTGGACAGCATAAAAGATTGCTATCAGGCACTGGGCATTATCCATACGACATGGAGGCCTGTTCCTGACAGGTTTAAGGATTATATAGCAATGCCAAAAACCAATATGTATCAATCGCTTCACACTACAGTAATAGGTCCCAAAGGTGAGCGGGCAGAGATCCAGATAAGGACCCATGACATGCACAAGGTTGCAGAAGAAGGTATAGCAGCACACTGGAAGTACAAGGAAGGCAAACTTGTTGATGCAAAAGAGGATGTTACATTCAGGTGGATAAGGCACCTTATAGAATGGCAGCAGGAACTGAAAGATCCGGAATCTTTTATGCAGTTCGTAAAGGTAGACCTGTTCCCGGACGAGGTCTACGTGTTCACTCCAAAGGGTGATGTTATTGAACTTCCTGTTGGTGCGACGCCACTTGATTTCGCATATGCAATCCATACAGATGTCGGGAACCACTGCGCGAGTGCCAAGATAAACGGCAAAATTGTACCCCTGAAAACACCGCTCAAGAACGGGGATACGGTCGAGATAATTACCTCTCCCACGGCACATCCTACAAGGGATTGGCTCAGGATTGTAGTGGTATCAAAAACAAAAGCAAAAATAAGGCAGTGGCTGAGCAAAGAGGAAAGGGAGCAGAGCAAAAAAATAGGCAAAGAACTTCTGGCAAGCGAGTTTACCAAGTTCAATCTTGATTTATCAAAGTTTATAAACTCAAACGAGGTAGATAAATATCTTATGGAGGCTAATCTTAAGAGTATTGACAATTTATACTCCCAGATTGGTTACGGCAAACTATCACCGCTTCAGACTATAAAGCACCTTATACCGATAGACAAACTACAGGAACATAAGCCGAAGAGCGACAGCGCAATATCAAAACTCTTTAAGCTTGTGGCAAGGAAATCTTCAACAGCAGTTAAAATAAAAGGGATGGACGATATATTGGTAAGGTTTGCCCATTGCTGCAATCCCATAGTGGGCGATCCGATCGTCGGCTTCATAACAAGGGGCAGGGGGATAACGATCCATACGGCGGATTGTACAAGGACACTCGAACTGGACCCGGAGCGCAAGATCGAGGCAGAATGGGATACAAGAAGCAATATACTCAGGCCTGTTAAGATTCTGGTAACGGGTATTGATAAGCCAGGACTGCTTGCAAATATAACAAATTCCATCTCATCACTGGGGGTCAATATCATAAGGGCATCTGTGGCACCAAACAGAAACCAGAAATCAACGCTTATGTTTGAAATTGCCGTAAAGGACACGCACCAGTTGAGAGAATTAATAAACAGCATATCAAAGATTAAAGACGTTACCAATGTCGAAAGGGTAATGGCAGGAGAAACTGCATGAAAAAGAGCATAAACACTCAAAAGCTGCCCAAGCCCGTTGGTCCTTACTCACAGATGGTTTCGTGTAATGGTTTTTTGTTTTTGTCCGGGCAGATTGCGATAGATCCGGTAACAGGTGAACTTATTAAGGGCGGGGTGGAGGATCAAACAACAGCAATACTCGAAGCCGTGAAATCAGCAGTAGAAGAACAGCAATTGAGTATGAAGGACGTTGTAAAGGTTACTGCATATCTTACCGGTACGGATGATTTTAATGCATTTAATATTGTTTACGCAAAATGCTTTACCGGTGAACCGCCGGTCAGGATAACCGTATTTGTCAATGCGCTGCCCAAGGGAGCAAGGGTGGAGCTTGACGTGATTGCGGCATTAAAAGATTAATTTAGTTTTTGTTCGATACCGGATATCCTATGCTCGTGATCGTCAATTTTATCTGTATTGGTTTTTAAGAGGTCTTTCACTTCACTTATTTGTTTGCCAAGCTTTCCGATGACAGCATTATCGCCATCCTCTATCTTTTTGGTTAACGTTTCTTCTGAATGTTCAATAGAAGTTTTAATGAGAAAGATCAGCTCATTGCGGGTCGTATGAAGTTCATGGGCTACGTTATCTATTTTATTATCAAGAACGCCTATCTTATCATTTAAAATGACATGCCCCTCTGCGAGAAATTTGAATTTGTCACGTATGTCCTCAAGCAGTATTTCAAAATGCTCTTTCTCGAGGGCGGATCTTTTATTTTTCTTAATTTCCCTGGTCATAAAAACGAAATACAGCCATATTAATGACGAGTCAAGAAATGTCTATTTTTTGAAAAGCTGTTCTGCGAGCTTGTAAGTCTTTGCCTTATCAGATGCAGTGTTTGATGTATCACTTTTGAATTTGAAATATTCACACCTGTTTTCTCTGTCCTTTGTAAGCACCCTTTCTGCAGATGATTCCTTGCAGTCGTTATAGGCACCGGGTGAGTAGAATGAACAGTTAAGGCATACGTGAAGCGGTCTGCCACAATGAGGGCACTCATCCCTGAAACCGACATGCTGCTCAACGGCAAGCTCTTTCCCGCAGTTAAAACAAAGATACATACTTACCTCTCAATACTTTGAATTTCATCGCAAAAATCAATTATACTGTAAGACCTCTATTTTTTTCTAAATATGAATAGATAAAAACCAATAAGACTTATAATACCCATTATTGATAATAAAACACCATATTTGAAACTTGAGGGAGAATATTGAAGCTCTACAGTATGTGTTCCTTTTGCAAGCCACAGCCCCTGGAATGCATAATCAGCTCTGATAACCCTTGCTTCTCTCCCGTCAACAAAGGCATGCCAGCCAGGAAAATATGTATTTGAAATAATAAACAAACCAGGCTGGGATGTAGTACATAATAGTTTTATATATTCAGGACTATATTGTATAAAATCTACCTTATACTCACCATGGGCAGTGTAAGTTAACGGCATGCCTTGTGTGTCTTTTTTAAAGACGATCGCAATAGTATTCAACTGTCCGGAATATGCATTTAATAAGTCTAATGCTTGTTGTTGACTGTCAGCTACCGCATAATTATAAATTATAAATGCCCTGTTAAATGCAGAGAGATTCTTATATAACGTATATCCATTGTAGGTCGTTATCGGCTGCAAATAATTAGATAAGGATGACAGATCAAAGTCTT
>JAJYJX010000081.1 GCA_021789095.1 bacterium
AATACAATAACGGGGCCTATTCGTACACTTTCTCTTCTTCCTTGTCCGCCTCTGTTGCATCCGCTTCGATATTTCTTATGGATGCCTTTTCCCCAAGCACCTCTTTGTAATATTCGTGCTGTATTATGAGGTTCATGATCTCGCTCGTGCCTGTCCATATCATGGCAAGCCTTACATCCCGCAGTGCACGCTCAACCGGGTAGATATTCGTGTAGCCTATCCCGCCGAGGATCTGCATCGCATTGTTTACAACTCTCCACGCCATCTCTGTTGCATATCGTTTTGCCTCTGAAACAAGCCTCCTTGTCATGCCCGTGCTGCCGTACTCGTCCACAGACCTTGCAGCGGCATGCACAAGGGCTGATGCAGCATCGAGGTCCATGATACTGTCAGCGACCTTGAAGCTCACGCCCTCGAATGTCCTTATCTTTTGTCCGAATGCCTTTCGCCTGTCAGAATACCGTGCAGCTATCTTCAGGAGTTCCCTTGCGCCTCCAAGTGCTCCGGCACCCGATGTCATTCTCTCCGGGATCATCATCTGGTTGAAGATGAGTCCGCCGGCACCCTCTGTGCCGATAAGATTTTCAGCAGGTACTTTTACATTTTTAAAGACGATCCTTCCGGCTCCACCTCCGCGTGTCCCCAGGAGTCCGTATACATGTTTCACTTCAACCCCCATGTCACGTTCGACAACAAACACGCTCAGGGATGTCTGGGGTTTTGTCTTCTCGTCGGTTTTCGCGTAGACAAGGAACAGGTCAGCCCCCTCAGCACCGACAACAAACCTCTTCTGTCCGTTGAGGATGTAGTTGTTACCCTGTTTTTTTGCAGTAGTAGTCGCGCCGAAGAAATCAGAACCGCCGCGCGGCTCTGTGAGTGCCTCGGCACAAAATAACTTGCCTTCAAGGAGAGGTTTGAGGTATTTTTTACGCTGCGCATCGCTCCCGAACACCTGGAGCGCTTCACCGACAATACTGACAAGTGAGTACAGGCAGGCAAGCGAGGTCCCCAGTACGCCTACCTCTTCAAGGGCTATTATCTCATCTTCCCACATAAGCCCCCTGCCGCCGAATTCCGGTGAAAACCTCAGGCCGAGCAATTTCCTTTTTGCAGCCTCACGGACATACTCAGCAGGGTAGGTTATCCTGTTCTCATCCATATCAACGAGAAGTTTTTTGGGGACTGATTTTACAAAGTCCCTCATTTCGTTCATAATCCCGGTTTTTTGGGAATTCATGTAGATGTCAAGCATAGTGCCTCCTTAAAAAGGATTTTATATCCGTCTTACTATCTTTGCAAGCATATGTATCCTCCCTGTTCGCTCTTGAAAGGCTAACAGGTTCTGGATTCCCGATCAGGTCGGGAATGACAGACTACTCGCTCACTCCACAAATCAACCACGGGACTTGAGCCTATGGCTGATGTCCTTATTTTCACATGCATTTTTTGGGGGGTAATGGAAACATGATTATATTATTTATCTGTATTATACATTCGGGAGATCGGGAGGTGTTGTATGGAGAAACATGAGATTGCTGTTGTGACAGGTGCCAACAAGGGCCTTGGTTTCGAGACGTGCCGCCAGCTAAAAGAGGCGGGCATGCATGTTATTCTCACGGGCCGTGACGAAGAAAGAGTCAGAAACGCTGCACAGCGGCTCCATACCGGCAGTTCCGATGTGTCATGGGCTGTTCTTGACGTGCAGGATACGGCAAGTATTTCGATGTTTGCTGAAGAGCTGCGCGGCAAATGGGGCAAGATCGATGTGCTTGTCAACAATGCGGGTGTATCCGTCATCGGCCGGTTCGACGAACCGAGTGCAGAGCTCACCATTGATACAAACTTCTTTGGTCCGCTGCGCGTGACAGACGCGCTTTTGCCTTTTATGTCAAAAGGTTCCCGCATTGTTATGGTTTCCAGCGGAATGGGACAGCTGTCATGCCTGTCCAATGAACTGAGGCGCCGCTTTGAATCACCCGACCTTACGAGAGACGAGCTCACCGGGCTGATGCGGGAGTTCGTACGTTCGGTGGGCGACGGCACATATTCACGCAAAGGCTGGCCTTCATCGGCATACTCCGTATCAAAGGCAGGGCTGAATATGCTGACACGCCTTCTTTCAAAGGAGCTTGCACCGGGTGGTATCATGGTGAACTCCGTACATCCCGGCTGGGTGCGCACTGATATGGGAGGTCCGTCTGCACCACGTGATATCGTTGCAGGCGCAAAGAGTATTGTATGGGCAGCCCTGCTTCAGTCCAAAGGTCCCAGCGGAGGTTTTTTCCACGATGGAAAACCCATGCAGTGGTAGAAGCGGGGTAAGAATTGGAGAGATGAGCGAAGTAGAGGCGTATTCGGGGTATTCTTCGAATAATTGCAAATAGATATGACAGGTTAGCCGCATATAAACTTACAGAGGACTTAAAAGCACGCATGAAAGTGAAAATACGTTGAAGCGTGGATCGACTCTACGAGCGAATAAAACAATTCTTCCCCCGAGCAATAGGGAACAGAAACGAGCATCAGTATATTGAACTTGCATTTATGATGTGTTAAATCTGGACAAACAATGGACAAAAGATACAATACTATCATTCTCTCGGCAAAGTATGTGCTCCCTGTAACCTCTCCTGTTATAAAGTACGGCGCTGTGTACGTTAAAGATGGTATCATTTATGATATCGGAGAAACCGGCAGGCTTGCAAAGCTATACAAGACTGATGTTTTAGAGCTTGGCAAGGGCATACTCATGCCCGGATTTATCAACGCACACACGCACCTTGAGCTTGGATCAATGCAGGCAAGGCTTGACCCTGCGGATGATTTTCCGTCATGGATACTGGAGATCATAAAGCGCAGATTTTTCATCACTAAAAAACGGGCAGGGGAAGCGGTCAAAAATGGTATTGAAGCATTGATAAAATCAGGTGTTGTCGGGGTGGGCGAGATATCCACAATAGGTGCCGACAGGCAATACATGATAAATGCGCCTTTTTACACAGTGCTTTTCCGTGAGGTCAGGTTTCTAAATTCCCTTATTAAAAAACCCTATGCAAACAATCCTAACCTTGAGGAAAGGCCTTTTCCGCATGCACCTTATTCAACTTCTCCGGAAGCCTATATAGAAGCATCAAAAAGATTTCCTGCATACGGCACGCACGTATCTGAGAGCATCGATGAGAACAGGCTTGTCACCGGGCAGGACAACAACTTTTCCAGGAGACTTGGCCCGATAATAAGGAGAAACCCTTTGATGATGGGCACCAGGTCCCCTGTTGATTACATATACAGGCTGGGGTTCCTGGAACGCAGGACAACACTTGTCCATTTTGTACATGTTGACAAGCAGGACCTCGAACTTGCTGCGTCTCACGACGCGGGTATTGTTCTGTGCCCGAGGAGCAATGCATACCTTGGAGTCGGGATGCCTGACATAGGACTGCTTCACAACTACCCGAGGCTGGGCTTAGGCACAGATGGTTTGAGCAGCAATTATTCGCTCGACATGATGGACGAGATCAGGTTTTTATACCTAGTTTCAAGGCCGGTCATTAAATCCCTGGCAGAGGCATTTGTTATAAATGCGGCAACAATCGGGGGAGCCAGGGCATTGTTTATAGAAGACAGGCTCGGAAGCATAGAAAAAGGCAAGCGTGCGGGGCTTATATACCTTGATACTGATGTGGCAAATAATATCTGTCTTTCGATAATCAACACACCTTCATCGCGGATAAAGAATTTAGATTGAAGCGAATAAGCCAATCCTTAAGGGGGCACAAGTTATAGTTAATTGGTACCATAATGAATGATAAACCTTCGGACATACTGTACGGGATAAATCCCGTTCTTGAGGCTTTAAGATCCGGGAAGAGAAATGCAATCAAGCTTTACATTTCTGATTCAAGGCATGACAAGTACTCCGACATGCTCAGGCTGATTGCAAAACAATCCTCCATACCCCTGGATATTGTAACAAAGCATGAGCTTTCAAAAATCACGTCAACAGACAGCCACCAGGGCATTGCAGGCAAATTCGGGCTTTATCCATACTCTGACATCCAGACAATGCTCGATGAAGCAGGTAAGCACCATGTGAAGCCGTTCATCGCTGCGCTCGATGAAATGCAGGACCCTCACAATACGGGTGCGATCATAAGAACAGCATCATGTTTCGGCATGCACGGTTTGATCTTAACAAAGAGGCGTTCATCGGGTATAACACCTGCCGTTGTAAAGGCATCAAGCGGCGCAACGGAATTCATGCATATCGCAATGGCCGCAAACCTCAGGACAGAGATAGAATCACTGAAACAGGGGGGGCTGACAGCGGTAGGTCTTGATATGCAGGGGCAGAACAAATTCAATGATGTAAGAGCAGAAAACGGGATTGTGCTTATTGTCGGCAGCGAAGGCAGCGGTATAAGGAAACCTGTGCTCGATGTGTGTGATTATGTCGTATCGATCCCCATGAAAGGCCGTCTGGATTCATTAAACGCATCGGTATCAGCAGGCATTGCACTCTACGCACTCGGGAATCTGCTGTTCAATTATTGAACGGCTCTTCGCGCCAGTACAGGAGCGAAAACGTATGGCTTGCCCTGTTCCTGTAATACACAGCCCTTATGATATACACTACCCCGTTCTCAATGATGCCTATGCCGTCAACCGAAAAATAATCGCTCTTTACATCTATGTATCCGTTAACAGACTGGACATCCGTGTTGTTGAGATCTATGCCTATCTTTGTCAGTTCATTCGTAAAATCCCCGATAGACATGAAAGGCTTCTCCTGCCTTGCTGTTATGATATCCTGTACCTGCGAATCATCCAGATTGTACATAGCCTTTAACAGTATCGGCGGGGCTGTGTTTACATTGATTTTGAACGGTGAAGCGGGGTTGTAGTACTTCGGGAATACGGTGAGGACGGGGCTGTCCATCGCATCGGGCGGCGGCGCCAGCGCCTGGCCATTCGCGTCTGTCCTGCCCATCAGTATGTTGAATGTCTTATTGTCAATGCCTTTTATCATCTTTAATTCCGTTATCGAATCCAGGGGAGCATCCTTTGCCCTGTACGGCGGGTTCAGTCCTGAATAAAAATCACTCTCAGCGCCGTTAGGCCTCGGCAATTCATCAGAGTCTATCCAGTCCTCCAGTGCGTCTACGACAGACGGATCGAGTTTCAGATCTTCAAACAACCTTCTGCATATGCCGTCAAGCGTGCGGTTTGCCGTTATCGTATCCGAGCCTATCAGGGCGTTCACGTCAAGCTTGCCAGCCTCATCGCTTATCAGGCCGCGCATAATGCCTATATTCTGGTCTTTGACCGTTACAGGCAGGGGGAAGTTGGAGATCTGCGACCAGAGCTGCGCGTCTTGGTTAAGCTCGCCGGAAACCTGGTAATCGGCGTTCGGGCTGATAACGAGGTCGGACAGCAGTATTGCCTTTTGTGTCTCTATGGCTGCAACTGCAATGCGGCTTGCCTGCATGCTGTCCCTCATGCGCATTGTTATGTCTATATTCACCCTTGTTGTATAAGCAAACTCGACAATAACGGCTGCAAGTATGGCTATGATCATCAGTACTATGATCAGCGCCTGTCCGCGTTCCTGCCTCATTCCCACATCCTCAGCCTTACAATTTCCCTGAACGGTACATTTACCCCGTTTTCATCGGTCAATACAAGCTGTATCAATACAGCATACGGCAGGTGGTTCTGCCCCTGAATCCTTGTGTCCCATTGATCAAACCACTGCTTTGTCCCTGCATCAAAATAATATATCTCAAAGCTCTGGACAGACTTTGTTATGATAAATCCGGGGCCCTGTGTCAGGGGGTCTGCTGTAAAAAACGGCTGCTCCCTGTGAATCAGGTAAACGGCATCCTTGTTTTCATTTAACTGGGTATCATAACCTATTGCGGCATAGTCCGAGCCCTGTACCTCATTACCGACGGGTATGTTGACATGCGCCATGGTCGTAAAAAACAGCTTGTCCATGGGGTTGTCGTTCCACACATCCTTCACGCCTACGAAGTATGTGTACGGACTTATTGTACCTGCCGGCGTTACATCGAGATATGCGGAAGCCAGTTCTCTCTTTAAATGGGACATGATCTGGTTGCCAATCTGGTAGATCTCGTTTCGGTGCTCTACATAGGATTTTGTTCGGAACGCCGTGAAGAACGACATGTACACAAAAGTCATTATCACGGCAAGAATGGATATAGAGATCAGTATTTCGAGCAGGGTAAACCCCGTTAGAAAGGTTGGGGCCTTCCTCTGTACTGTTTCTTCTGGGAATTCAGAATTTTCGATAATATCCCTCTTATACCTGTCTGTACTTTCTAACGGGGTGAATCCTCTGTTCTTTACCAACCGGTGCAACTTCATTGCATCTTATTTCGTTGACGGCGACGCTGTTGTACCCTGTACAGCGCTGACCGATACCGGCAGGTAATCTATAATCGTGAGCTTTTCCGGATTGTTATGAAACTTCCAGGTAACTTCGATCTCGAGTACGCCTGGCAGCTTAAACGGAAGCTCTATAGGAAGGGAGAGCTCGTTGGCTGTTGTTGTCTCTACCTTGAATGAAGGGAACTTGTCTTCAAAGGATTTGATGGGCGGGTTGAAATCCCCGAAGAACCCCTTAATCTCCTCTTCCCCGAGCCTGTAATCGGCAAGCATCATGGCAACACTCGTGTCGTTTATATAGTTCGAAGCATCGATATTCCTGTTCTCAAGCGTCTGTATCGAGATCAGCCCTACTGCAAGTATCGCCACAGCGACAAGCAGTTCAAGCAGGGAAAAACCCTGCTCATGATTTTGGCGGCTCAAAGTATCTGTCATATATGGCGACCTGGCCTGTAAACGGGTTTACTTCAAGTGAGTAAACATCTTTTTTGTCATCCGTTATGTGGATGATGGTATAAGGCAGATATCCCTGCGGATAAAACTGAATGGCCACATCTGTTGCATCCCTGCTTACCACGGTTGTGTCCACAATAATATCCTCGAAACTAACTCCTTCCGGCAGCCTTTCTGGTTTTCCGAGGACATCGCTGTCGTACTGCCATTCGCATGTGTTCGTCTCAAGTGTAGGCGTACACGTCTCGACCCAGTATTCATTTTTCTTCAGATCAAACTTTATGCGGTAGTACGTTGTCCTGGAAAAAACCGCCTTGGAGTAAACATACCGGATGGTCGAGGAGAGCCGCTGTACAGAGGTCTTTAGCTCCACACCTGTAAGGTCCATTAATCTCGGAGTTATAAGCCCAAGGATAACAACGATGATGAACAGGACTACCGTCAGCTCTATAAGGGTAAACCCCGTAAGAAGCTTGTTTGCATTAGCCCTTCCGTGATTGTTTACACAATATGACCGCGTTATACTGTCACGGTCTGTTGCCGGAGCTTCTATCGGGATAAACCCCTCTCTCTTACTGGCATTCATTCGCATCAAGGCTCGATATGTCTTTGTCCCTGCCCTCACCGCCTGGTTTGCCGTCGGCACCGTAAGACATAATCACATAATCGCTGCCGTTTGGAGCCGGGCTCATGTAAGCATAATCATTTCCCCATGGGTCTTTTGGTATGTGCCCGCCTTCTATGTACCCACCCTGCTTCCAGCAGCAAGGTATCTGGCCTGTTGTAGGCTGCTCAATCAGTGATTTCAGCCCCTGCTCTGTTGTAGGATACGCATGATTGTCAAGATAATAAAGTTTAAGCGCTGATTCAAGCGAGTTTATGTCGGCACATGCCTTGACCCTGTTTGCCTGCTCTTTCCTCGGTATTACATTAACTGCAACGAGCGTGGCAAGCAGGCCTATTATAAGGACCACCACCATTATCTCTATCAGGGTAAACCCCGTTTGAAGCCTGCTTGTAATACCCTTTCCACGACTTTCTACGCGATATGGTTGTTCTCTGTCTTCGTGGTCTATTGATATAACTTCCAACGGGATAAATCCATTCTCTCTTGGCATAATGCTACCTCCTAGTGCACTAATTGGTTCATTTGAAAGATCGGCAGAAGTACGGACAGGATTATAAAGAGTACGATACCTGCCATCATAAGGATAATCACAGGCTCGAGCAGTGCCGTCAGGGCACTTATGACTGTTGTTACATTGTCCTCGTAGGTGCTTGCGATCTTTTCAAGCATGTTCTCAAGTTCACCGCTCTGTTCACCGACCGCTATCATTCTTGTTACCATTGGCGGGAACACCCCGCTTGCCCTCAACGGGGCGGAAATCGAGGAACCTTCGATGATCGCTGTTTTCGACTTTTCGATTGCCTCTCCGATGATACTGTTGTTAACTATTGTCTTTACTATGTCCATTGCCTTTACAACCGGCACGCCGCTGCGGAGAAGCGTCGCAAGCGTACGCGCAAACCTTGCTATTATCACAAACTTTATAAGCCTGCCGAAAACCGGCATCCTTAACAGGAAGCTCTCGTATCTTTTCCGTCCCTTCTCAGTTTTTATATACCACTTGAAAAGATAGTATGCCCCTATCATAGCAGCTATAAATATATACCAGTATGAACTCATAAGGCCGCTTGTAAATATAAGCACCTTGGTAAAAATCGGCAGGGTCTGGTTAACGTCCTTGAACAGCTGGGTCACCTTCGGAATAACAAACGTCATAAGAGCTATGACAACCAATGTTGCCAGTACAACCATGATAGCAGGATAAATAAGAGTGGCTATGACCCTGTATTTCAGCCTGACCTGATTTTCAATATAATCGGCAAGCCTCTGCAGGACTATATCAAGCGCACCGCTTGATTCGCCTGCGGCGATCATGTTCACATAAAACTCCGGGAAAACCTTCGGTGCTGTTTTCAACGCATCGGCAAAAGAGCTGCCTTCATTGATCTTTGTCTTAACATTGCTGATGATCCTCTTTAATTTTATCTTGTCTATCTGCTCCACAATGGCATCCAGTGCATCAACGAGCGTAAGCCCCGCTCCTATGAGGCTGGAAAGCTGCCTCGTGACAATAGCAACATCCTGCTGTCTTATACTCGAGAATATGTCCGATATGTTTTTCTTCGCTATATCGGAGGACTCCGTTTCAATCTCCTGCCTGAAATCCGTCGCATAAATGCCCATGCCCTTGAGCTTTATGCGCGCAGCGTGCTGGTTGTCAGCTTCTATGACGCCGCGTGTTGAGCTTCCCTGGACCGTGAAACCTTTGTATTCAAAGATAGGCATAATTTATCAGACTATTTCGGTTACCTCTTCCTGGGTAACCCTGAGTACCTCGCGGATTGTCGTGACACCGTCTATAACCTTTTTAATCCCGTCTTCCTTGAGCGTAGTCATGCCCTTTTTAATTGCAGCATGCTTTATCATGGATGAATCAACGCCCCTGGTAATCATTGACCTGATTTCATCATCAATGACCATGATCTCATATATGCCTGTCCTGCCCCTATAGCCGGTGTTAACACAGTTAACACACCCCTTGCCCCTGTATATGACATCGCCTTTCAAAGCACTCCTGACAACTCCTACTTCCATTAATTCTTCATCTGTCGGCCTGTACGCAGTCTTGCATACAGGGCATATAGTCCTTATAAGACGCTGCGCTATAAGTGAGACGACAGACGATGAAACCAGGAACGGCTCAATCCCCATATCTATCAGCCTTGTTATGCCGCCCGCCGCATCATTCGTGTGCAGTGTCGAGAAAACAAGATGGCCTGTTAATGACGCCTGCACAGCTATCTCTGCTGTTTCCTTGTCCCTTATTTCGCCTACGAGCACGATGTCCGGGTCCTGCCTGAGTATTGACCTGAGCCCGTTTGCGAATGTCAGATCGATCTTTGAATTCACCTGTATCTGTCCGATGCCCTTGATTTGATACTCAACAGGGTCTTCTATTGTTAATATGTTTACCTCGGGCGAATTAAGAATTGAAAGTACAGAGTACAGCGTTGTTGTCTTGCCGCTGCCTGTAGGCCCCGTGACGAGTAGAATGCCGTTGCTCCTCTTTATAAGCTGGTTGACCAGCTTCAATTTCTCATGACTGAGACCTATACTGTCGAGTCCGATCAGCACACTCGACCTGTCGAGCAGTCTCATAACGACCCTTTCCCCGAAAGAGGTCGGTATCACGGATGTCCTTATGTCAACGTCTTTGCCCGCTATCTTTATCCTTATCCTTCCGTCCTGCGGCAGCCTCTTTTCAGCGATATTCATACCTGCCATAACCTTGACCCTCGATATGATGCTTGACTGGAACCTCTTCGGAGGCTTGATAATCTCGTAAAGTATCCCATCTATGCGGTACCTGACCGACAATTCTTTTTCGAACGGCTCGATGTGGATATCGCTTGCACGCTTCTTTACACCTTCGAATAACAGTGAATTTATAAGCCTTATGATCGGTGCCTCGTCGGTCGCGTCAAGCAGGTCCTCGGGCTCGCTGAGTTCCTGTGCAACATGATCCAGGTCTGCGTCTTCAAGCTCATCAACCATGTCCTCCGTGCTTACCTCGATCCTGTCGTAGTATAGGTTCACGGCGTTGATCACATCCCTCTGCGCAACAAGCACCGGTGTAACAGGCATATCAAGAAACTGCTGGGCGTCATTGACGACTTCGATATTTGTCGGATCGACAACACCGAGCTTTACAAAACCGTCTTCCCTGAAAAGGGGCAGTATCCCGAACCGCCTTGAAAAGGTCTTGGGGAATCTCTGGATCAGGTCGGTGTCGAGCTTCTGGCCTGTCAGGTTTGGTATATACTCAATGCCAAACTGTTCTGACAGCGCTTTCAGAAAATCCGTCTCTGTGATGAAT
>JAJYJX010000082.1 GCA_021789095.1 bacterium
AAGCGGTATTTTGTGTTCATTTGCAAGCCCTACAAGTCTCTGGACCTGCTCGATTGTTTCAGGCCAGACAATCGCGTC
Organism: bacterium; assembly: GCA_021789095.1. Taxonomy (GTDB): domain Bacteria; phylum JAMCPX01; class JAMCPX01; order JAMCPX01; family JAMCPX01; genus JAJYJX01. Next base: position 79 of record JAJYJX010000082.1, read on the forward strand.
CGGCCTTGGCAAAGACCTGCCCTGCTGGGTGAATATCGTACCGACCGGGTTTAAGTCCCTTGAATAGATGATAAGCGCCGGCACATCATCGCTGAACTGTTCCGGACCGAATATCGCCCGTAAAGCGTTCTTTATTTGTTCGTCCATGGTTATAAGCTTTTCATGTCCCTGTAGACAAGCACGATCTGCTTCATCTCCACACCTGTTGGGCAGTGGACAAGGCAGGTATCGCACTCGGAACACGCCTTTACAAGTCTGTCCGAATGGATAAGTTCTGTCAGCAGTCTTGAGTATCTTACATAAAGATAAGCAGGCGGTACTTCATTTTTTATGTCTTTGCATTCCCCTATGCATATGCCGCAGTCTATGCACCATGACATGGATGGATATAATGCCCTTGTCTCGCTGCTGAGAGGCCTGTTCCCGCTGTATTGCTTCACGAAGACATCATAGCTTTTGTAGCCCGTGAGCCATTTCAAAGGCTTTTTCAGCAGGTGGATGACCAGCCTGTACGCAAGGTTCAGCAGTGCGAGTATGTCTTTTTTACCCATACATTATCCCGCGGAAAATATGCCTGCTTTTGAACCCGTCAGCAGTGCAGTGCCCATGCCGGTTTTGTCATATATATAATTATAACCGGACAGTACAGAACCTGCTGCGTAAAGATTTTTGTAAACAACAGCCCCGTCCTCATCAACAGGCCTGAGGCTGTTATCGACCTTCACACCCATTGAAAACAATGCCTGCTCGTCTAGGGGATCATCCGTAAGATACTTCATTGCGAATGCGTCTTTTACCGGCTGATCTCCTATAAAGGCAGGCAGCCCGAATATACTTTCCTGCCATGTTTTGTTCTTTGTAAGTCCGTTGCTGATAAATTTGCCCGTTGCAAGGATGAAGCTGTTGGCTGCAAATGTACTTTTTGAACCGTCTTTGTGAGAAACGCCGACCGTTTTTATTGTGTCCGGACTTTCACTGCAGCTCGCCTCTCCGTCTATGACCGCAACGCCGTGCTGTGCCAGCATTCTGTCAAGCGCATACTGCAGCCTTAAACCGGGTGCGGAAGGCGAGTCTGCAACAAGCTCTGACAGTGCATCACCGAATGTGTCGGAGAACAGCTTTGATACATCCTCATAATTTTTTATGCCCATGACCGGCTGAATGAATATATGGTCGTAGTCCTGCTTATCAACGATCTCCCGTATGCTTGCTGCAATCCTTCTTGCATTGTCCATGTCGTCCATGATGCCGGCGAGCGATATAAAATCGTGTCCGTTCCATCTCAGGCCGAGTGATTGTATGTCCACATTTATGTACAGCACGTCCTTGAAAGACAGAAAACCGTACTTTGAAAGTATGTCCCTCAGGAATTCGGCCCTTGTCCTGTTGTGTATCGGCGTTTTTTCAAAGCCTATGAACAGTATGGTCCTGCCCATCAATTTCGCCAGATTGCCCGGAAACATGGAGGACTGGCAGAACGATGTGGCCTTGAATGCGCCGTGCTGTGTCGGCAGGAGCATATTGTTTTCCCATGAGCCTTTATAGTGTATACCGGTTTCCCTCAGTCTTTCAAAAAATTCTTCACCAATGGTGTTTACCATGGTTATAAATTCATTAAACCGGTCGCCCGTGAATGCCATGGAGAGTATCGAATAGGGGTGCTGTTTCTCGTTTTCCAGGATATGCCCGATCCCCTGAGGAATGCTTACAAAATCCTTGAAAGGCCTGCCCCTTTTCCCTGTCCTGCCTGCAATGTCAAATGTACCCGAGCACAGGGCAGTCGCACCGTAGCCCTTTCTTATAACGGCCACCTTCTTGGTCTTTGCGGCGTTTATTGCGGCTGCAACACCCGCCAGACCGCTTCCTATGACAATTACGTCGTAGTCCATAATCTACTTTTCTATGATAGTATTGAGGCTGTCGGAGAGCACATGGGTCGCGAGATTGAGCTCTTCTTCCGCGAGCTGCTTGTCCATGAGTGCCGGGGCCTTGCCCTTCCACCTCTCCTTTAAGAACCCTTCGATCAATTTTTTTATGCCGTCCGAGTCAAGCCCGAGTTCTTCCCCGAGTACAAACGCCGCACGCACGGTGCATCTCCTGCCCTGGCATGAGCCTGTCCCGAGCCTTGTCCTTCTCCTGAGATCCGGGATGGTCCTTGCCCATTCATTGCGTATGGCGTACCTTGCCTCTGCCTTCATAACAGGTTCACACTCGCACACAAGGTCCCGGTTCGAAGGATCTTCTTCTATCAAACCGAGCAGCTCCTCTGTCTTTGAGCCGTGCCTGTATGCCGTCCGTGCAACTGCATACGGATCCACGTTGAACTTTTCTGCCATTTTCTTAACGTCGGGAATAAAATGTCCGCCGGGCAGGGGCTCTGTATGTGTTTTGCACGGGTTTTCGCAGCCGAGTTTTTTGCATATAACATCAGTGGCTTCTTCAGACATGAGCCTGTAGCTGGCGAGCTTCCCGCCGGCTATGGTCAGGAAGCCCTTTATACCGTCCTCTGCTTCATGATCGAAGATCCTGTGCTCCCGGTAAAGCTTGTCCTCGTTCTTGCCCCAGGCATACAGTGTAGGCCTTATGCCCGTCATCACGCGCATGATCCTGTACTTCCTTATACCGGGGAAGTAATGCTCTGCTGCCTGCAGAAGGTATTCAATCTCATCGTGGGTTACCCACAGGCTGTCAAGATCGCCGTAATAGTCGTCATCCGTTGTGCCGATAATAAACGTATTGTCATGCGGCATCATGAATATCTGCCTTCCGTCTATTGCCTTTATTACAATGCCTATGTTTGAAACGCGCCTGTCGAGTATCAGGTGAACACCCTTGCCGGGACGTATCTTTACCTGTGTTCCTGCAAGACCTGCAAGCTTTGGCAGCCATGGTCCCGCTGCGTTCATCACGATCCTCGCGTGAACGTCCCTTACCTCTCCGGTGAGCATGTCTTTTACCCTTACGCCTTTTATGTCCCGGCCCTCTGTTATAAATTGCCGTACCTCCGTATGGGTGTGTATCTGCGCTCCGTGCTCTTCGGCTGACACGGCGTTTTCGACACACAATCTGAACGGGTCAATGCCGTATTCATCGAAGGAAACGGCCCCTACGGCATCGTCCGTAATGCCGGGCTCAAGTGCTTTTAGGTCCTGCTGCGTAAGCCTTATATGCGGCTTGCCGTTCTTCAGTGGAGCGAATTTGTCATAAGCCTCAAAGAACGTTTCAAGCAGTTCGATGTAAACCTCCGGCACAGGATCCTGCTTTAAAACGGGCGTTACAAACGGTATCCTGAATAAAAGGTGCGGTGCAATCTTCTGGATATATCCCGAGTCAAGGCTTGAAAGGTACGTTGTGTGTATATCATTTAAAAGGTATCGTGCCCCGCCGTGGATCATGCCTGTGCACGCGCCTGTTGCGCCGGAGGACAGGTCGGTTTTTTCGAAGAGAACAACCCTGAGTCCGCGCATGGCGCAGTCCCTTGCTATGCCGGTGCCGTTTACACCGCCGCCTATTACAGCAACATCGTAAAGCATATTGTCCTTTTCATCTCATAGGGTTTGCCCTGTTAGAAAGCCCCCTCATTTATGGCATAACCTTGTAAAGCCGCACCAGCGTGCCGGAATACTCTTCTGCAAAGTTTTAACATATACACTTCGGCGTACAGGTACGTCCTTTCTAACGGGGTTTACTTTTCCCCGCTCGTCAGATTAATGACGCTGAGCTTTGCTGCAACCTTTGTTGCTATACTGTGAAATTCTTTGGCTGTTTTTGATGATGGATCAGCGGCAATGGGCTTTCCTGCATCCCCGCCTTCCCTTACACGGGGCTCAAGGGGTATTCTGCCGAGGAAGTCCACGCACAGCCTGCTTGCGGTGTCCTCCACCCCGCCTGTGCCGAATATGTTTGTCTGCCCGCCGCAGTGGGGACAGACGAAGTAGCTCATGTTTTCAACCATACCGAGTATGGGTACATCTACCTTTAAAAACATGTTCAGCGCCTTTGTTGCATCAAACAGGGACACATCCTGCGGTGTGGAAACAATAACAGCCCCGTTTATGGGCGCCTTCTGGACAAGCGTCAGCTGTATATCACCTGTTCCCGGCGGCAGATCAACGAACATATAGTCAATCTCTCCCCAGTTCATCTTTGTCAAAAACTGTTCGGTCATCTGACTTATGAGCGGGCCACGCCATATAACAGGCGTGTCATCCGGCAGGATAAGGCCGATTGAAACAACCTTTATACCGTATGCCTCCACGGGTTCAAGCTGTTCCTTTTCTGCGAGTGCCAGCTTCTGTTCCTTTGTTATGCCAAGCAGCATGGGAACATCCGGGCCGTAGATATCTGCATCGATAAGCCCGACCTTTGCGCCGGTCTGGGCAAGAGCAACAGCCAGGTTTACGCTTACCGTGGATTTCCCGACCCCGCCCTTGCCGCTTCCCACTGCTATGATGTTGCTTATGCCTTCTATAGGTGCAGGTTTTTTAGGCGCTCCGGGTGATTTCGGCACGTGGGCGTCCTGCTTTATATCGACGGACTTCACCCAGCTTAAGGATTCTACCGCCTTCCTGGCTGCCTCGTTGAGGCTGTTTGCAAGCGGGCACGCGGGCGTGGTTAAAACAAATCTGAAACTTACATTCCCGTTCTCTATCTTTAAGTCCCGTATCATACCGAGACTTACAATGTCCCTTTTAAGCTCCGGATCTTCTACCTTGCTCAGGGCATTTAATACCTGCCTTTCAAATTCAATAGCTGACAATGGGGTTCTCCTTTCTTAATCCTCCCTGGCAATGATCTTTGGTATCTTTAAGACCATGTTGGGCTTGATAAGCCTGCCCCTTAACCCGTTGCTGTATTTTATCCTTGACACGGTGACATCGAACTTATGGGCTATGTCCCACAGGGTATCCCCCTGTTTCACCCTGTAATAAATATACCTTGAATTTGTTTTTGCCCCTTGGTCGGGATCATAGTTTATAGTTTTCACCCTTTCTTTATAAGCGACTGCCTCTCTGTGGGCATAAGGGCTGACAGGTATTATAATGGCGTGGCCCGGCCTTAATTCTTTTACATTCCTTATATGATTCATGCTTCTCAGCTCTTGGAGAGGTACACCATATGCCCTCGCGATTACATAAAGGCTGTCACCCTGCCTTATAAGGTACCTTTTATAGCTAAAAAGTTCGCTTCGCGGCAGGTTTTCGAGACCGGCAAGGAACTGCTCCTTTGCTCCTGACGGAATGTTCAATGTATACGACTGGACGGGCGGCGTGGCCCACCTCAGAAGTTCTGGGTTAAGTTCTTTTATTGTCTCATAGCTCGTGTCGGCCAGTTTTGCCGCGACGTGGAGATCGATCTGGTGTGCGAGTGTTACCGTATCCTTTTCCATCGGCTTTTCATAGTCCAGGTCCGTAAACCCGTAAGCCGAAGGGTTCTTTGCTATCATGGCTGCAGCTATGAGCTTGGGCACATAATCCCGTGTTTCCTTTTTCAGGGATTTATGATCCGCAAGGTTCCAGAAATTGTCCGTTTTATGTCTCTGCATCGCCCTCATGATCTTGATAGGGCCCGCGTTATATGCAGCCTCTGCAAGGTACCATGAACCAAATGTGTCATACAGGTTCTTAAGGTAACGGGCTGCTGCGAGTGTCGATTTTTCGGGATTTCTCCTCTCGTCAATCCACCAGTCGACTTTCAGGTTGTAAAGCCTTGCCGTACTTCTTATAAACTGCCATGGTCCGCAGGCCCTTCTCCTTGACATCGCATGGGTATTAAATCCGCTCTCTATGAGGGCCATGTAAACGAGATCCTCGGGCAGGCCGTTATCCCTGAGGATCTTTTTCATCTTGGGTATATACTGTTCGGACCGCTCAAGCCATTTTGCAAAAATGTCATGCTGGGTTTTGGAGAAGTAGTCAATGAAGTATTGTACCTTTTCATTCATGACCATGGGAATGTCCGTCTCCGCGGTTATCCTTTCGAGGCTTTCCGGAGCCGTGCTTTGCTCCATGATATCGGATATATCCTGTTCAGATGTGGAGGTCATCGATGAGGCGGATGTAACATCCGTGCCGGTTACAGGCAGGCACTTGCTCTCTCCCTGTGACTGTTTGCCATTCATAGCTGTAGCATGTACAGCCGCGCCATTGCCCGGCGTATTGAAACCCGTTTTACCGTTTCCTGCACCGCCGACACTGTTCGATGTTGCGCACCCATGGATCAAACCACCCGATACGAAAATTAATACTATGTAGGATATTTTTCTCATAGTTTTCTGTGTACACTACTCATGACGCATATGTCAAGGTAAGGATACGCTTTAACCTGCTTGATAGTATCCGGCTTAACCCGAAAAATGCATTTGAAAATAAGGAAGTTTGTATGGTAAGCGAATGGGTGCCCCGGGCGAACAAGTCAATTTCCTTGTTGCATTTTTTAGGTTAATATCTATCATAAGTTCAGGTATAAGTTTATGATAAACGAAGAGATTGCACATATATTTAGCAGCATAGCCGATATACTCGAGTTAAAGAACGATAATCCGTTCAGGATACGTGCTTACAGGAAGGCGGCTCTTGTTGTGACCGATCTTGCCGAAGATGCCGATAAGATGATCGAAGCAGGCAGGCTCAGCGGTGTACCCGGCATAGGCAAGGACCTGCACGCAAAAATAGAAGAGTACGTGCACACAGGAAAAATAGCGACATTCGAGGAACTGAAAAAGGAATTCCCGCAGGGCGTGCTTGATATACTTTATATCCCCGGGGTGGGGCCTAAAACGGCAAAACTGCTCTACGAAACCTACGGCATAAATTCCATAGAAAAACTTGAGGATTATGCGAACTCCGGCAAGATAAAGGGCATAAAGGGTATAAAGGAAAAAACGGTTGCCAATATCCTGAAAGGCATTGCACTGAAAAAGAGCATCCAGGGAAGGTTCCCTCTCGGCACAGCACTGCCTATAGGTGAAACCATTATCGGAGAGCTGAAGAGCGTTAAGGGCGTAAGTACTATAGAGCTTGCAGGGAGTATAAGGCGAAGGAAAGAGACCGTAGGTGATATAGACATACTTGTCACTTCGGATGATCCCGGGCCTTTGATGGACAGGTTTGTGAACATGAAGGAAATTGAGCGCGTGCTTTCGCACGGCTCTACAAGGTCATCCGCTCTGCTCAGGGATACGCATATACAGGTCGATGTCAGGGTTGTGGAAAAGGACAGCTTTGGTGCCGCGATGGCATACTTTACCGGTTCAAAATCACACAATATAAAGCTGAGGGAAATAGCAATAAAGACGGGCTGCAAGCTCAACGAGTACGGGGTTTTTAACGTTAAAAACAATAAAAAGATTGCCGGTGCGACAGAGCAGGATGTATATCGTGCGCTCGGCTTGCAATGGGTGCCGCCCGAGATCAGGGAAGACCAGGGCGAGATCGAGCTTGCACTCGATCACAGACTACCCGAGTTGATAATTGATAAAGATATAAGGGGCGACGTGCATATGCACACTGTTTACAGCGATGGAGACAGGACCGCAGAGCAGATGGCGCAGCATGCGCAGGGGCTGGGGTATGAGTATATCGCAATCACGGATCATTCGCAGTCGCTCGGTGTTGCAGGGGGACTGGACCCGGAAAGGTTGAAGGTCCAGATCCGGGAGATAGACGGACTGAATCAGAAACTCAAGCGTATAAAGATACTGAAAGGCATGGAGGTCGACATACTTTCGGACGGCAGTCTTGATATGGACCCCGGCTTGCTTGACCGGCTGGATATTGTTATAGGATCCGTACATTCCGGCTTCAAGCAGCCGAAAGAGAAGATCACCATGCGCATGGTAAAGGCCATGGAGACCGGGCTGGTGGATGTTATAGGTCATCCTTCGGGCAGGCTTATCGGCGAGAGGGACGCATACGAGGTTGACTGGGACGCTGTTTTCAAGTCGGCACAGAACATGCATGTCGCAATGGAGATCAACGCCTACCCGCTCAGGCTCGACCTTACGGATGCGATGATCAAAAAGGCGCGGACGTACGGCCTGAAGTTTGTGATAACGACCGACAGCCACGACCCGAACCAGATGCGGTACATGAGCTACGGGGTTTCTGTTGCACGGCGGGGCTGGCTTGGCAAAGATGATGTTGTGAATACAAAAAGGTATAAGGATATTTTAACATGGCTCAAGGGGGACAGATGAAACAGGGCAGGATGGTTCGTTTCGGTGATTTCGTTTTCAGGCACAGGGATAGGCTGCCCGTGCCGTTCATACTGATAGCAGTACTGGTGCTCGTGTTTACGCGGCCGTCATTCACCTCCAGCCAGTCGAGACTGTTCCTGCTCATTGCCGGCGGCCTTGTGATCCTGGCCGGAGAGTCCGTGAGGATATGGGCGGTCGGTTATTCTGGCGGTACGACACGCTCGCTGAAGCTCATAGCCGACAGGCTTGTAAGGGAAGGGCCCTATTCCCTTGTGAGGAACCCCCTTTATCTCGGCAATTTTTTGATAGCCCTGGGGTTTTCCATCATGGCGAACGCGGTTGTCGTGATACCGCTGGTGATCGTCTATTTCGTTATCGAGTACTATCCGATTGTAGTACGGGAGGAGCATTTTCTCCTTGAAAAGTTCGGCGATGATTACCGGCGGTACCTGAACGATGTGCCCCGCTTTTTCCCGAAGAGCCTCAGGGCCATGAAAGCGGCATACAATCCATCGGCACTCAAAGGGGAGAGATGGACTGTCCTTGGTATTGCCGGCATGCTCGTTTTCATGATTGTCATTGATATCCTGAGGGTGCGGCTGCTGCCGTAAGGTTTTATTGCAAAAGCCCTTAATCTAATATATCTACCGAAAAGGAACCAAGCAGAAAGAAAGGAGACACTATGGGAACAAGTTTAAAAAAGTATACATATCTTTTTATTGCAGGACTTTTCATAAGTCTTGTTGCTGCCGGTTGCAAGGGTTCAACAGGATCGGCAGGGCTCAGTACGGGTGCCATTGACGGCAGTGTTGCGGATATCAGCACGAGCAGCCCGCTGACCGGTGCCGTGATAACGGTTTCACCATTGCAGTTCTCGGCAACAACAGACGCAAACGGTAATTTTATGCTGCAGAATGTACCGGTAGGCCTGTACCAGGTAACCGCATCCTACAGCGGATACGTGTCCCAGACAACGGGTACCGTTTCCATAGTTGCGGGCAAGACCATGAACATACCGTTCAAGCTCTCGACGTCTCCGTCCGTCTCCCTGGTTGCCAACGCAGGGCCGGACCAGTGGAATGTCGGGTACGGCGTTACTGCGACGATAGACGGCAGCGCGAGTACGAGTGCATCGGGGAGCGCCCTGACATTTTCATGGACCCAGGTTCCGAACTATGGTGGACAGTTGATAGCCGCACCGGTAACTTTCCTCAACGGTACGAACAATGCCGTGCTGGAGGTGCAGTTGCCGACGATGCAGCAGTTCTTTTCATCTCTTGATGTGCCTGTCCAGATACCGGATCAGTTCGGTATGCTCGGTATTTCAGCATGGCTTGGTGCCGGCAATTATGCAAACAGCAATGATTTTGCATTTCAGCTCACGGTCTCTGATGGAACGAACATATCTTCCACAACGGTTTATATAGCCCCTGCGTCCATGACAAGCGGTCTGACGAACGTGCCGGTAGGCATTACACAGTACCTTAACGGCGGTACGCAATCCACGTGGAACTGGCAGGTCGTTTCGGCACCGGGCGGCTCCGGTGTAACATCGCTGACAGACCCGGCATCGCAAACACCGCATTTTACGCCCGATATTGCAGGCCAGTACGTATTTCTTGAATCGGTATCCGGACAGGAGATCACGGTCAATGCAGGTACGTATGTGGGCTGGCAGCAGTGTGCGCAGTGCCATAACGGCAATATAGCGAACGCACCGCTGACCGTTGGACCGTGGCTAGGGACAAAACACGCGACCATGTTCACCAAGATGATCAACGGAGATTACCAGGACGACGACAACTATACACTTCACTGTGCCGGGTGCCATACCCTTGGAGATACACCGGAACAAACAGCCGATAATAACGGCTGGTGGAGTGCCTATGTAAATTCAGGATGGATATTCCCGTTTGTAGCGAACAACTTCAGCTATGCAATCAATAAAGACAACTGGGCAAATATGCCCCAATCACTGAAGAATATGAGCAACATACAGTGCGAGAACTGTCATGGTCCGGGCAATGTCCACACAGGTGCACTGAGTTACAATCAGTCCGTGTGTTTCCAGTGCCATGATGATACGGACGACGAGGATGTGCCGAATGAGTGGAGGACATCGGTCCATGCACAGAGCCTGACAGCACAAGCAGACGGTGTATTTGTTACAGAGAGTACTTATTGCGTTAAGTGCCATGTGTCCCAGGAATTTGTTGCTGTGAATTTCAAGGGTCAGGTGACACCTACAACTGTAACGGATCCATATCCTATAAACTGTGCAGCATGCCATGATCCCCACAGCGCTGCAAATCCTGACGATCTAAGACTTTATGGCTCAAACGCTGTCGCAGGAGACAGTTTTACGCTTACCAATGCAGGTGCAGGCGCGATATGCACCATGTGTCATACGGATCAAACCCCGGATCCAAACGCTTTAATAGCCCTTGCATTAACAGGCGGAACTACCCCCACGTCAGCCAC
>JAJYJX010000083.1 GCA_021789095.1 bacterium
AGCGTGGATAATCCGAGTATCAGGGACTCCCGCTACGCAAATGTAAAAAGCAAGGACGCCATTGTCGACAGGATAAATGCAAAGTGCGGGCGGCGTCCCGATTCAGGCCCCGATAAAAGCAGGACCGTGGTTAATATCTATTGGAAAGGCGAGGACTGCTCAGTGTATTTTGATACCTCCGGCGAACCCCTTTCCAAACGCGGATACAGAAAACTCCCGATGACGGCACCCATGCAGGAGACGCTTGCTGCCGCCGTTATACGGGCAACCGGATGGAACGGAAGCCGGAACTTCATCAATCCAATGTGCGGCAGCGGGACCCTTGCCATTGAAGCGGCATTCATTGCACTGAACAGGGCACCCGGCCTTTTACGGAATAACTATGGGTTCATGCATATAAAGGAGTTTAACAAGCCCCTCTGGGACAGTCTGCGCACACAGGCAAAACAGGAGTCACACAATGCCCTGCAGTGCAGGATCATCGCCACGGACATCAGCAAAGAGACAGTAGAAGCAGCAAAAAAAAACGCTGCAGGTGCAGATGTGGAGCACCTGATCGAATTCGCCGTGCGTGATTATTCCGAAACCACTGTCCCCGAGAATGGCGGGATAGTAATACTAAATCCTGAATACGGGAAAAGAATGGGAAAAACCGAAGTGCTTGAGAGCATGTACAAGGGCATTGGCGATTATTTTAAGCAGAAATGCAGTGGATATACAGGGTATGTCTTTACCGGGAATCTTGACATGGCAAAGAAGGTAGGTTTGAAAGCAAAACGAAGGATCCCGTTTTTTAACGGCGATATAGAATGCAGGCTCCTCGAGTACGAGTTGTACGAGGGCAGCAGGAAAAACAACTGACGAGAGCGCAATTAAAACCTGTTCCCTTTATTCCTTCTGCTGTCTGTTGAACGCTACCGCCGCGAACAGCGTGCTGATCAGCGTGAATATGACCATAAGGACGATGTCCGCGAGAAGGGAGAAGTCCGAACGGAAATGGGCGAATTCCACAAACATGATGTGCTTGAAGCTGTCGATACCATAGCTCAAGGGGTTTAAATAGATAAAGTAGCGCATTGCCCTTGGCAGTACATTTACGGGATACATGGCACCGCTCAGGAAGAACATGGGCATAACGATAAAGTTCATTATGATGTTGAAGCTTTCAAATGATTTTATCATCGATGCAATAAAAACGCCTATTGCGGATATGCACATTGAAACGATCATCACGAACACCACGAGCAGGAGCGCCTCAAATATTGTAAACCGTATGCCTATGAACGGTGCGGCAGCCATGATGATAAGGCCCTGGATAGTTGATACGAGCGTACCGCTCACTATTTTGCCCAATGCTATGGAAAACCTTGAAACAGGCGTGACAAGTATCTCCTTCATGAAGCCGAATTCCCTGTCCCATACTATGGATATTGATGAGAACATTGCACTGAACAGGATCGTCATGCCGAGTATGCCTGGAAGTATAAACTGTATATAGCTTACCCCAAGGCCTCCCCTTATGACCTGGTTCAATCCCGTACCTATAAGAAAAAGCCATGTCAGCGGCCTTGCAATCATGCCTATAAGCCTTGATTTTTGCCTGAAAAATTTCTTGAGGTCCCTCAGCGTTATCACGTAAACAGTCAGGATGATTTTTCTCATGCGCCGTGCCCCATTCTTCTGATGACAGGATGCTCTATGCGATCGTCCCTTATCTCGGAACCTGTAAGAGAGATATACAATTCTTCAAGTTCAGGCTTCTTTATCCTGAATTCGTCTATCTTCAGTCCCGACAGCTCTAACATCTGCTTTATAAAACCGTCGGGATCATCTGTCCTTATCTCATACCTGTCATTGCCTGCATGGCTCATGCCCCTGGACACAATCTGACGTATTGTAGGGCCGTCTTTGGTGCTGAATGAGACCGTTGCCTTGCCCATCTCATCGAGCAGTTTTTGCGGGTTGCCCATTGCAACAAGTTTGCCGTGATCAATGATTGTAATCCTGTCAAAATCAGATGCCTCATCCATGTAATGCGTTGTTACAAATATGGTGGTGCCCTCCTTTTGCTTCATGTCTTTTATAAAGCTCCACACCCCTGCCCTTGTCTGCGGATCAAGCCCCAAGGTAGGCTCGTCAAGGAACAGGACACGCGGTTTGTGCAAAAGCCCCCGAATGACCTCAAGCCTTCTCTTCATGCCGCCGGACAGGTGTTTTACGAGTTCATGCTTTTTGGTCTGCATGCCGATCATGGATAAAAGCTCGTCTATCCTTTTGACGGCCTGTCTCCTTTCATAGCCGTACAGGTACGCATGGAACAAGAGGTTTTCAAATGTGGTCAACTCACTATCAAGAGTGGTCTCCTGGAAAACGAGGCCTATGTGGTTCCTGACCTTGCCCGGCTCTCTGCTCACGTCAAACCCCGCAACGTATGCCTGTCCTGATGTCGGCATAAGCAGCGTGCAAAGGATGTTTATCGTGGTTGTCTTTCCTGCGCCGTTCGGGCCGAGAAACCCGAACAACTCGCCATGCCCGACTTCAAAGCTTATCCCGTTCACAGCGGCAAGCGAGTTATAGCTTTTATACAGTTCCTTTACCTCTATCGCGTTCATAAACAATAAGAAACCACAGGTACCTGTCCATAATCAACAATTTGATTATCCGGAAAAATGCATTTGGAAATAAGGAAGCAAAAAGGGCGATCCGTGAATCGCCACTACATTTAAAAACGTCTTCATGACGGGCATTTCCCGTAAGCATCCAAGAACCTTATCCACCGTTTGAGGTCGATATTTTCAGCCCTGTCATGGAGATCAATGTCTGCTTTGCTGCACCATGTTTCGATCTCCGATGATGTACCCAGAGGTTTTAAAGTATTCCTTAACATCTTTCTCCGTGCACTGAATACCTGCCTCAGTGTGCCCAGCAAGGCGTTTTCCCTGTCATTATCCAGAAGCGGCTCATGCACATGCAATGCCATTATAACTGAATCAACCTTCGGTGCGGGTGTAAACAATTTCCTGTCAACATGTCTTACAATCCTGGCATCATAGTGAAGCATGCGCATAACGGACAGCAGCCCGAAATGCTCTTCAGAGGGCACTGCAGCTATCCTCATTCCTACTTCTTTCTGGAGCATCACGACAATATCACTTATCAATCCATGGCTCCTGAAAAGCAAACGCATTATCGGGCTTGAAATATAATAAGGTATGTTACCTGCAACCTTTATGTTCCTGTCAAAGCCCCTTGATATGTCCATCTTAAGAATATCCTGTTTTAAAACTTTGAACCTTGGGTTTGCACCAAACCGTCCGGACAGGTAATGGACGTACCTCTCGTCTATCTCAACCGCCGTGATGCCCGAATTCTTTCCGCCAACCTCTTCAATCCTTTCAAGGAGACAGCCTGTCAAAGAGCCGCAGCCTGCACCTATTTCCAGAATATAATCGTCTCGATGAATGTTCAGCGCATCGACAATATCATTCATAACCTGCTCATCGGAAAGCAGGTGCTGGGCTATTGATTTACGTGGCAGAAGCCCGTGTTCTCTGAGGAATGAGCGTGTTATTTGCATAGCCATCCATGTCAATACTGCTCTTGATACCAAGTTTCAAGAGATGATAACCGAGAAATCCTACCATGGAGCCGTTGTCCGTGCACAGATTGACAGACGGTATGTAGATCTCGAACTCGTCCTTGAACCTGCTGAACATCTCCCGCAGCCCCGAATTTGCGGCTACACCGCCGGATACGGTTATCCTCTTCATGCGCTTGTATCTCGCGAGTGACACGGTCTTTTTCACAAGCACGCCTGCAACAGCTTCCTGGAAACCCGCGGCTATGGAATAGAGAACATCCGGGTCTGCGCCGGGGGTATGTTGTTTTATATGTTTTATCACAGCCGTCTTAAGACCGCTGAAAGAAAAATTGTAATTGTCCTTTTTCATCAATGCCATGGGGAATTTCACCTTTCTAACATTTTTCTTTTCTCCCGCAATCCTGTCTATGACAGGCCCGCCGGGGTAGCCAAGGCCCAGCGCTCCTGCTATTTTGTCATACGCCTCACCTGCTGCGTCATCGATTGTCTTACCGTTCATACTGACGTCCGTAAGCGACCTTACGGTGTAGAGCTCCGTATGACCGCCCGAAACAACAAGCCCCGTGTACGGGAAGGAAAGCTGGTCAAATTCTATCAGCGGTGAAAACAGGTGGGCACGCACATGATCAACACCAACCAAGGGCTTATCAAGCATGTATGCGAGTCCTTTCGCAAAATTAAGGCCTATGAGGATGGCCCCTATTAAACCCGGGCCGGCAGTTACGGCTATACCGTCGATATGGGACAACTTTATGCCTGCCTCGGAGCACGCCCTCCGAACGAGAGAGCCTATGACCTCAAGCTGGATCCTGGATGCAAACTCAGGTACAACGCCACCATAACCGCTGTGAACAGATATCTGGCTGGAAACAAGATCAACAAGAACACTTCCGTCCATGACAATTGCCACACCGGTTTCATCGCACGAACTCTCAATGCCCAAAACAATCATTTCAGTTTTTTCAGCTCTTTTCTGGCATCCTTACTGAGTTTGTCGTTGGGATATCTTGAGAGCAGCTCATCGAAAAACAGCTTTGCATTTTTTTTGTCTCCCAGCATGGCAAAACTTTTGCCGATCATAAAATATGAACTCTTGGTAAGAGGACTGTCGGGATACTTTTCCACAATGATACCGTAATTTGCAATCGCTGTTTTATAGTCCTTCGCCCTGTACGCTGTCTCACCAAGGTAAAAAGACGCCCTTGCTTTCTGAACAGCCGTACCGCTCTTTGCGAACTCCTCAAAAACGGGCTTTGCTTCCTCTGTTTTCCCGCTTTTAAAAAGTTTCACGGCATCATCAAGGTTGAGTTTCTCCTGCTTTGCAGTACTCTCTGTATGATGCTGTGCTGTTTTCCTGCTGTACGCACTTGAGAAGCTCATCCATGCCTCGACCGCGGTCACCGATGTCTCGAGTGCGGAAAGCCTTTGTTTGATACTCGTGCTCAATGTCCCGCCCGTTGTTGTAAAAAGGTCTAGTGCCTGCTGAAGGTTATTCAACCTGTGCTGCAGTATGTCCAGCCTGTTTCTCAAATCTTTCACATCATCATTTGCAGTCCCGAGTTTGGAAAGCACGTCGACCTGGTTCTTCCTTATACTTTCTATCTCCGTATCAATTTTCGCATTGATCTGCTGGTCGTTCAGCTCGATCTGCGTCTTAAGATCGCTCATCTCCCTGTCGAGCCTGATGTCCTCGCTCGTTTTTATACAGCCTGTTGCAGCAAGACCGAACAAAAATATGGAAATTAAAATAATAGACCTCTTCATATATTACCTCGTTACAACGACAAACTCATCCCTTCTGTTTTCCGCCCATGCTTTTTCATCATGTCCTGGATTCAGCGGTCTTTCCTTCCCATAACTTATCACCGACATCCTGTCCGAAGCCACTCCAAGCTGTTTCAGATAGTCCTTTGCGGCGTTTGCACGTTTCTCACCGAGAGCGAGGTTGTACTCTTCGGACCCCCGTTCATCGCAGTGTCCTTCTATCTGGATCTTTATGCCGGGGTTGCTGCTCAGCCACTTCGCATTCTCTATGAGGATAGTCTGCGCATCGTTTGACAGGGAATAATCATCAAAGGCAAAACTTATCCGCTTGAGCTGTTTTATAATAACCCCTTCACCGAGTGAGCCTCTGCCGATTATAGAACTTTCCGTTATGCCTATGCCCGACAGTAAAGAGGTCGTAGTGGATTGCTCACCTTCGTTACCGGCAGTACCCTTTGTCTGCCTTGCCAGTGCAAGCTGTTTTGCCGCTTCGGCTAGCTGTTTCCCGGTCAGGGCTTCGACCTTTGCGTCATTGTACTGCCTGTTGTCGGAGTCGTCCTGCGCCTTTTTTACATAGCCTTCAGCCGATGAGTATTCTTTGGGCGCATAGGTCTGCGCACCGGCTATCCTTGCAGATTCAAGCGCCGCCTTTGCATCGGCGATTTCCTGGAGAGGAGGCTTGGGGCATCCTGTCAGCATCACAATGGATATGACAACAATAAAAATCTTGTTCATCTTTAACCTCACTTAATAGTTATTTTAAAGTTCAGCCTGCCTGTCCAGCTCGGTGAGCTCATGTCGTAGTCCGTGGAAATAATCCTGTGCTGATTGCTGCCGTTGGCATTCATGACATAAATCTGCTGGTGACCGTCCCTTGTGGACACGAATATTATATAGTACCCGTCAGGGGACCAGCGCGGGCTCGTGTTGTCGCCCTGGTTCTGCGTTAGTCTTACAAGATTCGACCCGTCCGGTGCAACAGTGTATATATCGAAGGTACCGTCTTCCGACATGCCCGAGAACACGATGCGGTTCCCCGCGGGTGACCAGTCGCACGAAGCATTATAGTCCCCCTTGAATGTGATACGCTGAACATCTGAGCCGTCGGTTTTCATGGTGTAAATCTGTGGCCCACCTGCCCTGTTTGATACAAACGCTATATTTTTTCCGTCCGGAGAGAAGCTGGGAGACACGTTTATGCCCGGCGTATTCGTCAGCTGTTTCAGTATCCTTCCCTGAAAATTTGTGAGGTATATTTCAGGACTGCCTTTAAAGCTCAGGGACACCGCCAGCTCCGTGCCGACGGGAGAAAAACTGGGGCTTATATTCAGACCCTTCCTTGCAGATACGGTTGTTATCCTGCCGGTTTGCAGATTAAGCATGTAGAGATCAGGATTTTTGTGCATGTAAGACGTAAACATGAGCCTGGTGCCGTCAGGCGACCAGACAGGCGTGAGATTTATGGTCTTGTTATAGGTGAGCCGTACCATGTTGCTTCCGTCAAGATCCATTGCATAGATCTCTTCCGTGCCTGTCCTCTTTGACACAAATGCTATCTTGGAACCTGCGAGTCCCTTGTGTCCTGTAAATGCATACACAACATCGTTCACGATACTGTTTGCTATGTACCTTATATCCGAGATATTACCGGTGTACTGTTTCGACATCAGTGACTTTCCCTGAACCACATCATAGGTATATGCTTTTACAACGGCATTGTTGCCTTGTGCAGTATAGCTCATCTTTAAAAGCCCCTCGGCTCCTATGTCGGTCCAGTCTTTCAGGTTGAACTGTCCCAGTAAGAGGCCGCCGTTCTTTTCTATAAACATGGCAGGGTTCAACACTACAAAATAACCCGACGCATCCAGTGCGGATGTTATTATATTGTACAGGTGTTTGACATTCTCAAGGTCGGACCCGGGGCCTGCCACCGGCATGGTGACAGCTACGGGCAGCCGCTGGATCGTTGGTGCATCTATATCTATGTATACCTTGGCACCTGCTTTTGCAGCACCCAATCCAAGAAACAGAACAATCGCAAAATATCTCAGCCACTTTTTCATTTGCATCCTTCCTTACAACTGAACTTTAACCCTATATCTATGCTCTGCTGAAGCCAGCTCGGAGGAAACGGTGGTAAAGGGGCTGCTTTTTTTATAGCACGGATCGCCGTTTGATCAAAATATATATTCCCGGAACTTTTCTCTACGCTTATACCTGTCACCGTACCATCCTTGTGTATCGTTATTGATACAACGGTCTCATACCCGTAGCTTGCGTCAGCCATGTTTGAAGGTATCAGCCATGCGTCCTGTATCTTTTGCCAAAGAAGCGAATAATACTGCTGTGCAGCGGCCCCTGATGGGATCCCCGTACTGCTTCCTGCAGCCGACTCTGCTTTTTTTGTTCCTGAACTGCCCTGGCCTTTGGCAGCCTCCTGTATCGCACTCAAGAGCTGCTGTTGTTTTATCTCACTGCTTACCTGCCTGAGCGCCGAGAGCACGGCCCTTTTGCCGGACATTTTTTTTTCGACGGGCATGACCATACGGCTGGCAGGCTTTTGTGTCACGGATTGTACAGCTTTTTTTGCGCCTGCAGTTTGAGGTATACCCGGTGCCTCACCCGTTTGAGGCATCATTGATACAAGTTTTACCGTGTATACAGGATTATAGTTTATTGTTTTTGAGGGCAGCAGCTTCCCGTAAATAAAAACAAACACAAATAAAAGATGAACAGTTGCCGATAATGCAATTGTTTTATAAAAGAAGCTGTCATAATTGTTAAGGGCATTTCTCATTTTTCTTGCAAAGGCTCTGTCACCATACCAAGCTCCTGGATGCCTGCAGCCTTTATCTCTGACATAACCCTCACAACAAATCCATAGGGAACATCTTTGTCTGCCTTGAGAAACACCTGCCTGTCCCTCCTGTACGCCTGGAGCGCCTTTAATGTCCCGCCGAGTTCATTCAGCGTGTATGAATTTTTATTTATGTATATCCGTTCATCCCTGGTCACGGTTATCATGAGCTTCTCTTCCTGCGCTTTCAGGCTCTGTGCCTTGGCCTGCGGGAGAGCAACCTTTATACCCTGCTGCAGCATCGGGGCTGTTATCATAAATATTATGAGCAGGACCAGCATTACATCAACAAGCGGTGTAACATTTATTTCCGAGAATGATCGTTTATTATAATTACTTCCTGATACCATTTGAACTTATATGCCTCTCAAACCTGTTGAGCATCTCTATAATAAAAGCATCCATGTCATCCATGAATACCTTTATCCTTCTTTCAAAATAGTTATACGCCAGCACCGCCGGTATGGCAGCAAAAAGGCCCATGGCTGTCGTGATAAGAGCTTCGGATATACCGGGAGCCACAATGGCAAGGCTCGCGGATTCTGTCACACCGATGCTCCTGAATGCGGACATTATGCCCCAGACAGTCCCGAACAAGCCTATGAACGGCGAAGCACTGGCTGTCGATGCAAGAAAAGACAGCAGGTCTTCGAGCTTATTCACCTCTACGAGCGTCACCTTTCTCATCGCCCTCTCTATGGTATCAAGACTCACCGGTGTATCGTCGTCCTGGTCCGACTTCGGCGTTCTTTTTCTCATGGCCGTCTTATAGCCGACATCAAATATGGATTTCAGGTATGACGCAGGTATTGATCTGGTCTCATCATAAGCCTCTCCGAGTGTCTTCCCTCCGATAAACATGTCCATAAACTTGTCCGAGGATTCTGATATCTTTTTGTAAGAAAGATACTTGAACAGGATAATGGCCCAGCTGAGGGCTGACATTATAAGCAGGATTATAAGTACGGCTTTCGCAACAGGTCCTGCTTCAAGCACCATCGAGCCTATTGACCCGGTGCTGTTCTGGCCTATAACCGATAAACCCAAAATATTAAAAATGTTCATTCTGTCATCTTTCTTAAAAATATCCCCGGCTGGTAACCGGGGATACTATTAGCAAAATTGATACCGATACATTACTTTGCGATGTGAAACTCGTCTCTTCTGTTCATGGCCCATGCTTTTTCATTATGAGCAGGGTCGATCGGATCGGATTTACCGTAGCTGATCGTTGAAAGCCTGCCGGGTGCTATGCCGAGCGTTTCAAGGTACTCTTTTGCCGACTGTGCCCTTTTCTCACCGAGTGCAAGGTTATACTCTACAGAGCCTCTCTCGTCACAGTAACCTGCTATCTGCACCTTGACGTTGGGATTATCATTCAGCACCTTTGCATTCTGTTCAAGAACGGTCTTTGCATCAGGCCTTATGTTATACTTGTTGAAATCAAAGTGGACCATCTCGAGTTCCTTCTGGATCTCCTCTATGGATTTTTCTGCAGGCTGCTGGGCCTGAGCTGTTGCTGCAGGCGCCTGTTCAGGCTGGGACACTTCCTGCTTTGCCTGAGGCTGCTCTTCCGGTTTTACAACTTCTTTTTTAGCACAGCTCGCTATTGTAAAGCTTGAAATAGCAAGCAGACCCAAAATGAATGTTATTTTCTTCATACTTTACCTCCCTTTTTGCGTAAATCTAAAGCACTAATTACGTTAAGTCAATGAATCTTTTTCCTTTATCCCAGTTTGAACCAGCCAACGCTGTCCCTCAAATATGCAAGGAGTTCTTTAAATCTTGAAAGCAGCGCCTCAGTCTGCTTGATCATTGCAACATTATCTTCTATGATCCTGGTGCTGTTTTCAATTGTCTCAATGGCCGTTTTATTCTCCTGCTTTTGTATGCCCAGCGTCTGATTCATACTGGTAATTGAATGCGTTGTACTTTCGGCATTCCTGGCTATAAGCTGTATGCTCTTCGTCTGTTCCGATGTAGCTATATGGAGTTTTCTGGTCAGCTCCTTTATCCCTTCCACGGTCTGGTTAATCTGTGACGTACCGGTTACCTGATCATTCATGGCGGTGAGTATCTGTTTGGAGACCTTGGATATCATCTCCTGGGCCTCTGCT
>JAJYJX010000084.1 GCA_021789095.1 bacterium
TTGTTGCTATGATATTCCCGCCTATAAAAAGGTGCGATATTATGGAAGGGTTCTCCATCCCGCTGTCCTCGGTCTGAACGTGGAATGTAATCCCCTTATGTACAATGTTATGGTTGTATCCCTGCAGCATACTACCGTTTTATTTGTCTCCCTATATAATTGTCTATGCTGAGTATAAAATCTTTTGTAAAAACAAGCAAGACGGCCACGATAAGAAACACTATGTCCCTGAACAATATGGCAGTACCCAGCTTTTCATTCATGTCGAATATATCAAAACAGCCGCACTCCATTGATACGCCCCTCTCTATGTTGACTCCTATTGCAGCGATGAACGATACCAGCAGCAGTCCGATCGCAAAAGACGCACCGCGCGTGCCAAAGCCCGTTAAGAGCATAATGCCTGCAATAATCTCGACCCATGGAAGCGTGTAGGCGAAATACGTTGCAAGGAATATCGGAAGAATATTATAGTTTATAACAGTCGCGACAAGTGCATCCGGATGAAGAAGTTTGCCGAACGCCGCCACAATAAATATTCCGCTCAGTACAATTCGCAATACAAGTATGGCGAACGGGCGGATAGATGCAAAATTATTCATGATAGATTTTTTCTCCATGTTAAGGCTCCTTTCCTACCGATATCGGAAGGTTGGCATTTATCCATCCGGGCCAGCCCTCGGTCATGACATATACATTGGTATAGCCGATTGCCATGAGATCCTTTGCAACATCAACGCTCAGGCCGCACCCTGTCCCGTGACAATATGTAATGATCTTTTTGTCCTTCGTTAAAAGCTTTTCATATTTCGGGTAGTACTGCCTGAATTTATCGTACGGTATATTGATTGCACCCTTTATGTGACCTTCTCTGTATTCTGCATTATCCCTTGAGTCTACGAATACAGTGCTGTTATTTGTATAATCGCTGTAGGCATCTTCTACACTTATTGTCGGCATTGCAGATATCTGCTGCATGTAGCCCTCCGGGATAATTGTTTTGCTGGTTGTTTCTGCATGAGGTGTAACCGCGTGAATAACAGTACCGAGAATGAAAGAGAGCAGGTAAATGCAGGCTGTTGTCACCAATACATATTTCCACGATTTGTTCAGGTTCATCTCTTGACCTCCCCTATCCATCCGCCGCCAAGGACTTCATCATCGTCGTAAAATACAACTGCCTGTCCCGGGGTGATAGCCCTTTGCGGTACACTAAATTGTATTATCAGCATATCATTCTTCCTTCTTATTTCAGCTTTTTTTTCTTTCTGTCTGTACCTTATCCTGACATTTGCATAAAATGGCAGATCCGGTTCTTTACCGCTTGTCCAGTGTACGTCCTTTGCGGTGAACGTATCGGCCATCAGGCCTTCCATGCCGTCAACCATTATGCTGTTATCAAAAACATTTTTGTCTATAACATAAACAGGTGTGTTTGTATATACACCTATGCCCCTTCTCTGTCCTATTGTGTAAAAAGGCAAACCCCTGTGCGTACCCACGGTTGCACCATCACGGTTTATAATCTTTCCCGCACGCAGATCCATGTTCGTGTACTCTTTGCTGAACTCTCCGAATCCGCCGGCAGGCAGGAAACATAATTCCTGGCTGTCCCTTTTTGAACAGGTGATCAGCTCGGCCCTTCTTGCAATATCCCTTACCGTATTTTTATCAAGTTCTCCGAGAGGGAAGAGGATTCTTGAAAGCCTTTTCTGATCAAGCAGAAACAGAAAATATGACTGGTCCTTGTTGCCGTCTATGGCCTTTTTCAGGTGAAATCCTTTTTCATCGGAGCGTATGCGGGCATAATGCCCGGTTGCAACATAGTCATAATTGTTTTTCAATACATAATCCAGGAGCAGGCCGAACTTCAGGTGATCGTTGCACACGATGCACGGGTTTGGGGTTCTTCCGGATGAGAGCTCCTTTATATAGTATCCGACAACAGACTGCCTGAATTCTTCCTGCATGTCGATCACTTCGAAATCAATACCCAGCTGCCTGGCTGTCATGCCTGCATCATTGATGTCTTCTGTCGAGCAGCAGGGATTTTCGGATTTATATGCCCAGAGCTTTAATGCAACGCCCTTAACATGGTAGCCCTGCTCTTTAAGCAGGAGTGCAGCAACAGAGCTGTCGACGCCTCCGCTCATCCCGAGTATAACGCTTTTTTGAGAATTTTGTTTTAACATATTATTTAATTTTATAATATAATTAATCAACATTCAAGATGTCTTCATTAAGATTTTTTATAATTTCAGTTATTTGACGATTGGGTCAAAACATGATATTTATAAATACATGAATAAAAAGCTTATATCAATTATTATACCCTTCATTTATGTACTTATTGTAACAGGGTGCGATCCAGGAGCAAAGTCTCGGTCACAGGGCAGGGCGCCTCTGGCAGCATATGAGATCGACTATAAAGCGGATACACATGACCTTGGTATAAAGTCAATTGATGTAACGCCTCCCAAAGCCGGTATAAGTACATCCGGACTTGCATATATAACCCAGACGGGCAATACTATATTTGACGGTGCAGTCATAACAGCATCTGTCTATATAACCAATACTGATACAAGCGACTGGACAGGCGTTCAGATGCAGGCATACACGCTTTCATCAGGAAGTGCAACCGTGTGCGATGCAGATCTTGGCACGGGCTGGTTTACAGATACTCCTGTAAATGGAGCGTGGGGATGGATTTTTACATCCGGCACATCAGGTTCTGAGTTTACAATTCCCGCGAACGGAGGGCAATCTGCTGACAAGGTCATCGGCTTTAATGCTACGACGGATTTTGCGGCTCTGGTCTACATCTATGCAGATGTGCCGGTGATCACAGTCATATCCCCTGCAACTGCATTAACCGGAGACACTGTTACCATTTCTGGTTATAATTTTTCAACAACCGAGGGTTCGGTAACATTTAACGGCATTACTGCAACCGTGCAGAGTTGGACAGATACATCCATTACTGCGACTGTTCCTGATAATGCAACACTTGGGAACATTGTTGTGGATTCAGGCGATCCGTATACAGCTTATTCCAATCCGTCTTTGTTTACACCGTACAGGGTATTTTCAGATGATCCCTCATTTGTCGCGCCAATAGGCATAACAACAGACACAACCGGCAATCTGTATATAGCAGAATTTATCAATAACGCTATTCTTGAATCTTATCCATCAGGGACAATTTCGACTTATTCAAGCGATCCGCTTTTAAATAACCCTGCCGATGTAGCAATTGGGCCGGACAATGCATTATACGTTGCAAACTATTCAGGTAACAATATTATAACGGTATCTATGGCAGCCCCTGCTTCAGTATTTGCTTCTGTGGGGCTTAATCCTGTAGCGCTTGCCTTTTCATCAGAGGGACAGGCATGGCCGCTTTTTACGGCAAACAGCGGCGACGGGACAATCTCATCAATTGCAAGTGATGGCACGGTGACTCAGTTTGCATCCGGGTTTGTATCGCCAAATGCCATTGCAGTGGATAATCCGGGCAACGTTTACGTTGGTGACTGTAATGCCGGTATCGGCACTATTGATAGGATAAACGCCGCAGGAACAGTTACAACCACTATTATTTCAGGGCTTGTATGTCCTGGAACTATAAAATTCGATACCAGCGGAAATATGTATATTTTTGATTCAGGTACAGCCACTATTTACAAGTACAACCAAAACATTGCGTGCGGGAGCAAGATGTCTGTATTTGCACAGGACATCAGCACAAACGGTGACGGGGGGTTTGTGTTCAGTCCTGATTATTCCATTCTCTATATAACACAGGACAGTCCCATAATCGGTATTATTGCGGTACCACTCAAATAAACCCGCATCTTTTTACAGGCTGTGTACGATGTTATTTTTCGTAGTGCCATGCGTCACGAAGAATCTAAAAAAATACATCTTACTGAATTTATAAGATTCTTCATTCCGTTTCGCTTCATTCAGAATGACAGTGTCAGGGTTTGGCAGATTGTCGGACAGCCTTTCAGGGGGAAGGAATTTACAATTTCTCTCTCCAATAATTATGATACATATAATGTCTGTTTTATTGCGTTAACCGCCGTATGGTGTTAGCAGGTTTAATTTGAAGGAGGTCTTATTATGATCAATAAAATTGCAATACTCGGGGCAGGGCAGATGGGAAGCGGTATAGCCCAGGCTGCCGCCGCTTCTGACAAAGATGTTATACTGTACGATGTGAAGGATGAATTCCTGCAAAGGGGTATGAAGAACATACAGGCAAGCCTTGATAAATTTGTTCAGAAAGGAAAGCTTGCGGATAAAGGCAGGACTTCTGCAATTAACCGCATAAAACTTACCGCAAGTTTTCCCGATATAGCAGGTGCTGAAATGATTATAGAGGCAATACCTGAGGATCCCGTGCTGAAGCTGGATACATTCAGGAGGCTGGACAGTCTGATGAAGCAGGATGTTATACTTGCAACAAACACGTCTTCCATATCGATAACGCGGATAGCAGGCGTGACAAACAGGGCGGATAAAGTTATCGGCATGCATTTTATGAACCCTGTGCCGATAATGAAGCTTGTGGAAGTTGTAAAAGGTATTGCAACATCGGAGCAGACACTGAATACCACGATCGAATTTGCAAAGCAGCTCGGTAAGACGCCCGTTGTTTCAAAGGATTCCGCAGGATTTATTGTCAACAGAATACTTGCTCCATGGATAAATGAGGCCGTCTACGCGCTCATGGAGGGCATTGGAATACCCGAGGATATTGATACGGCAATGAAGCTTGGTACGAACGTACCGATGGGGCCTTTTGAGCTTGCTGATTTTATAGGGCTTGATACAATGCTTGCAATACTTGAAGTGCTGCATAAGGATCTCGGAGATCCAAAATACAGGCCGTGCCCGTTGCTCCGCAAGTACGTGGAAGCCGGTATGCTTGGAAGAAAGACGGGTAAAGGATTTTACAAGTATTGAAGAGTAAAAAAAGTTAAGGCGTTCACCGATTTTAAACAAAGCGGATGATATTTGTGTTGAATTCGTTAAATTTATTCAGGACTTAAATATTCGGATTTAGAATTTAAACAAGGAGGTTCTATGGAATATAAAACTATAAAACTTGAATTGGACGGTGCTGTTGCAACCGTCATTCTTAACAGGCCGGAGGTGTTGAATGCGCTTAACTCGCAGCTGCTTGAAGAATTAAGTCTTGTTCTTGACGAACTAAAACAACACAAAGAGCTCAAGGTATGCATAATGACGGGTGCAGGCGAAAAGGCATTCGTTGCCGGAGCAGATATAAAGGAATTAAGTTCACTGGATCCGATGGGCGCGACAGGATTTTCAATGAAGAGCGATCGTATAAAACAGAAGATGGATGAGCTCGGCATACCTTTTATAGCCGCCGTCAAGGGGTTTGCGCTTGGAGGCGGGTGCGAGCTTGCAATGGCATGCGATATGATTATTGCAAGTGAAGATGCAAAATTCGGGCAGCCCGAGATAAATCTCGGCATCATCCCGGGCTTCGGTGGTACACAGAGGCTTCCGCGCCTTGTGGGTAAGGGTATTGCAGCGGAGCTTGTGCTCACGGGAGACATAATAACAGCCCAGCAGGCAAAGGAAATAGGGCTTATAAATAAGATTATTCCAAGGGAAAAATTCATGGAAGATGTAAAGGCTATAGCTTTAAAGATCGCTTCCAAGTCAAAAACAGCTATTATTATGGCAAAGAGGGCGATTGACTACGGTATAGAAACGGATTTAAGGACTGCTCTTGAAATAGAGCGTGATGCCTTTGCGATTCTTTTCTCGACAGAGGACCATGACGAAGGCCTGAAAGCGTTTCTGGAAAAGAGAAAACCTGCTTTTAAAGACAAGTAAGGAGTAAATATGCAGTTCGAATTAACGGACGAACAAAAAATGATACTTGATACAGCAAGGGATTTTGCAAACGGCGTTGTTAAGCCCAGGGCAAAAGAGATAGATCAAACAGGGGCATTTCCTGCAGATACGGTGAAGAAGCTCGCTGAACTGGGTTTCATGGGCATGATGGTGCCTGCCGAATACGGGGGTGCAGGACTTGACACGATTTCCTATGTGCTTGCAATGGAAGAGATATCCGCTGCATGTGCAAGTACGGGTACTATAATGTCGGTGAACAATTCTCTCGTCTGTGATCCGCTTCTTAAGTTCGGGAATGAGGAGCAGAAAAAGAAATACCTTGCGCCCCTTGCAAAAGGTGAGAAGCTCGGGTGTTTTGCGCTGTCAGAGCCGAACGCAGGCTCGGATGCTGCAAGGCAGCAGACAACAGCGGTACAGGACGGCGATAGTTTCATCCTGAACGGTACGAAAAATTTTATAACAAACGGCAAAGAAGCGGACATTGCCATTCTGTTTGCCATGACGGACAAGGCAAAGGGACATAAGGGAATAAGCGCATTCATTGTACCTACGGATACGAAAGGCTTTTCCGTCAGCAGGCTCGAACACAAGCTTGGAATCAGGGCATCATCCACAGCACAAATTATGCTTGAGGACATGAAGCTTGCGAAAAAAAACCTTTTGGGCAACATAGGTGACGGTTTCAAGGTAGCGATGTCAACGCTGGACGGAGGAAGGATCGGTATTGCATCACAGGCACTCGGTATTGCAAGGGCTGCCATGGAAGAGGCGGTGGAATTCGCAAAGCAAAGGGAGGCGTTCGGGCAGCTTATACAGAATTTTGAGGCAATACAATGGATGGTTGCGGACATCGCAACAAGGCTTGATGCTGCAAGGCTTTTGACGCTGCGCGCAGCCTATCTCAAGGATAAAAAGGCAAGGTTTACAAAAGAGGCCGCAATGGCAAAGCTGTTTGCATCCGAAGCGGCAATGTGGATAACAACAAAAGCCATACAGATACACGGGGGATACGGCTACACAACCGATTATCCTGTTGAACGGCATTTCAGGGATGCAAAAATAACGGAGATCTACGAAGGTACCTCGGAGATCCAGAGGCTTGTTATTGCGACAAACATATTCAGGGGGTGAGAAAGCACCGTATGAAAAAAACAGCGGTTCGACGGGTATCACTATCGTGAAGAACAATGGTATCGGAATATTTGATTCAGGTGTCGGCGGATTGACCGTACTGAAGGAGATCAAGAGGCTGCTGCCGCATGAAAATATCTTCTACCTTGGAGATACGGCACGCGTACCTTACGGGAATAAATCGAGGGACACGATTATCAAGTACTCCATCCAGAACACGCGTTTCCTTATAGAAAAAGGCATAAAACTCCTTGTTGTCGCATGTAATACTTCATCATCACTGGCAATAAACGCATTAAGGCATGAGTTCCATAAGCTGCCCATCATAGGTGTTATAGAACCGGGCTCACAGCAGGCTGTCGCAGTAACAAAGACAAAAAGGATAGGCGTTATCGGGACAAGGGCAACCATTGCAAGTAATGCGTACGGAACCGCCATACGCAGGCTTGATAATGGAATGGACGTGTTTCAGCAGGCATGCCCGTTGTTTGTCCCGATTGTGGAAGAAGGCATGCATGAGACGGCATTTGCGCATGATATTGCATCCTACTACCTTAAAAATATAAAAAAACATGGTATAGATACGCTGATACTGGGGTGTACACATTATCCCGCGCTTTCAGATGTTATACAGAAGGCAGTGGGTAAAGATGTCAGACTGATAAATTCAGGGCAGGCCGTTGCCATAAAGGTTTATGAATATTTATCTAAATTCAATCTATTGAAGACTAGAGACAATTCCTCCGGCCCAAACCCCGCCTGGGCACCCCGTCCCTTTACTAAAAGGGAGAGAGGGAGGATTATTATACATACTCAAAGTAAGGGGAGTATAAAATTCTTTGTGACAGACGCACCTTCGCAGTTCAAAAAGATAGGGAGGTTGCTACTTTCAAGGAATATTGATAATAATATATATAAAGCGGTATTGGAAGATTATGATTAAAAAAGGCTACCGGAATTTTATTCTGATATTACTGGCTGCAATAATAATTATTGCAGCAGGGTATGTGATTTACAAGGCCTATATAAAGCCTATAAAACCTTTGCCTTTCAAACAGGTCGTAACACTATATTTCTACAACCCTGATACAGATACTTTAAAGCCCGAGCAGAGAACTGTGGTTCCGGCAGCAGCGCTGCTTGAAAAGTGCAGGGCAATTGTAGCCGAGCTCGAACGCGGTTCTGGTACAGGTCTGACTGCGCCCATACCAGCTGATGTGAAAGTGAACAATGCAACACTTCAGCCAAACGGCATATTGAACCTTGATCTTACGAAGAACCTGGTCATGGAAACGCCTGAAGGCTCGTCAGCGGAAATCACGGCCATTTACGCAATAGTTAACTCTATTGCACGGAATATCGATCAGGTAAAGGCAGTCCAGCTCACCATTGACGGCAAGCGGCTTGAGACACTTAAAATGCATATAGAGATCGACCAGCCGATAGTACCGGACTATACAAAATAAATACAAACCTTGCTACTTTCCACTCTAACTTTTTGTGATAAATATAAGGTTTGATGGATTTTTTCGAGTAGAGCTTGACAATATCAGTTAATAGTCTATACTGATGATCCTTGACGCGGGGTGGAGCAGTCCGGTAGCTCGTCGGGCCCATAACCCGAAGGTCGAAGGTTCAAATCCTTCCCCCGCTATTCTTTCTTTTCAATGAGTTAGGGGTTCTTTTCGTCATTGAATTTCACCACTGTGATCGCTTTTGTGATCACGTTATCTTCAGACGGACTTGCGTGCGGCCTGGTAGCGGGTCTGGCGCTGTTTCTCCTGACAAATTACACGGTTTTACTCCACGGCGGAGAAACCCTGATAAAGCTCCGTCAGTTTTACTGGGGTTACTCAATAACATTTGTAGGCTCGCTTCTTGGACTTATCTACAGGTTTGTTGATGGTTACATTACCGGCTGGTTTATCGCATTATTCTACAATATCTTTGACTGAAAAAGTATCGTATACTCTATGACCGGAATGCATTTCCGGCTATCGGCACGGGTGAGCAGTGAAAACCCTTATGCCATCAGACCTGTGCTGAAACAGTTTGTGGACAGCAAGGGTGCCTTCAAAAAATCCTGAGCCGTAGCCAATTCCTCTATGCCGTTTCTGAAGGCGATTTGGTTCAGGTAATATGGCGTACTGCCATCCGACCCAAGGTACCTTTGATGAATGTGTAAACGACCCGGAAGATGAGGGATAATCTTTTTTTTCAAACGTATTTTTGGAATCGTGATGCTCAGTGCTGGATTAGTTTCCATACGTAATGTATCGTAAAACCCCCGAACACAACGCTTGTAAGGTTGATCAGGATCTCGAAGAACATACCTGAATTGATGTGCTTATACATGCCATTCTCGATATTGTACAGTATGTCCATCAGACCGAGGAACACGAATGTGCCGCCGGCAACGATGCCCCACAGAACACCTGCTGCATTTCTGTTGTAAAGGAGGTAGGCGGACAGAAAGAACGCAGCGCACATCCAAAGGTCTGCGGCTATGAAGCTGTGCTGGAACACCATGTAGCACTTCTCATTGGATGATTGAACGCTGTTAGGGACAAATAAGAACAACACCCAGAATACTATTGTTAATATACCAACCAGGATCTCAAGGACTATGAATATCGTCGACGCATTGCCTATAGCCATATTGCCTCCTTTAAAGTTTAATCGGATAAAGTATACCCGGCGTACGGGAATTAGCAAGGCCTTGCAGGCGTACATTTGCACGAACCTGTCTGCAAAGATGTCTCCGTGTCGCAGGGTGAATAGGGGATTGATATTTAATCATAGATAGAAATCAGTACACTTTCTAAATACTCGATGATATCGGGCCTGCCTTCTCTTTTCGCCAACTCTATAGCGTCTAATCCGGCTTTATTCTTAATATTGGTTTTAGCCCCGGCCTCTATTAAATCTCTTACTTTGTTTAAAGAGTTATTTTTTATTGCTGCGTGTAACGGAGTATCACCTTCTCTATTTTGAGCATTTATACATTGAGCTCCAGAACACTCTATCCTAGACAATACTTTTTTAAAATCATCGTAACTCCCGAGTACCGCCAGATGGAGTAGAGTGTTTCCGTTTTCGTCTTTATCGGTTAATGATTTATTTTCTGTAGAGTTCATATTTCTCCCCCAAATTCGTATCATTCCTCGCATTGAATTATATCTTATATTATTTATACAATAAACTCCAATAATATGCCATTCTTGAAGCTCATGAATGAACAATAATACTTTAATAACATAGCCCGTTGTCCCTTGCTAACAGGGTTTACTGCCTCTTGC
>JAJYJX010000085.1 GCA_021789095.1 bacterium
GGGTTGAACGGTTTTAGGACATAATCGCTTGCGCCTTCTTCGAGTCCGCGGATCTTGTCATTCATATTGTCCCTGCCCGTAACGATCAGCACAGGGACGCTGTCGAAATCGGGTCTTGCACTTTTTAAACGCAAAAACTTGAAGCCGTCGAAATCGGGCATCATCAGATCGCAGACTACCATGTCCGGGGGATTGGAAAGCATCATTTTGAAGCCTTTTATTCCATCAGAGGCTTCATAAAATACCTCAAACATACGCGCTTTCTCAAGGACGTTTTTTATTTTGTTGCGTCCTTGAGGAGAATCATCAATAATTAGAATACTGTGTGTCATATTATTGCACTCTCCTATCAGGAGATTACGCACAAATTATACAAAATCATGCACGAGTCCATAATATATTTGACTGAACCGCCTATTTAACAAATTTGTTAAAAGTAACAGTTGTGCGGTGCAGATATCATCGCTGGAAACAGGAAATACACCAGCTTCATGGACGGGCGGGAGATATAAGAAAGGCATTGTAGGGTGGGATGACCCCCCTTTTTTTAAAGAGTTTTTCATCAGGCTATCAATGAGTAACCACTATTCCCCTCCCTCAAGGGAAAGTGTTGTTTGGCACCCTTATCTTTCACCTGTGAACCGTAGTTCGGTGAAAGGGTCTCCATGACATTGACACTTTACGATCGTGGATTGTACATTTTTCACCTTACACATGCTCAGGAATTGTTCAAGCCACCCCTGCGCATTTTTTACGTGTGCCATATCAATATCAGGAAATCCTTTTATTATAATTACTATTTCATTTTGTGAAACGAGCTCAGCTTCGACTGTCCCAGTGTCATAATAGCTGTTCCATATACTCATAACCCTTTTTATCAATAATTCAATATTGATAAAACTTATAAAGATCTTGTACACTGTTGAGAGGTCGTGCTTCGCTGAAAGCCTGCCCTGTTCCATGCAATATGACAGGTCACCCTTACCCACGATCTTATCAAGCGCATGCAGCAGGCCGGTGTACAGTCCATAAGGGTACCATTCGGTAAGAATAATGTGCTCGTCCATGTACTTCCTTGTTTCAGGAGAGAGTGAGCTGATAACCTTTGGCAGGACATCCTGCATGTTCTTTTTTATAAACTTTATTAGCCCGAGAATCGCTACACCTTTTACCTTTGGCATACACTATCCTTTCTCAATTATGCTTTTTACTGCTCATATACATCACGTCAATGAACTTACTTTCTCCTCGGTTTTTTAACTCTATTTTTCTGAAATTAAAGGTGCTCCTCAGAAGGATATATCCGCATAGACCAGGAGCATCCTGCCGATCTCTTCTCCGCCGAATACCGTACTCTGGGTAAGAGAATTGTTTGGCTGATATATGTAGGGATACTCATGGTGTATGTCATTGAATACGTTGAATACAAAGGCGCCGAGTTCAAAAGTCTTGGGCACAATTGTATACCCTACCTTTGTATTGACTATGATATAGGCAGGCAGATCTACCACATAGTTTGAATAAAGGGTATAGGGATTGGCAATCTGGGTTGTCCTGTCTGATACGTAGTGTCCGTCGACATTTACAAAAAACCTGTCCGTTAATACATAGCGTGCGCCTATATTGAAATCCTGAGTTGTATAGTTGCCTACTGTACCCGTAAGATTGTCTTCCCTGTAAAGATATGAGTAATTTGCATAGGTCTTTACGGCCCTTACAGGTGCGTATTCAATACCTGCATCTCCACCATGTGAAACATACCTGGTCCCGGAGTTCAGGAACTGGAAGCTCAAGGGATTTGAGGTATACACGAAATTAATTTTATCTGCATATTCCTGGTAATAAACCGTGAGTGTTGTTCTGACATGTGTGCCCCATTGGCCTATGTATCCAAGCTCGGTGGTACGTATAGTCTCGTTGCGGATATTCGGATTGCCGACGAGTGTCCCGGTGATGGGAAGTAATCCAGGTACTATCCTCGGTATAAACTGTGCTTCCACATAGATAGGTTTTCTGAATGCGGTGCCGTATGATGTTCTGATTGTCTGATCCGGTGTTATAGAGTAGGCAAGGTTTGCCCTGTAGCTGAATTCCGAGGGAGTAACAGAATAATGATCGTATCTTCCGTCCAGAGTGAGCATAAAATTGGAAAGCGGCCCTACCTCGTCGTGTATAAACCCTCCGTAAAGCAGTTCTTTTGTCAGGTCAACGCCGTTATAACTCGATTCAAGTTGTGCAAAAGAATAGGTATTGTAAACCGTGTTCAAGCCTACAATAACATTATTGTAAGGTATCTCAGGAAGGGTATACTGGAGGTCGAGGTTATAGGTATTTGTAGTGCCGGAGAGATTGGATGAAAGAAGGTTTATTGATGTACCGAACGGAGTAATAAACAACGGCACGTTAAGATTAAAACCGAACCAGTACGCATCTATCTTCAGGTTTTTGTATTCAAGGGATGGGCTTATAAACGTTTCTTCTGTTCGTGTCCACAGGTACTGAAACGGCGTGTACAATAGAAACTGCGGCCTGTCCCACCTAGCCTCAAGCGATACCTTAAGGTCTTCGGAATAATCATGATCAACATAAAGCCATGCCTTCGGAAGAACGGACCCATTGTGATCGGGGGTTTCAAAATCAGGCCCTTGCTTGTAGCCTATGGCACTGATAAAACCTGTTGTACCTGTTTGCCCCTGGGCTTCGACAGAGGTATCAATAGTACTGAAGAATTTTGCAGGCTGTTCCGTTATAAGTCCGCTCATTGCTCCGATCGTAAACGTCGGAGTGCCCTGCGGTTTCCTTGTTGTTATACTGATAATGCCTGTGACAGCATCGGCACCGTACAGGGAAGAACTCGCGCCGCTTATAACCTCTATCCTGTCAATATCATCAAAAGGAATGGGAAGGCTCTCAATGAATGCAGGACCATAGAGGGGGTTGTTCTCCACCTTTCCATTAACAAGCACAAGCATAAGGTTGTTCTCCTGGGTACCGTAACCCCTTTCATTAAAAAGAGGGTAGGCATTGCTTATGAAGCCCACATCCATGCCCGGAACATTCCTGAATACATCTGAGAGCGAATAACCTACGCTGGACTTTATGTCATCGGCGGTTATAATACTGACAGATGCTGGCGCCTGGGTTATCTTCTGTTTATGCTTCGCAGCGGAATAAACGATATCCTCAGAACTGAACAGTGCCAGCTCCTGTCCGATAGCTGCCTCCTCCTCTGCTGATTTAATGTTTACTTCGCCGACGGTTACATTCTGTGGATTGTCGGGACCCATGAACAGAAGATGGGATTGTCCGGCTGTGTCTACAACAGTTATGTAGTACATGATCTTAGGAGGGATAACATAGACCACCGGTATCGTCCCTACAAACGTATCCCCTGATACCATTTTGAGAAAAACAGCCCTGTAGAACTTATCGGAAGGCGATTTGTACAGTACCGATGCATAAGCGACTTTATCAGCGGGATCTATTGTGGCTGATACGGTAAGCGGTTGTCCGGGTTCTGCAGTGAGTATCGGGTTGTGAAAGAATTTAAACGATATAAGCGGCTGTTCTGCCATAACATTGCTGCTTATTGCTATCAGTAATAAAGCCGTGAAAATTATCCCTCGCCTCATAACTTTAAACTCATTTCCTCTTTCCTACCTAAAACCATGGTTGGAGAATGCTCTTTAAAGATTGTGTTTATCATAAGTCATTTTACTTTTTATTGACATTGATTTAATGTTTTAATATGATTTATTTAATGATTTAACAAATAAATGTCAAGAATAATCTTAAAAAGATGGAAAGGATAAAAAATGTCAGATCAACAAGTCTACCAGAAAGTAGTAAATATTCTGGCTAAACAGATTTTTCTGGGTAAATTAAAACCGGAGTCAAAACTTCCGACAGAGAAAAAACTTTCCGAGGAAATGAAGGTTGATCGTACTTCGCTCCGCGTGGGGCTGAAACAGCTTGAGTCAATGAAAGTGCTTTCGATCCGCCAGGGAGACGGAATCTATGTAAAGGACTATTTAAAAAATGCGGGGCTGGATTTCCTTGGATTTACATTCCAGCAGTTTGAATCGGACAGCGACAAATTAGATGTCGACTCTTACATTATGGATGAGATATGGGAGTTCTGGATTATGTTTTTCCCTCCTGTTCTTGAGCTTGCCATCAAGAGAGGATCGACAAGGGACTTCAAATCTGTGGCAGACCTTATAGCATTGGAGGAAAAATGTATAATGGATAAAAACAAATTAATCGATGTTGCGATCAGGTTGCAGGACAAAATTGCTGAAATTGTGAACAACACAATTGTGCTGTTGCTTTTCAACTCTTGCCGACCCTTGAGAAAGAAAATAATAAAAATGCTTGTCCATACAATGGATGCAACCGGTTTAAAAAATTTGATCGATGCCGAAAAAGCCTTTTTACAAAAGGCGATCAGCGGTTCTGATGCCGAGATCGCAGAAGGCGTGAATGCATTGCGTGCACAGTATGAGTCTTACCGGACACAGATGAGAAAATTAATGAGCAGTTCAATTGAGCGGGGCGCTTCTTAGAGTGGAAGGATTCAAGAAAACACACCGTGGAAGTTTATTGTAGCGTGGGATCAGAGGATGACACATGAGATGGAAGAGGATGGAATAGAAACGTGCATTCATAGAGATCATTGAAATCTTATAGTATCATAATCATCAAGAGGAGGAAAAAAATGATTAAATTTTTAATGAAAGTCTGCATGCTGATGACCATAATCTCGGTTATCCCGTCTGTAACATTTTCTGAAGAAGCAAGCCCTCATGAAGTGGCAACATTCGCATCACTGTTCAAGATAAGGAATATGAAAGTAGCAAGGAATATCGTTCATGAACTAAAAAACAAATACGGGATAAAGGACGTAACAAAGGAAAGAGTAATCGACGTTCTTGCAAAGAAATATCACACAAGCGTGGAGCAGCTTCAAAAGATAGAACCTATAAGGATTAACATCGGGACGCTTGCTCCTGCAAATACCCCATGGATCAAGGACGCAATAGATACGGTTGTTCCATTCCTTTCATGGGAATCAAGCGGCGTAGTTAATCTTAAGATCTACGCAGGCGGGGTAATGGGACAGGACGCGGACATTTTAAGGAAGATGCACCTTGGAGAGCTCCAGGGATGCGGGTGCTCTGCAGAGGGGTTCGTTGACGCTGTTCCGGAACTGGCCGTGCTGACCCTGCCTTTACTTTTCAAGAACTACAAACAGGTTGATTGTGTTTTAGACGGATTAAGGGAAGATATAGCTACTAGATTTGCGCAGCACGGATACGTACTGGTCGGGCTTATACATGCAGGTTTCTTTTACATATTTACCAAGAATGATGTAACGAGCCTTGATCAGTTGAAACGACAGAAGATGATGACTTGGTTCGGAAGGATAGAGACTGCATACTTGAATGAACTCGGCATTAAGCCGATTCCCATTGCTGTCCCGAATGTTCTTTCATCAATACAAACAGGCGTTATAAATGTAGGTACAGCACCACCTATATGGCTACTCGGGACACAGGCTTTCATATATTTAAGATATTATCTCATTCCCCCGGTTTTTTATTCACCTGCTGGAATATTCATTGACAAAAAACAGATAGATAAAGAAGATACAAGATTTCCCAAGGGGCTTGCCGATGATGTTGTTACGTTAATGGCGAATTTTATAAGGATATATGAACCGGAATGGAGGGATGATGTTGAGTCGTTTGATGAAAAGAGCATGACCGTTTTCAAAGGAGAGGGGCTTCAGGAGATCAAGCTCGATGATCATGATATGGACACCCTGAGGGTTGCTGCAGAAAAAACAAAAAAAAAGCTGACCGGAGAGATTTATTCAAAGGAATTGCTTAACAAGGTCATGCAAGAAATTAAAAAGTGCAGTCCATAGGAACGGGGCACGATAACTGACTCTGTACAGAGTAATATTATACTCGAGATATCCTAAAAGGCGCCCTGCTTGCACATGCAGTGGGGATTATTGTAGCACATAACCATCCTTGCGGAGAAGTTGAACCGTCAGCCGAAGATGAGGCATTAACAGCAAAGCTCGAGGAAGCCTGCGAGCTTGTGGGGATCAATCTCACGGACCACATCATCGTGGGGGAACTGGAAATAAAAAGACACCTATAAAAGGGCGGGGCCTAATGCCACATCCCTTCTAAAGAAACTTACTTCTCTGCGAGTGTCGTGAATGTGTTGTGGTGATCTTCTTCATCCTCAAAAATACCTTCAAACAGTTTCTTCGTTACCACATCACCCTCTAAAACAGCAAGCTTAATAATCTCCTTGTAAAGCTTTATGGCATCTTCTTCCGCTTTTATGTCGGCATTCAGTATCTGTTTTAACATCACCGCTTATCTTTATAGGTGTCAGCAAACGGTCCCCTGATCATTACATGCTGCCACATATATTGAATGGCCACTTGAAGCTCCCTTGCAATTGTATCGTTTAATTTATCCAAAAGTTTCCTGCTTGCCATGTTTCCTCCTTAGCATTTTTACCTAATTTTTGTCCAGTCTGTTATGTGAAATCATCACAGTCCCAAACCGGAAGCAACACGATCACCATAGTCTTTGTCAGCCTTGTGAAAGTGGTCAATCTGGCGTAGCTGAATGTCCTTTGGCACTGTTTTCATCGCACGCACGATGTTGCCGACAAGCTGCGCCTTTTGATCTGCACTCATGAGCCGGTAGAGATCCCCTGCCTGTTTATAGTCGTCATTGCCCTCACGATGGTCATAGCGGTCTGCATCCCCGGAGATATGAAGAGGCGGCTCTTTATACTGCTTATCGTCCATAGGTCCGTCAAAGCTGTTTGGCTGGTAGTTGACTGTGCCGCCGTAATTGCCATCAAAACGCATATGGCCGTCCCGATTGTATGTATGTACAGGACATCGCGGCTTATTCACAGGTAAAGCCGCATAATTTATCCCGATACGATAACGATGGGCATCAGCATAGGATAACAGCCTTGCCTGGAGCATCTTATCAGGAGAGGCGCCAAACCCCGGCGGTAAATTACTTGGCTCGAAGGCTGATTGCTCCACTTCTGCAAAGTAGTTTTCCGGGCTGCGGTTGAGTTCCATGACCCCTACCTCAATCAGCGGATAATCTTTATGCGGCCATACTTTTGTTAGATCAAAAGGATGTATGCTATAGGTTTCTGCGTCCTTTTCAGGCATGATCTGTATCTGGACACCCCATTTGGGATTCTTACCTTGCTTTATGGCGGTAAACAGATCGCGCCTATGGAAATCCGGATCCTGTCCTGCTATTCTCCCAGCCTCTTCCTCTGTAAGACATTTGATACCCTGCATGGTCTTGAGATGCCATTTCACCCAGTAGCGTTCGCCCTTATCGTTCCATAGACTGAATGTGTGGCTGCCATAGCCGTTCATATTCCGGTAGGTGGCAGGAATGCCCCTGTCGGAAAACAGTATGGTTACCTGATGCAAGGACTCAGGCGACAAACTCCAGAAGTCCCATTGCATAGTGTTGTCTTTCAAACCGGTTTGTGGATCGCGTTTTTGGCTGTGTATAAAATCCTGAAACTTAAGAGCATCCCGGATGAAGAATACCGGCGTATTGTTGCCAACCAGATCCCAGTTGCCCTCTTCGGTATAGAATTTGCACGCAAAGCCCCGTGGGTCACGAACCGTGTCCGCAGAACCAAGTTCTCCGGCAACGGTAGAGAATCGCACAAACATTTCGCAGGAGTTGCCTATCTTGGAAAACAGCTTGGCGCGGGTATATCTGGAAATATCACCTGTCACTGTGAAAGTACCGTAAGCACCAGCACCTTTTGCATGAACAATCCGTTCCGGCACCCGTTCTCTGTTGAAATGCGCCATACGCTCCATGAGATGGTAATCGGCCATAAGCACCGGGCCGCGTGGCCCTGCGGTAAGGCTGTTCTGATTGTCACTGACAGGTACACCGGCATCGGTGGTCATTGTTTTTTTTGAAGATTTTGACATATTTACCCCCTTTACTAATTGTAATTATTTTAAATTACTCTTATGTAAGAGAAATGTCAATCTTCTATGCACCAATGAGCACCATGAGTCTCGGAGTGTTTATATCAGTTGAGACATCATGCAATCAGTCGGAGGGAACGGCATCTTCGATCCGTCGGAAGCGGCGGCGGAGCGGTTCCAGGGATTCCTTGTGTGTGATGATGTAGAGCTCGTTCTTCTTGATGGCGGCGATGACGCGATCGGCAACCTGCGTTGGAGGGATGATCCTTCCCAGGAAGTCCAGAGAGGGGGAAAAAGACTGGTTGCCCGGGTTCTTCAGGTGCTTCGGGCGGTTCCGTTCGGCCTCAGCAATCCTGGTATCCACGCCCATGGGGCACAGGACAGAGACACCTATGCTGTAAGCCTTGAGGTCTTTCCGGAGTGACTCTGACAGTCCGACGACGGCGTACTTCGTGGTGGTATAGGCGCCGAGGTAGGCGTTGGAGAGAAGACCGGATATGGAGGCTGTGTTGACAATGTGCCCTCCCTCTCCCTCGGCGATCATGCGGGGGACAAAGGCCAGAAGGCCGTGGATGACACCCCAGACGTTGACCCCCATTACCCATGTCCAGTCACGCAACGTCATGGTTTCCAGCCCGCCGAACATTCCCACTCCTGCGTTGTTGCACAGGATCCTGACAGGTCCGAAGGCTGACCAGGCCCGATCCGCCAGGGCCTGAACCTCATCGGGGTTGGACACGTCGGTTCGGACCCCGACAGCCTTGCCGCCCCCGTGCGCTATGGTCCCGACCGTCTCGGTCATCCCGGCCTCGTCGACGTCAGCGATCACCAACCTGGCACCCTCCCGGGAGAGGGCAATGGCGATAGCCCGGCCGATGCCGCTGGCACCACCCGTGACGACAGCCGTGCACCCTTTAATGTCTTCCATATATCAGCTCAATCAGAAAAACCTGATGGATCATACCAGTTGAAATTTGCAGCACTGTTATCACCTTATCTCCTCTAATCCTCATGTATCAAAACGACATACCTCCTGTCAAAGAAACCGTAAACTGCCGGTCATAAAGGACCACGGACCTATTATGAAGGGGAAACGGGTGACAGCAATCATTTTCGTTTTAATTTTGATAAAAACGGATTTGAAAAATAGGACGCTGTACGCTATAACCTAAAACTCCAACCCTGTCCCGAAACCGACGTACGTTGTATTGTTATAAGGGAGATTGGTCAGATTATGCCCTGCCTCAAGATCGATCTCAATGTTTTGAGACAAGAGATACTGTACACCGGCATCGATAAAAGACGTTATACCAGTGCCATGCATAAGATCTATGGCATTATAACACTCTGCGTACAGCTGTAATCGATCTGTTATTTCATTCAATTGATCCGTCACAACAAGAATCGGATTGACCGACGTTTCCTGCGTGGAACCAACCGGGCTGAATAAATGAAACAATCCGATCTGTAAACCAACACCGATATCTTCATTAACGTTATAAGCGAATATGCCGTTCACAATGGCTCCTGTAGCATTTGCGCTGAAATCCTTTCTGCCCGATGCAAATGTTACTGCGGTGTCAGCGGCAAAGCCCCATTTCTCCCCGTATCCGAACTCATATTTAACTCCGACTCCTGCATCACCGGCACCGTCTATCCTGCTGGTATTGCCTGCTGTGTGCGTTGTCTGAAGTATGTAGTCGGGAGGGAAAAGCTTTAACTCGACATTATTGCCTGTGCCGTAGCGTATCTCGGGCTGGGGCAGCGTTTGAAGAGTATTAAAATCATTACCTGTCTCGATTTGATAAACGTAACCAAGCTCTGCAATGACTTTGTTCTTTTTTGCTGAACACACACTGTCGCTTATCGTAGGGCGGTCAAGCACGCTTAACAGCGCCGTTGGACCGGCGCATGAATCAACGGCTGAAACAACCTGTTTATCGTTCGGAACTTCCTTGTCCATTCTTAGGTTCCCGGCATTGCCGTTATCATCCGCCGCCATAATTTCCTGGTCTGTGTTGTGCGTGAATGCCTGTGCCGTTGATACAGCACATACCGTTACAAGCAGCAAAACGCCGGATGCATATACCAGAAATCTTGCGAACAATAGGAATCTCTTCATTTCTTTCCTTTCTTATAAAAGTTGCCAAAATGCATATCCGCTTCCATCCCCTAACAGTTCGATCACCACGGGTAAGCCCGCGGAACTCTACTCAACCAGTAGAATACGATATTACCTTGCGTAGGCATGGTCAGCTCGCTCCATACATCCTACCGACATTAAATTTAT
>JAJYJX010000086.1 GCA_021789095.1 bacterium
CATGTCATGCCTCCTTATAAATATCCCTATAGATGCCTTGGTCATGAAAAGTACAGCAATGCCCGCGATAGAAACGACAGACTGCCATGCTGTGCCTCGTGAAACAAACAGGCCGATCAGGCACGACGTAATCAATATGCCCCACGAACCATACTCTTTAGGAAAAGGTACATCTTTAAATTTCATGCCTGTAATCTAACCGTCTGCTTAAGAAATGTGTATGAGATAGATCATAAAAGTCAAATTTCAGGGATCTTCAAATTGTTGACTTAACATAAATTTATAGAATAACAATAGGGAAAGGAGGGGTTATGGCACAGGTAAAAGGTGTTGCAATCCTCGGATTCATAAAGTTTATAAAAAAGTATATGAAGGACGCATTGCCGAAAATCATTGCTGCTATGCCGCCGGAAACAAGGAAGTACATGGACGAACACATTGTTCTCACAAGATGGTATCCTTACAAGCTGTACACCGACCTGCTAAAAGCACTTGATAACATCGCAGGTACAGGGGATCTGTCCTACTGCGTGGAACAGGGCAGGCTTTCGGCAAAGCATGACCTCTCTACGGTGTATAAGATTTTCCTGGAGTCGGTAAGTATAAATACCATCATGACAAGGTCAATGAGCATGTGGAGCAGCTATTATGATACAGGAAGGGTGGATTTTAACCTTCCCTCAGACAATGAACTCATTTACACAATAAATGAATTTCCGGATATAGACATAGCCCACGTTAAAAATGTGCAGGGATGGTTTGAACAATTTATGAGTATGAGTGGGTTCAAAGACGTAAAGTCCGAGATCGCAAAATGCCAGTGCTACGGAGATCCCGTAACTGAAATGAAGTTTAAATTTAAACAAAAGACGGCATAAATAATATGACTCCATATAAAATGGTTAAGGTATGGCACAGGTAAAAGGTGTTGCAATCCTCGGATTAATAAAGTTTATAAAAAAGGACATGAAAGATGTCCTCCCGAAGGTCATAAGCTCACTGCCCCCTGAGACACGGAAGTACATGGATGAGCACATTCTCCTTACCGCATGGTACCCGTATAAACTTTACATAGATTTGCTGAAGACGCTGGATAAGATTGCAGGAAATGGTGATCTGTCCTTTTGCTTGGAACAGGGCAGGCTTGCGGCAGAACACGACCTCTCAACAATATACAAGACTTTCCTGAGCTTTGTTGAGCCGAAATTGCTGGTTACAAGGGCCATGAGTGTCTGGAGCAGCTACTTTGACAGCGGAAAGGCGGAAGTTAATATAATCTCCAATGCCGAGGCTGTGGTTACAATAAAGGATTTTCCTGATATTGACCTGTCGCATATCAAAAATATACAGGGATGGCTTGAACAATTCATGAGCATGTGTAATTTTAAAAATGTAAGATCTGAAATTACAAAATGTCAGTGTTATGGGGATCCACTGACTGATTTGCGGTTTACATTCGTTTACAAGGAGGATAAATGAAGGTTCCCGGTAAAAATGAACTATTATCGGAGAAGGTGAAATATCTCGACCTGGAAAAGATAAGAACCATAAGGGATTTGCTGATCGCCTTTCAGCATACATCCATACAGAGCAGAAACCTTGGCAAAGCACTGAGTATATACGAAAGGATGCTGTCGGACCAGGCCAGGCCAACTATATTCATGGGACTCGCAGGCCCGATGGTCCCGGGCGGCATGCGCAAGGTCATAAGGGACATGATTGAGCACGGCCTGATAGACGTGCTGGTTTCAACAGGTGCAAACCTCTACCAGGACTTTTATGTGGGCCGCGGGTTCAGCCATTACATAGGTTCACCGAACATGGATGACCTTTTGCTGAGGAAGTACTTCATTGACAGGATATACGATACGCTTGTTGACGAGGAGAAGTTCAGGGAAACCGATGATGCCATAGGCAGGATCGGGGACAGACTTGAAAAAAAGGAATATTCCAGCAGGGAATTTCTCGAGATACTCGGCAAGAATATATCGGACAAGAACTCTATACTGTACACCGCAGCAAAAAAGCATGTACCGGTATTCTGCCCTGCGCTGAACGACAGCTCAATCGGTATAGGGTTAACAAAGCATTACAGCAAGGGCAAAGACAGGATCATAATAAACCCGATAAGGGATAATTACGAGCTTGCCCAGATAAAAATGCAGTCAAAGAGTGCGGGGGTTATCTACATAGGCGGAGGTACGCCCAAAAACTATATACAGCAGATGGAGGTCATATCCGAGATACTTGGTGCCGATGAGAATGGCTACAGGTACGCAATACAGATTACAACCGATACCCCGCAATGGGGAGGGTTGAGCGGCTGCACATTCGAGGAGGCCCAGTCCTGGGGCAAGATACACAAAGAGGCGGACAAAATACAGGTTACCATAGAATCAACAGTCGGTATGCCCCTGCTTGTCGGTGCGGTCTTGCAGGGCCGCAGCTTCAGAAAGAGAAAACCGCTGAACATGAGATGGAATAACGATAAACTCGAAGGACTTAAGAAAGGAAAGTAACACATGATGATAGAGCCGATAGATCTGAAAAGAGTAAAAACCAGTTCAATAAAAACACGCAAAAATAAGGTTAAAATAAATGACTTTGCTCTTCCTTACAAAACAGGCTCATCCGTGAAACAGTTCTTGGCCGGTCTGCCCAAAATACTTAAGGCAGAAGATCTTTTAGCATCGGCAAATGCAATTGTGACGGCAAAAAGGAACAACAAACAATGCATACTCGCAATGGGTGACAGCGTGATAAAGGTTGGGCTTTCACCGCTTGTCATACAGCTGATGGAGAAAAAGGTCATTACCGCGATAGCCATGCAGGGCGCGGGCGTCATACACGACACGGAGATAGCCCTTATAGGCGAGACCTCGGAAGATGTAGCCGTTACGATAAAGGACGGCAGTTTCGGTATGGCCGAAGAAACAGGTTCCATCCTCAACGATGCTATCAAGGCCGGTGCAGATAAAGGTATGGGGCTTGGCGAAGCAGCAGGGAAAGTGCTCTCGGAGATCAACGCCCCGCGCAGGGATATGAGTATAACGTACAATGCCTACAAGCTCGGTATACCGCTTACAGTACATGTTGCGTACGGCACCGATATTATACACATGCATCCGAAAGCCGATGGTGCGGCAATAGGAA
Source organism: bacterium (assembly GCA_021789095.1). Classification (GTDB taxonomy): domain Bacteria; phylum JAMCPX01; class JAMCPX01; order JAMCPX01; family JAMCPX01; genus JAJYJX01. The sequence goes on from JAJYJX010000086.1 coordinate 3,154, forward strand.
AAGCCACAGAGATAGACTTCAGAAAATTTGCAGCTATTGTATCCATGCTTGAGAACGGTGTTATTATAAACATAGGTTCGGCCGTAATTCTTCCGGAGGTATTTTTGAAGGCACTCTCAGTCGCAAGAAATATCGGATACGATGCGAAAAATTTTACAGCCATAAATATGGATATGATCCAGCATTACAGGCCCCTTGAGAATGTTGTGAAGAGACCGACCAAGACCGGTGGACAGGGATTCGCAATCACCGGGCACCATGAGATCATGTTCCCCCTGCTTACTGCATGGGTACTTGAGTCATTAGAGTCATAGATGAAGATAGGTATTACCGGCGTAACAAGCCTGCTCGGATCCCACCTTGCAAAAGCACTGGTCAACTCCGGACACGAGGTCCATGGTATCGCAAGGTCTAAAAAAGCATCCATCGAACCTATAATGCACAATAAGCTTTTCAAATTTTTCCCCGGTGACGTCACAAAGTTCGAGGACATGGAACATCCTCTCAAAGACGTCGACTACGTATTCCATCTCGCAAGTGTATCATCGGAGAGAAAAGCAATGGAGGAACCCCTGGGATGCTTTAAGGTAAATGTACTCGGTACGGTAAATGTACTTGAAATGATCAGAAGGGCAAAGCTGAAAAAGATCGTCTTTTCATCTTCCGGTGCTGTTTACAAGAATCCGGACAACGCACAGGAAAACGATCCTGTTCCATCCAGCGGTTATTATGGTTTCACAAAATGGAATGCGGAGAACATAATAAGGCTTTACAGGGAAAAATTCTCCGTATCATACACGATACTCAGATTATCAAGGCTGTACGGTCCATTCATGGAACGCAATCCCGTGTTTGATATGGCTTACGGCATCATACATAAAAACAGCGTGAAGCTTTACGACAGTGCTGGTTCCCTGTACGATTTTCTGTTTGTCGAGGACGCAGTACATGCGCTTGTTACTTCATTAAATACGAACTGGGACAATGAGGTTATAAATATAAGCTCCGGCACAGGAACAAAGATTTCTGGGCTTTTCGACATTTTCAAGCTTGTTTCAGGAAAACAGGACATACCTCTTGAAATCTTGAAACACAATGACCAGATTGATATATTATCGAACAAAAAAGCTTTATCTCTTGGATGGAAGCCGTTTGTTTGTATAAAAGAAGGAGTAGAGAAAACTTATAAATGGTTTCTTGGTAACAAACGGTAGGTATCTTTCGTTTGCTGAATGAAAATTAACAAATTGACCGCATTGTGCGGCAGGAGGACTTAGCTATGGGTGGGACAATGTATACGGTAACAGTAACAGATAACAATTTTGAACAGGAAGTATTGAAATCCGAAAAACCTGTTCTGGTAGACTTCTGGGCAGACTGGTGTATGCCCTGCAAGATGATGGAACCAACGTTTAAATCCTTGTCTGAACAGTACAACAGTAAGATCAAATTCGGGAAACTGAACACCGATGAAAATCCGCGTATACCTACACAGTATAACATAATGGGTATACCTACGGTTATCCTTTTTAAGGATGGAAAGGTCATCGATCAAATAGTTGGTGCAGTGCCGAAATCAAACCTGGAAAAGATGTTTAGCAAGGTGTTGTAAACAGTACCTGTGCAACCGCAGGCGAATATATAAGGATAAAGCCAAAACCAAAAAGTCGAATATGTCAAAATCACTGCAACAGGGCTTAAAATCCTTACAAAGGCTAACTTTAAACTTCTGACTATAAAATATAATATGGTACGTGGCGAAATATGGTAAAGATTGAAACAGTAAAAGAAAAAAACATGGAAGCCGGTTCTGCTTTACTGGCGGACATCACCTGTGAAGAATTTTACAACCTCGTGTTAAAGTCGGGCAAGCCTGTGATTGTAGACTTCTGGGCTGATTGGTGTGCATCCTGTCACACAATAAAACCTTTACTGGAGAAACTCGCAGGGAAATATAAAAACAAGATAGCCTTCTACCGTATAAATGCTGATACCTGCCCTACTATACTATCTGCATACCAGATATCGAGCATCCCAACTCTTGTCATATACTACCAGGGCAACTCTGTTGAAAGAATTGTCGGGGCCGGTAAAGAATCAGAATATGAAAGGTTCATAGAAAATGCTCTTATCAGACTTAACAATTGATAAGGCCGAGCAGAAACCGTCCTGTGAATCATACGATTGCGTGATTATCGGGACAGGGCCTGCAGGGCTGACAGCGGGGATCTATACAGCCAGGGCAAGGCTCAAGACCCTTTTGCTGGAGGAAAAGGCGGTAGGCGGTGAGCTGGTAGTAGCCGACATCGTCGAGAATTATCCCGGCTTTCCCAAGGGCATCACGGGTGCGGATCTTACGTCTGCCATGGAAGAACAGGCCAGATCGTTCGGTGCGGAGATCTGCGAGGTAGGAGCAAAAAGCATAAATATTGAAGGAGATAACAAGATCGTAAACACGACCGACGATCGCCAAATCAGCACAAAAGCCGTGGTTATAGCTGCCGGCACCGAAAGCCTTAAACTGAATGTAAAAGGCGAAAAACAATTTACAGGCAGGGGGGTATCGTATTGCGCCCAGTGCGACGGCGCTTTCTTCAGAGACAAGGAAATAATCGTTGTAGGAGGAGGAGATACGGCGATAGGCGATGCCATATTCCTGACACGGTTTGCCAAAAAAATCTACGTGGTACACCGCAGGGACAAACTCAGAGCTGAGAAGATATTGCAGGAGCGTGCATTCAGCATACCTACAATAGAATTTATTTGGGATTCCGTGGTTGCCGAGATAAAGGGAAGCAAAACAGTTGCAGCCGCAGATGTAAAGAATGTCAAAACAGGCAATGTCGCTACGAAAAAGGTTGACGGGGTTTTCATATTCATAGGAACGAAGCCAAATACCGAGTTCGTCAAGGATATTATAACCATGGACGAGAGCGGATACATAATCACAAACGAGCATATGGAAACAAATCGGCCGGGTATATTTGCAGCTGGCGATATAAGGGTAAAGAATGTAAGACAGATTTCAACCGCAGTGGGCGATGGTGCCATTGCAGGCTACGCCGTACAGCATTACATTGAAAAATTGGAAACGATAAAGAAATAAAACGGAGGCAATATGAGTTTACTGCAAGAGAAAGACAAAGAATATCTTAAAAATGAATTCTCGAAATTAAAAAACGACGTAAAATTGGTTCTTTTCACCCAGGAAAAAGATTGCACCTACTGTAATGATGAAAAGATGCTTATAGAAGAATTAGGTTCTCTATCCGAAAAAATAAAGGTCGAGTATTACGATTACGCAGTGCAGAATGACAAGAAAGAACAATACAGGGTAGACAAGTATCCTGCACTTATCATAGAAGGCGCGAAGGATTACGGCATAAGGTATTACGGCATACCGGCGGGTTATGAGTTCGCATCGGTGATAGAGGACATTATGGATGTATCGGCGGGCAATACCAATCTGACCGAACAATCGAAAAAGAAGTTAAAATCCATCGACAAACCGGTAAGGATACAGGTTTTTGTAACTCCGAGCTGCCCTTATTGTCCGAGGGCCGTAAGAACCGCACATAAAATAGCAATAGAAAGCGACCTTGTGACTGCGGACATGGTAGAAGCAACAGAGTTTCCCGAGATCAGCACGAGGTACAGCGTTCAGGCCGTGCCAAAAACAATCGTTAATGATGATACTGAATTCGTAGGTGCTGTGCCGGAGGATCAATTCGTAGATGAAGTGCTCTCCGCACTTAAACCGCATGAATAACGCCGGCGTACCTGCCATACACTTGAAAATTTTTATGTCATTCCCTGAAACATATTTTAACAGGTAAAGGAGAACCGGCTGATGTCTGAGAATGTTGTTATCGTAGGCGGTGTTGCAGCAGGGATGAGTGCAGCAAGCCAGGCGAAAAGAAGAAAACCTTCGTTAAACGTTATTGCGCTGGAAAAAACTGAATTTGTCTCTTACGGCTCATGCGGCCTGCCGTACTACATTATGGACATAATAAAGAAGCATACGGATCTCATCGCCGTTACGAAGGAAAAATTCAAGACCGAAAGAAACATTGATGTCCAAACAAGAATAGAAGCCGTCAGCATAGATCCGAAAGAGGGCAAAATTCATGCAATCGATCACAACGAGAAAAAAGATGTTGTCTTCCCGTATGATTATCTTGCCATTACAACAGGTGCTTCTTCAATAAAACCTGCCATACCGGGGATAGAACATCCCGGCATATTCCTGCTCAGAACCCTTGATGACGGAATTGCCGTTAAAGGTTACATAAAATCATTCCCTGTAAAGAGAACCGCCATTATAGGAGCGGGCTATATCGGTATGGAAATGGCAGAAGTATTCAAGGGGCTTGGATTCGAAGTCGTTGTAATCGAGAAAATGCCGAACATACTCGGCACCATGGATGAGGAAATTACGTCCGTCGTGGAAAAAACCCTTGAAAGCAATGGTGTAAGGATCCTCAAGTCAACAGAGGTCAAATCATTTGATAGGAAAGACAGCGGCATGATAAAGATAGAAACAAGCAACGGCGGTTTTGACGTTGATATGGTTATGTTCGGGACGGGTGTTAAGCCGAATTCCATGATTGCAAAAGCAGCCGGTGCCCTGACAGGTGCCCATGATGCAATACTTGTCAACGAGAAGATGGAAACCAACATCCCTCATGTATATTCGGCAGGTGATTGTGCCACTGCAAAGCATATAGTTCTCAAAAAGGATCTGTACATACCAATGGGTACAACCGCCAATAAACAGGGCAGGATTGCAGGAGCAAACATAGCAGGCGGTGATGAAACGTTTAAGGGCGTCGCAGGTACTGCTGTTGTAAAGGTATTTGATCTGGAAGTTGCCAGGACCGGCTTAACTGAAAAAGAGGCCAGGGATTATGGGTTTAATGTGGTTTCAAGCGTCATTACATCAAGGACGAGGGCACATTACTACCCCGGCAGCAAGCCTATAACGATAAAAGTTGTAATAGATAAAAAAAAGGGTAAACTCATGGGAGCGCAGATGGTAGGCGGGGAAGGTGTGGCAAAGAGAATAGATATTGTTGTTGCAGGATTGTATGAAGGTATGACCGTTGGTGAACTGTCCAGACTCGACTTGAGCTATGCACCGCAATTCGCTCCTGTATGGGATCCTTTGTTAGTAGCTGCAAACGACGCTTTAAAAAAGGTGTAGTATGCCGAAAACAGAAATTAAATGGCAGAATGAAATGAGGTTCGAAGGTATACCCGAATCAGGACATGCTGTTATTATGGACGCAGAAAAGGTCCACGGTGGGGCTGATACCGGTGCAAGGCCTATGGAATTGCTGCTTGTAGGCTTGGGCGGATGCACGGGCATGGATGTTGTGTCCATCCTGAAAAAGATGCGAAAACACATAAAGAGCTTCAGGATGAATATCAATGCTGAAAGGGCCAAGGAACATCCGAAGGTTTATACAAACATATCACTTGAATACATCGTTGAGGGGGATATGGAAGAGAAAGATGTTATGAAAGCCATAGAACTCTCCCGGCAGAAATTCTGTTCGGTTTCTGCCATGCTCGGGAAAACGGCAAAAATATCTTATACCTGGAAACTGTTAAGGACTGGGGACAGTGTTTCTTGAGGCGGATATTTTTATCAGCAGTACTTATATTATTTATTGTGTCCACTGCTTCTTTATCCATTGCCGATTCAACACTTCTTTATGCAACCCCCGCAGCCGCAGGCATGGGCGGGGCATTCGGCTCAATCGCTGATGACAACAGCGCAATCATTATAAATCCGGCAGGCATGAGCGCTAAGAAACGGTACGGCGCGCACATCGGCTACCTGTATACCAACCCCGATACCGAGAGCAGGGTTGATTTTTCCGCGGTTGACAGCCACACGAGCCAGGTGGGCGTCGGTGTCGCATACATCAGGGACTATTACAGAACACCGTCGTTCGGCGTACAGAGAAATACATACGTGACGGCAATATCGATGGGAACGCCGGGAATCTTCAGTGCAGGCATCAATGGCAGGATGGATCAGTTTACACAGGGCCTTTCAGGCGAATCGCAAACACTCGGGTACGGCATTATCTTTTCGCCGGGGCTGTCTTTCTTAAACCTTTCCATTGCAGGTCTGAACCTCACAAGGATCAAGGGAACGCGTGAACAACTTCCTCCAAGGCTTATAGATGCGGGCATATCATTGCAGCTCCAGGACGTGCTGACGATCTCCTTTGACGGGGTAAAAAACCTTGAAATCTCCACCGGGAAAAATATCGATTATCATGCAGGCGGAGAAATTGTGCTGGTAAAACAAATCGTCCTGCGCGGCGGTTATGCATGGATGGATACACAAAACGACAAAACCTATTCAGCAGGTATTGCATGGGACGCGCCAAGGTTCACCATTGCCTACACCTTTGTGGGCGACGTGATCCACAAGCAGAACAACGTCCAGCTCGTGTCCTTTACCTTATACCCTTTTTAGGATATACAGAATCAAATTACCGCACCGCGGTTGACTTTAACAAAGAAGGTTTGAAAATATCCTTATGAAAACCGATCTTGCGAGAGATGATCTTCATGAACCCTCATGATAAATATAACCGTTATTAAAAACAGTAATATTCTGTCAAGGAAAAACGGTAATAGCTGTTGACAGGAATATCAAAACTAAATTATCGCGCCGCTGTTCAGAACTTTATCGTTACCTTCAGCTCGTAGTGTGTTTTGTCCTCGTCCACAGCTATGATAGGTATTATCACTGTACCATCGCTCAAGGCTTCGGGTTTGCCTACTTCCAAAACATTCAGGATTTTTCTTGGCTGCGTCTGGACAGCACGCTTTACGTCAGCCTGTACAAACTTTTGTTCCGTCGTTGGTACCGCAGACTCTTTAAACGGTTCTATTACCTGCTGCCGCCCGGGGTTGACTGGCTCTGACTGTTCTATCTGTATCTCTCTTACTTCTTTGTCCTGCGCCTTTCCAACATCGGCTATGGACGTCTGATTTTTTAATCTATGGACGACCAACTTGGTAATGCCGGTCAGGGTCTGCAAAACACCTGCCCCGTTGTTTGCCGAAGCTTCGAAATACGGCACATTCAATTTATTCAA
>JAJYJX010000087.1 GCA_021789095.1 bacterium
AAAATTGGTTCTGACCGTAGTGGTTTTGCTGTCACTGCCCGGTATGGTTCTTGCAAAAGATGACTACAAGACACTCGGGGGCTGGGTACATCCTGGATATGAGGCCATCAAAGAGAACGGCTACCAGGGCGCGCAGACATGCGTGATGTGCCATCCCGAGGCATTAAACGAGATTACCCAGACGGTACACTGGTACCTGGCTACACCTATCAGAAATGTTCAAGGGTTGCCCGATGGCTCATGGTGGGGCATGTTAAACAGAGAATGCGCACTCGCAGGGTCCCTGGCGGTCTCTAACTGGACTGCTTCGACAAACAGTCATTTTACGGTCCAGGCGGCAGGATGCGGGGTATGTCACATAGGAAGCCTGCCCATGCCTCCCCTCCCTCCGGGTATACCGCCGTCTCAGGAGCGGGCAAACACCGTGGATTGTCTGATATGCCACGCCAAAGATTACAATATGAAGACCAGGGAAACATTGGTCACCGATGCAACAGGCACTCACTGGGGCAAGGACACGTCTTTAAAAGCAGCACTCAGCATAACAAAAGTTCCTACAAACGAGGCGTGCCTGAGATGCCATGAACATGCATTTTCCTATGATTATAAGAGAGGTACTCCCTATACACCCCAGACCGATGTCCATGCAAAGGCAGGGCTTCAATGCATAACCTGTCATGTCACAGAACACCATAAAATGCCCAAGGGACAATATGAGTCTGATATGGCTGCAAATGATCTGCCGAATGTAAAGGTTACCTGCTCCAACTGTCATGGTGATACACCGCACAGAGGCAAGGTTGGTAAGATCTTGAATGAGCATATTGCAAGAATAGCATGTCAAACCTGTCATATACCCGTTGTGTCCGGCATATCGTATGAAAACTGGGGCAAACCTGTAAAAGATACCATATATGGGAAATACAGCGAACTTTCGAAATACGATAAGATTCCTTCGATCCCCGGTTTCTATGTCCCCACAGTAAAAATAGAAATGGGTCATCCTTCTTATATTTGGAGGGTTCCGAATAAACAGTATCATCAGGATGTGCAGAGCTGGATGGCATTCGAAATATCAAACATCAAAACACCCGGAGCACAGATATACCCTGTAAGGGGATTAACCCAGATCATGCTCTTTGATAAGAAGCTCAAGATGTGGCAGGCTCCGGGCATGGGATTCTTGAAAGATAACCCTCAAATGGCAAACTTTCCGCTCCTCCTTGCACCGAACAGGGAGGTTTACAACAAGACAGGCGATGTAAAGGCAGCAATAGATGCCGGCATGAAACCGTTTGCTGCAATGGGATTTACCTGGAGCGGTGAATGGATGGCAATGCAGGTCCCGGGCACATCATACATATCGGTAAATCACGCTATAAAAAAGATCGGACTTTCCTGCAACAAATGTCATTCAAAACAAAGCGTGATGGACTTCAAGGCGCTTGGGTATTCTCCGGAGCAAATTCAGAACCTTGAGAAACCACAATAGATAATTTCAATCACCGGATTGCAGGGGCATGGCACGCCATGCCCCTCTTACTTGTTCTCTCACCCTAACGTATCTCCCGGTTTCATCCTTCTTCCGTTGGCGTAGCTCAGTGCATCCATTTCTCTGCTGCCAGCCGGTTTTACAGATTTTATAATAAGTATGCCATTCCCGGTTGCAGTATGAATACCAAGTTTGTCTATCTTAACAATTGCAGCAGGTGAGTGAACAGGCTTCTCAGCAACCGGTTCCGTACCCAATACCTGTACTATATTGCCCTTATAAAGGGTCCATGCAGTTGGCCATTCAATCAATGCCCTAACAATATTGTGGAGTTCAATCGATGATCTATTAAAATCAAGCTTGCCTTCTTCCCTGTTTATCTTCGGAGCTAATGTTGCAAGTCCATGCTGTTGAGCAACAGGTTCTATTTGTTTTCCTTCAATAAGGTGGAGCGTTTTTAACAGCATATCTGCCCCGAGTTTTGAGAGTTTTTCTCCGAGCATTAAGGCATCATCCGTAAGATCAATATCAATCTCTCTCTGCATAAAGATGGGACCGCTGTCCATGCCTTCATCAAGTAGCATCACGGTCATACCTGTTTTCTTTTCATTGTTCATTATGGCCCTTTGTATCGGCGCAGCTCCCCTGTATTTTGGCAGTAGTGATGGATGCAGGTTTAAACAACCATACGCCGGTATATGCAGAACATCCGGTGGTATAAATTTACCGTAAGCAACAACAACAATAGCATCCGGAGTATGACGCTTTATACATTCTACCGTTTCATTATTATTCCGTAAAGTAGCAGGGGTTAATATATCTATTTTGTATTTCGCGGCAAGTTCAGCAACAGGTGTAGACCTGTTTTTAAGCCCCCTGCCTGCCGGTTTTTCCGGGTTTGTTATTACACAAACAACCTGATGCGATGATTTTATAATAGCCTCCAGTGAAGGTACACTGAATGCAGCGCTGCCCATAAATATGATTTTCATAGATTATGTGTAGACCTTCAATTATAAAGATGCAAATAAAATACCCCGCTGATCTCAGCGGGGTATTTAAGTGTTACCGATTTAAAGTAGGGGGGCAAAATTTTGAACCCTCACAATATTATTTACAGGAACAAAGGTGCCATAACAAGGGTCACTGTTGCCAGTAACTTTATAAGAACATGGATGGACGGACCTGCAGTATCCTTGAATGGGTCGCCTACCGTGTCTCCGACGACCGCGGCCTTATGTGCGTCGGATTTTTTACCGCCGAATGCACCGGTCTCTATGTACTTCTTTGCATTGTCCCATGCACCGCCGCCGTTGTTCAGAACTACCGCAAGGAGTATGCCGGTAATGGTTGCATCCATAAGGAAGCCGGCAACTGCCTGAGCACCGAAGCCGAACTGCCTAAATATCAGCCCTACGACAATAGGTGATAATATAGGAAGAATACCCGGAACCACCATCTTCTTGAGTGCTGTTCTGGTAACAATATCGACCGTACGTCCGTAATTGGGCTTTGATGTACCTTTCATAATGCCCGGATTTTCCTTAAACTGTGCCCTGACATCGCTGATGACTGAATACGCTGCTTTCCCGACAGCAGCTATCGCCAGTGATGCAAAAATGAACACCAGCATTGCACCAAGCAACGCAGCGACAAACACGTGTACATCCGCAAGGTTAATAGTGTGCGCTGTGTTATAAATTTCCTGGACAAGCGGGTTTGACATGGGTTGACCGATAAGACCCTTTGCCTTTGTCATCAGCTCACCTACATCATCAAGGTACGCATTGAAGAGCAGGAACGCTGCAAGTGCCGCACTGCCGATTGCATAACCTTTTGTCAATGCCTTTGTCGTATTACCGACGGCATCGAGCCTGTCTGTCTTCTTCCTGATCTCCTCAGGCTGCTGTGACATCTCGATAATACCGCCTGCATTATCCGTTATCGGACCGAAGGTATCCATTGCAAGGATGTATGCGGATGTCGAAAGCATACCCATGGTTGCAATCGCCGTACCAAAGAAACCGCCGCCTGATATAGCACCTGCTGCAGGATTATTTACCATTTCAAGCGCACTGCCCTTTAGTCCGAAGTAATAGGACATAAGCAAGGCAGTACCTATTACTATGGCAGGCAGCACGGTATTCTCAAATGCAACTGCAATACCGGTAATAATAACCGTAGCCGGTCCTGTTTTTGCAGACTCTGCAATCTCTTTAACAGGCCTGTATTTGTATTCCGTATAGTACTGTGTGATGAAAACAAACAGGATGCTTGTTGCAATACCGACCAATCCTGCATAGAAGAACCACAGGTTGTTGTTCAGCAGGAGGTCCGTAGCAACCCAAAAACCGGCTGCTGCAAGGATACTCGTAAGGTAATATCCTTTGTTCAGCGCCTGCATCGGGTCTCCGTCCTCTTTTGTTTTTACGATGATGACCCCGAACATGGCTGCGATAAGACCAAACGCCCTTGCAAGCAGCGGGAACAAAATACCCTTTATTCCAAAATGCTGATAAAGCGCTATCCCAAGGATCATGGCTCCGATGTTCTCTGCAGCGGTTGACTCAAAAAGGTCGGCTCCCCTTCCTGCACAGTCGCCGACGTTATCACCGACCAGGTCTGCTATAACAGCAGGGTTTCTCGGGTCATCCTCGGGAATACCGGCCTCAACCTTACCCACAAGGTCTGCACCGACATCAGCGGCCTTTGTATAAATACCGCCGCCAAGCTGGGCAAACAAAGCAACGAAGCTTGCGCCGAACCCGTATCCAACAAGCATGTATGGAACATGTTGTGCATCTGAAAGGCCTCCGTATATCAGGAACAACAAAGATATACCAAGCAAGCTCATAGCAACAATCGTAATGCCCGAAACAGCACCGCCCCGGAGCGATACCTTCAACGCCTCATCAAGGCTCCTTGTTGATGCTGACGCTGTTCTAACATTCGATCTGATTGCAATGTGCATGCCTACATACCCTGCAAGCGCTGATGAGAAAGAGCCGAATATAAAGGCTATACCTGTTTTTATAGCAAGGCCAGAATCATGCTGCACACCAAGATATATGCCAACGATTATCAGAGCTGTCAGGATTGCAAGAGAAATGATCGTTTTGTACTGCCGGTTCAAAAATGCGACAGCACCTTCTTTAATCGCATTGCTGATCTCCTGCATCTTCGGTGTCCCCATATCCTTGCTCAGTACATAACTTGCCAGCCAGCCCGCGTACCCCAACGATACGAGACTGACCACGATGATGAAAACTAAAATCTGTTCGGGTGTCATACTTCCTCCTTTTTAATTTTTATATATTTTCTGTAAGTGCTGATAAAGTTCTCTACCATATCTATGCCCTTAATCCTTAACACTATCAAAACAGCTTCTGTCAATGCCCATATGAAGAAAATGAGCGTTGCCAATCCCCTTGTAGAGGGTATAAAAAATTGTATACACCATACAAGGAACATACCACTTGCTTCATATAAAGTGAACCTCATGTCAATCAAAAGTAACATCGTTGTACTCAACTGGGCTACGGTAAGCAGTATTTCTGATTCCTGGTAAGCATCAAAGCGGATTGGCGTGACACCGCCCATTGCATACGAATAAATGAACGGCAGCAGCGCAGGCAGCAAGGTAAGCTGGTTTATGGTCGATGAGGTTATGTTCATCAAGCCCATGGTTGCCCCCTTTTTTTGCTTTGCCCAGTAAAACGCGCTCAGCTTTTCCGGAAACTCCGATAAAAAGGGCGACACCCATTGAATAAAGATGAATCCGGATATGCCGACAGACACTGCAACACTCTTCATGCTTTCTACAAAAGGATCCACGGCTGCTATGAGCCCGAACCCGCCGGCAATGAAAAGCATAACAATGGTAAAAGTCCTGTACTGTCCCTTCATTTTTAATATCTGCGCAGGTATATACTCCATGTGAGACTCTTCTTCCCTTTCCCTTGAAGGCAGCTTTAAAAGGAATACCAGATAAAGCACGTATATGCCCAGCATGACAAACCCATCGATAAGGGTCAGACTGCCCTTTATATAAACAATGAAAAGATATATCAAACCTATAAGGAAGAACGCCACTTCTATTGAATGGGCCTTTTCTATACGGATTGTAGAGCCATTTTTATGTTTCCTGTTGTATAGATACGACACAAAGAACACAAGCGGCAGTCCGACACCCGTCAATAATCTCAGAGAACCGGTTAAATTCGCAAGCATCAGATGGACCTCTTTATGCCATGCAAGATCCGCTTCAACCATGAACTCCGGTGCTGTCTGTAGCCAGGCAAGTACTGCAAGGGCAAATCCCTGGGATATAAAATACTGGGCTGATTCCGCAGACCATGCAATGATAAGAGCGAGTATAACAATAGCAGGGAATGTCCATAGTGCATGTATCGCACCAACAGTACCGCTATGTACGGAAACAGGGATAAGATTGAAAATTTCGTGCATAAAAAAATCGGTAGCTTTAAAAGAAATCTAAGTCAAGTAAAAAGCAGATTTTTTAGCTTGAATGGATCCCGGACCTCTTGGCGGTGAGCCTCGGTTGCCTAATCTCTGCTTTTCTTGTATTCCTCGATTATATCGAGTATCTCTTGTACATGGAATGGCTTGCTTATACAACCATCGCAACCGATAAGGATGAAGCGTTCCCTGTCACTTTTAAGTGGAGCTGATGTAAGAGCTATTACAGGAATTTTACCAGTCCTGGCGTCGGACTTTATAAGCTTCGTAAGGGTAATACCGTCCATGCCTGGCAGGTTTATATCCATAAATATCAGATCCGGGACATGCTCATTGATTATTCTCATAACAGAAAGGCCATTGCTTGCCTCTATTACAGTATAGTCTTGTAACTCCAGTAAATCCCTTATGAGCCTTGCAGTCTCAGGATCATCCTCAACAATGAGTATTCTCATGTACACCTATTTAAATTTAAGCTTTATAAAGTTTATTAAAACAAAGTGTACAGGTTTCAACACTATAACTCATTTTATTTATCTATTGTCTTAAATTGTTGTATTTTATACGATACAAAAAAATAAAAATCAAGTAATTCCCAATTTATTGTATTGATTTTTGATACAATGAAACCGTTTGTACTGGTGGTGTGGAATATTCAACATAGACGAACCAACCCTTTGTTCCCCTCCACCATTTCAATTTCATAATTAAAACTGTGACGTCATAATAACAATAAATATGCAACAATAATCACAATAATATCTTCTAAGTATCTTAAAAATATAAGATTTATTTTTGGCACAAAACATGCTTATTTTATAATGTTATGGAGGCAAGAGTTATGTGGATTTTAAAGTTTATTTTTATAGTATCAGGAGTGGTCTATGAACTGCTGCATTATGTTGCAACTGGCTTATACAATACTATAAGCAAGAAGATTTCAGACCGTCTGTACAAGCCCAATAAGAGTCAAGCATAATCAGGAAAATGATTAATACCAAGCACCAAACTCTATACAGTCTTGAACATTGGAACTTTGAGTTGAGGAGTCGTAATGTTTATCTTGTCATCCATGACCTGCTTTTCAACGTTGTAAATGCATACGGGAATATCCACTGCAAAGTAAAAATGGAAAAATACGCATAAAGTATTCCATAAATAAAATCAGAATTCTTTTCTGAACGGATATAATAAGCCGTATACACAGCCGCTATAAGTCCTACCAGCGAAAGATACCTGAATATATTTGCAGGATACAGCACAAGGTTCACAAATAATAGTATAATTGCATAGTACTGGAACGGATAACGCATATTGACAATCACAAAATTGACGAAAGGAAGCAGCCTGTGCTTTTCCCTGTACTTCTTAAGGATGAATGTAGACAGAATAATGGATTCCCTTATATTGCTTCTTTCCCACCTCAAATACATCCTTGACAATTGATTATATTTGGTAGGCACGAGTGTATGTACAACTGCATTGTTTTGATATGTTGTATAAAATCCACTGCGGAGTACAAGATTGGTAAGTGCCCTGTCCTCGCCGTACGTACACACCTGGCCAAGAAATATCTCATTGAGCCATTGGTCCATAACCTGTTTTACAATATCAGCCCTATAAGCCGAAAATGCCCCTGGACAGCATAGAACAGCACCGTAAGTGGCCTGGCAGGCTCGTGTAAAATCAAATGACAGGATAAAGCTAACACCAAGCATCTTTGGTATTATACCTTCATTTTTGTTTAATACTTTTACGTTTCCTGCAACCGCGCCGATCTTCTTATTGGATACAAACGGAGCAACAATACTATGTATGGCTCCTTTCTCTATTATACTGTCCGAATCTATTGTTACAAATATCTCACCCTTTGCCTGTTTGAACCCATGGTACAGTGCCTGCCGCTTTCCCATATTGTGAGGCAGTTTTATCAATCTGACATTATCCGGATACTTTGCTTCAGCCTTTTGCATGTACAAAAATGTATCGTCCTTGGAACCGTCATCAACACATATAACCTCTAACTTATCATGGGGGTAACCTGCCTCTATTGCAGCCTTTATGGCTTTTTCCACCAGTGCACCTTCATTATAGGCGGGTATAATAACACTAATTTCAGGCAGAGGATTGTCCTTTAAAGCATTATACGGCTTGTAAATGAACCAGAGGAATGTCCGGAAAAGCAGGTATAAAAGCGTGATAGCGGAGTAGCTGATTGCAGAGTATGTAAAGAAACTGAAGAATTTGCCCTGTGCTATGGTAATTTCCCATAACTTCACAAATGAACCGTAGTAAATGGACGCAGCTACAAACCCTGCTACAGCAGCAAGCGTGCTTGCTTTCAGCAGTAGATCCACGACGCCAGTATCATGCAATTTACTTATACCGGCAAGCGATTGTCCCGTGTCCTTGCTGTTTACAAAAAAAGAATATCTTCCCCCGACCCTGTCATGCATTTTAATGTTTTCTTTCTTTACAGACCAGTTGGACATGGCATAAACAACTAATATCCGATAGCATCAAAGTCAAGTTTTTACGAAAGTATTCCTTATAGCGAAAAAATCCCTTGTCTTTCCTTGCTCCGTATTTGCCTCCTTGGAATATTAACGATGCATGTCTATTTTTGTTCCGCACTATGTGTTTAATCTAAAACAACTGTTGACATTACTGTTGAAAATCATTATCAAAAAAGTATGGAAGCTATAAAAGATACACCAAATTCCGATAAAGCTCTTAATCAGGGCCTGCTTCAGCTAAGCGGTATGAAAGCCGGGGAAGAGGGAATCGTAAGGCAGGTTACCGGAGGAATGGGTTTTATCAAAAAACTTATTAACATAGGCATTCGCATAGGCAGCAAGGTTAAAGTGATAAACGCCTCAAAGGGACCGATAATTATTTCATCGGAAGGAACAAAAGCAGCGATAGGTAAGGGGGCAGCATCAAAGATTTTAATCGAGATAATAAAGAGTCTATAAGCCCCGCCGGGAAAGATGGAGCTTAAGTTCTTACTGTTTTATAATAAACATGGGAATATATCTCCGCATATAAGGGAAAATCCCCTAAAGGGTGTAAACACTGTTCTTGACACGATACAAATGCTTTTGTATTGTCATAAGAAATAAGGAGGTCACTATGAAGTCAATAAATAACAGGAAAGCAACCCCGTTCATAATATTATTTTCCCTATTCTCTATCACACTTATTAGCAATTGCAGCGGTGGTCCAGGGTATGTACCGGCTGGCGGCAATAACAATATGTGCTCACAGAATTTATCACCTGATGTAAAGAAATTGCTCGGCTGTCCAACAGCGCCAGCAGCGTCGACCCAGCAGTTACCGCCATCTATTATAATAGCAAACGGCGGCACGTATGGTGAATGCCCCTCAGTACCAACCACAGGACCGATTAGTGTGTATATAACTGCTACAGACTTCCAGACACTGGGTCCTGTTTCTGGCGCAGCAGTATCATTTTTTACAAGCACATCAAACACCGTTGGCACATCATCGCCTGATATAACCGCTACAGCAGGTCAAAACGGAATAACCACAGCAACACTTCCGACGGGCATACCGTTCGTAGCAAAGGGTTCATCAACAGGTTATAAAGATACATACCAATTCGGTGATTTACTCGCCGGGAATGATGCAGGTCATTTCCTGCCTGTGTTATTAATATCCGATTTCACTGTTGGTCTCCTGTCTAGCTTTGCAAGTGTAAAACCGGACTGGACCAACGGAGCCGTAGCTGGTGAAGTAGTGGACTGCAGCGGCAATGCCATACAAAATGCCATTGTATCCCTTGTAGATGCAAAAACAGGTATAACAGTAACGACCAGCCTTGTATACTTCACGTATTCGTCCACTTTTAAGGCTGATATACCTGATTCTTCTTTAACTTCAACATCAGACAATGGAATATTCCTATCTATCAATACTCCACCGGGTGATTATTACTTGGTGGCACAGGGTGTACTGCCCGGCGGGAATGCCATCGTAGTGCTCGGAGAAAGTTATGTAGAATCTGTCGCGAACTCGGTAAGTATAGCGAATATTCTGCCTCCAGTCACAAAGTAGTCGATAAACGTGTATAGATATACGACATATAAACAAGCCCCTGATATTATAGGGGCTTGTTTTTTAAAAAGAATCCTGTTATGAAGCAAATATCCGTCGTTACCAAAAAAAGGATAGAGATGATTGATGTTACAGCCG
>JAJYJX010000088.1 GCA_021789095.1 bacterium
ATCATGACAGCCACGCCCATACCCCGCACCCTTGCCATGACCGCGTACGGGGACCTTGATATCTCCGTCATACGACAGATGCCGCCGCACAAAAAGCCTGTGAAGACCACGCTTTTTTACAAGGAGAGCCAGAGGAAGGAGATCTACATACTTTTGCGTGACGAGATGAAAAAGGGCTTCCAGGTTTATGTCGTTTATCCGCTTATAGAGGAATCCGATGCGCTCGAGCTGATGGCCGCGACAAAGATGTACGAGGAGCTGAAAAAGGAATTCAACGGATTGACCGTGGAGCTGCTTCACGGCAGGATCAGAAATGACGATCGGGAACGGATCATGACCGCTTTCAGGCAGGGCAGGGTCAACATGCTTGTTGCCACGACCGTGATAGAGGTCGGCATTGATGTGCCGAATGCTACGGTAATGCTGATCGAACATGCAGAACGGTTCGGCCTTTCGCAGCTCCATCAGCTCAGGGGCAGGGTGGGCAGGGGCGCTGAACAGGCTTTATGCATACTTTTCGCGCACAGCCTTCCTGTGGCTGCGCGCAAGAGGCTTGGGGCAATGGTAAAGACAAACGATGGGTTTAAGATAGCGGAGATGGACCTCGAGATACGAGGTCCCGGAGAGATGCTCGGCATAAAGCAGTCGGGCATGCCGGACTTCAGGATGGCAAGCATTGTCCACGACATCGATATACTGAAGCTCGCAAGGGACACCGCATTCGATATTGTACAGGGCACTCTGCATCTCGAACCGTACGAAAAGGATATACTTTTCGGGCATCTTTACAATTCGGGCAGGAGAACAATCAGCTTTATAGAGGTTTAACCATCCATCCCTCTTTATCAAGGAGGGGATTATGAAAAGCCTCCCCTTAACAGGAGGAGGATGGGTAGGGCAATGATGCCCCGAAACAAGTTCAGGGTGACAGGGAATGGCATTCAGGTAATTGTCGGACAGCCTTTAAAACTGGGGTAGACAGAAATAAATATCCTGAAAGATTTTCCTTGACTTTAACGTTCTTATTCAGTATTTTTACAAATACCAAAACAAACCTAAAGGAGATCAAAAATGAAAACCAAAAGCGTTGTACTAATTCTTTTATTAACAGCTCTGACATGGTTCGCAGGTTGCTCTGACAGCAGAAACGTCACCGTCAAGTCAGCAGACAGTGTAGGTGTTATAACCGGAAGGGTTATAGATTTCTCAACACAGCAGCCCATAGCGAATGCTCAGGTCATACTCAAAACAGGCATCAATTTTATGGTCACGAAGACCATATCAGACTCAAACCCGAACCCGAACCTGAACAGGACCGGTGTGTTTACGTTCAACGGTGTGCCTGCAGGGCAGTATACCATCAAGATCGTCGCAACAGGGTATGCTGTAATACAGGATGATAGTTCAATGGATTACAACTCTTATACAAACAGCAACAACACGGTGGTCTATGATTACGGCAATATACCGCTTTACAAAGGGTATAACCTTGATGTTTATGTAAACTCAAACGGAACAGCACTGAGCGGGATACATATTTATACGGTAGAGAATGATACAATATGCGGGTATATAGGTAATTCCTGGTTTTATTCCCCTGAGATCACCGCAACAACCGATGCAACAGGCCATGCTACACTGTCAGGCTTAAGCCAGTGTGAGTATTACGAGATTGTGGCACCTGCAACGGATGTGAACGGTGACGGGATCTATGACTATCAGACAGGCATTGCTTACTCGCCTGATCTTCCTCTGGCAGGGAGTAATATGGCGCTCTCATTGAACATGCCGCCAGCACAGAGATACGACAACATCAGCGTGCTTGCGACAAGTGCCGTTAATTATCCGAATCTGTCCACCGGTAGCTGGTACTACGACCCATTTATGGGCTATGTCTATGCTGCTGTTGCACCACAAGGCGATATAGTTTATGTATTCAATTATCCTGTATCACTTGATTATGTATCGCTTGATTATGGTAATGTCAGGGTCGTAGCAACGGATCCAAACTATGGACATATTTTGAACACACCTTTCAGTGCTACACTGTCAGCAGGCAACACAGTGCTTACCATCCACCCGACTTCAAACCTTGCGATCAATAACACATACTTGTTATCTGGTCAGGTAAGCGCAAACATAGGCGGGGCGTTGCAGACATATGCCCTTGGCTCATCTCCGCTGACTTTGTGGTATGTATTCGACAACACATCTACAGGCGTCAGCAGCACGCTGAGCAGCAGCGGGTTTACCATTACTGCTGATAACTTCAACGGAGTCGTGAACAGCGGTGTTGCATCAGCGGTTTATCTCAAGTTCCCGGAATTTGTACGCGGCACATACAAAATTCTTGCTGTAACAAATGCAGGTACAACTACCTATTATGGTGCATTCGGTGCGCAGGGTAACCTTTCAGGTTCTACAAATGACAGGATCTATTATGAAGGCAATGTAGGCGGAGGCGGATGTGAAGGCCTGAACTGCGGTCCTGCCGGCCTAAAGGTCGTTTACAGGGTACCATTGGGCATTAATCTTGCTGATGATTCGTCATTGGGCGGCGGCGCACCCGGGGTGAACAACGTGACCGTTTCCCTGGATTTAACAGACACAGAAGGCAACAGGTATGTTACACCAGCAGGCGGTATAACAATCTCTATAAACTAAGCAAGTAAGGAGGATATCATGAAGAAATTACTTTTATTACTGTTTACGGGTATGGTAGTTGCTGCGGGCTGCAGCGACCAGAGGAATATCACGCTAAAGTCTGCTGACAATACAGGCGTGATTAGCGGGAGGGTTATAGATTTTTCAACACAACAGCCCATAGCAAATGCACAGGTAATACTTTCTACGGGCGGCAATTTTATGGTCACGAAGACCATATCGGACTCGAACCCGAATCAAAACCTGAACAAGACCGGCATGTTTTCGTTCAACGGCGTTCCTGCAGGGGATTATAAATTAAGGATCGTTGCAACAGGTTATGCTGTGATAGGGGCTAACGGCACAATGTATTACAACTCTTATACAAACAGCAACAACCCGGTGGTTTATGATTACGGCAATATACCGCTTTACAAAGGGTATAACCTTGATGTGTATGTAAACTCCAACGGAACAGCACTGAGCGGCATACATGTTTATACTGTTGTAAATGATGTAATATGCGGGAATATAGGTAATTCATGGTTTTATTCCCCTGAGATCACCGCAACAACCGATGCAACAGGCCATGCTACACTGTCAGGCTTAAGCCAGTGTGAGTACTACGAGATTGTGGCACCTGCAACGGATGTAAACGGTGATGGGATCTATGACTATCAGACAGGCATTGCTTACTCGCCTGATCTTCCTCTGGCAGGGAGTAATATGGCGCTCTCATTGAACATGCCGCCAGCACAGCGGTACGACAGCATACAAGTACTTGCATCAAGCGCTGACAACTATCCTAATCTGCACTATTCTGCCAACTGGTTGTATGATTGGTATCTTGGCGGAAATATCTATGCTGCTGTTGCACCACAAGGAGATATAGTTTATGTATTCAACTATCCGGTATCGTTTGATTATGCATCCCTTGATTACTACAATGTCAGAGTTGTAAATACGGATCCCAATTATGCGCATCGTTTGAATGCACCTATCAATGCAACACTGTCAGCAGGCAACACAGTGCTTACCATCCACCCGACTTCAAACCTTTTGGTTAATAACACATACGTGTTATCAGGTAAGGTAAGCGCAAACATAGGCGGGGCGTTGCAGACATATGCCCTTGGCTCATCTCCGCTGACTTTGTGGTATGTGTTCGACAACACATCTACAGGCGTCAGCAGTACGCTGAGCAGCAGCGGGTTTACCATTACTGCTGATAATTTCAACGGGGTTGTGAACAGCGGTGTTACATCAGCGGTTTATCTCAAATTCCCTGAATTTGTGCGCGGCACATATAAGATCCTTGCATATACATCCAATGGAGCTTCCACATATCTTGGTTCATTTGGTAATCAGGGTAACCTTTCAGGTTCTACAAATGACAGGGTCTATTATGAAGGCAATATAGGCGGATGTGAAGGCACGAACTGCGGTCCTGCCGGTCTGAAGGTCGTTTACAGGGTACCATTGGGCATTAATCTTGCTGATGACTCATCACTGGGCGGCGGCGCACCCGGGGTTAACAACGTGACCGTTTCTCTGGATTTAACAGACACAGAAGGCAACAGGTATGTTACACCAGCAGGCGGCATAACACTTTCTATAAATTGAAGCAGGTAAGGAGGATATCATGAAGAAATTACTTTTACTACTGGTTGCGGGTATAGTAGTTGCTGCGGGGTGCAGCGACCAGAGGAATGTCACGCTGAAGTCTGCCGACAATACCGGCGTGATTACAGGGAAGGTTATTGACTTCTCAACGAGATCGCCTATAGCAAATGCCACGGTGATATTGACAACGGGCGGGAATAACATGGTCACCAAAACGATCTCGGACAGCAACCCGAACCCTAATCTGAACAGGACAGGCATATTTGTGTTCAACGGTGTGCCTGCTGGTGACTATAAATTAAAGATCGTTGCAACAGGTTATGCTACGGTAGAGACCGAGAACTCTCTTTACTACAACGACTACACAAATACAAACAACACGGTTGTGTACGACTTTGGAGAAATCCCGATTTATAAGGGATTCAATCTTGATGTTTATGTGGACTCAAACGGGACCATGCTTCCTGGTGTTACTGTATATACCGCTAATAACGGTGTAAGCTCCGGCTGCCAGTTTATCGTACAAAACGGTTCATATTTCTACTCGCCTGAGATTACAGCAACAACAGATGGATCAGGACATGCCATATTACAGGGACTCAGTGAGTGCAACCGTTACTTGATCGTAGCACCTGCAATAGATGTTAACGGCGACGGCATATACGATTACCAGACAGCCGCTGTTACTTACTACGGCCCCACGCGCAGCAACACAGCGCTGAACCTAAACATGGCGCCGGCTCAGAGATATGATGGCATATCCCTGATTGCAAGCAGTGCTGATAACTTCATGAATTTAATGAACACAGGTTACTTTGATATTTGGAATGGCGGGGTCTACAATGCAGTTGCACCTCAGGGTGATATGGTTTTTGTGTTCAACTACCCTGTTGCGGCAGAAAATATAACCATGGTTAATTGGGATACCTATGTTATAAACACGGATCCAAACTACTTCGTGGACGTCAATACACCTATCACTGCGACACTCTCAGCAGGCAATACAGTGCTTACAATACATCCGGTAGCAAACCTTGTCATAAACAATACGTATTGGCTTGGCGGCAATGTAAGTGCAAATATAAATGGTGCTTTACAAGTAGTATCGCTTAATAATCTGTACGATCCGATTACAGGCAATGCATCATTACAAAAATGGTATGTATTTGACAACACAGCAGCAGGGGTGGGCGGAGCAAGCTTCACAATAACCGCCGACAACTTTAACGGCACTGTAAACGGTGGCGGTGGCTTCACGGATGTATACCTTAAATTCCCTGAATGGGTATCAGGCACATGGCAGGTTATTGGATATACTTCAGGCGGTGCATCAACATATTCCGGTGCATTTGGCCCTACTGGTAACTTTATAAATGGTTATGTGTGGTATGAAGGCAATGGAGCAGGCGCATGTGATGGGACAACGTGTCCTGGTACAAAGGTTGTATTTATATACGACATTACAGCAAATGCAGGTATTCCAACTTTCCAGGATGATACATCATTCGGCGGTCCTTCTGCGAATAGCGTGACAGTTGCTATAGATGCATCTGATGCAGAGGGTAACCACTTTTCGGGTATAATGACACTGCCTGTGAATTAAGGGCATAACAAAATAGAAACATTTAAAAGCCCCGCTTTTGGCGGGGCTTTTTTTGTCGCATCAATGCGATAGAAAAGAAATGCATTTGAAAATAAGGAAGTTGGGGAAGTTTGTGTGGTAAGCGTAAGACTGCGTTCTGCCGTGTCATTCCCGTGAAAACGGGAATCCAGAGAAAACAAAAGACTGGATTCCCACTTCCGTGGGAATGACAAAGAAGGGAAATGGGGATGACAAAAACCGAATGCATGCAAAATTGCATTTTTCGGTTTACCGGACCCTTACAGCCCCGAAAATGGCACCGGTATGAAGGTTATGATCAAGATGATCATCGCAAGCACGCCTATAAATTTCCTTTTCGTGTCCAGCGGCTGGTAAGGATTCATAGGGCTCGGGTGCCCCATACCCAGGATCAATATGATAAGCGCCCAGAAAAGCCATACCTCCCATCCCCATATACCCATCACAACAAGGGCTATTAATGCTGCCCTTGCAATAAGGTGGTACCACCTGCCGAATAATGCATAAGCAATGTGCCCGCCGTCAAGCTGGCCTATTGGAATAAGGTTCATTGCGGTAACGAACATGCCTATCCATCCTGCAAAAGCGATCGGGTTAAGTCCGAGCTCATAGCCCGCAGGTATGCCCGGTCTTACAAGGAAAGATATGAGTGAAACGAGCAGAGAGTCGCCTAATCTGAACCCTGTGTTTGCTGTTAAAGAAACCAGCGGAGACATCTTTATGCCTATAATCAGGGCAGGAAGAGCGACTACAAAACCTGATAGAGGTCCTGCTGCACCTATGTCAACGAGTGCATTTCTATCCGGTATGGGTGATTTCATGCGTATAAATGCACCAAACGTACCGAGTATGTTCGGGGCAGGTATGAAGTAGGGCAGGGTTGCAACAACATCGTGGTGTTTTGACATGAGGAAATGTCCCATCTCATGCGACAACAGTATCGCTATTAACGTGAGAGCAAAGGGCAGGCCTTTATATGCTTCAGCAGGATCCGTAAATGGATTTACACCGTACTGAAAAGCACCTGCAAAAAGGACTGCTGTAAACGTTATGCAAAACAGTATTAAGGGTGTTAATACCTTTACCTTCGGTCTTTCAGGCTGTTTGAAGCCGTAAGAATCGTCCTTTAACCGTTCAAGGTCTATCTGTGTATTGTCGAGATAATCTTTGTTCATCTTGTAATTCCTTTCGTGTAACGAGTGGTAACACTAAACTTAATCTCCCGCCTCGTCATTCCCGCGAAAGCGGGAATCCAGAAACACAAAACTGGATTCCGCATCAAGTGCGGAATGACAGAAAGAAGATTTTAGTATAGGTATTAATATATAATCTTTTGAATTAATAACTTATCAATCATATCCCATAATTTCAATGGCCTATCAATATAAGCACTCATTATACGCATTGTGAAACTGAATATGACAGAGGGGATATCAACTGTCAGAAATCTATTTATGTCGATATCATTACTGTTTATGGTTTTTATGAGTCTTAGCAATGATGCAGGTATGCGGTATGCCTCGGTATTTGAAGTTATGCACGATTTGCATATTAGTTTACCTGTTTTGATTACAAGGTTAACTTCATCATTAGAAAACGGCCTGCCGCATGATTCGCATTTTTCCACTGCACGGAGTAAGCCGATTTCTTTTAACAGGTGCAGTTCATAGAACAATCTGATCTGGTTTAAGAAATTATTAATTCCCGGGCCCATACCTGATTCAAGACAATAGAGTGTGTATAGAAGTATATCAAATAACTGCGTATGGCTTTGGTGTTCAGGGAGCATTACATCCGTAATACCTAACAGGTAAAAGAGCATGAGGATTTTATCGTAGTCTTTTTTCAGGTTTATGAAGTAGTTATCAACCGTTGCATGGCTTATATGCATGAGCTGATATGGGTTCTTATCAACGAAGCCGAACTCTCCCGTGTTGCCTGCCTCGAAAGCGCCCGGGAATCTCTTCCTGCTGCTTGCACCACCTTTTACGATTGCTTTTAACTTGCCTTCGTCCTTTGAGAAAATGGTAACGATCAGGTCCGATTCAAGATACCGTAACTTGTTCAGTACAATGCCCTGTGATGTGAATATATGCATGCAGGTTTATGTTATGCAACAAAGAGCTTTATAGCATCATTGAGCAGGTCCAATTCCAATGCGAGCTTGCCGATAATATTTTCAAGTTCTGTAATGTCTTGTTCATTATTTTTGATATGATTGATTAATCCACCTGCCGAATCTGCAGAGAAAGTCACCTGGTTCTTGATGTCAATTGCAAGACTGTCATTTATATAACCTGCAAACGTTTTTACGTTCTCGATGGAACTATTTATGGATATTAACGCCGCATTATGGGTGCTGCTCATTTCAGACAGCTTATCAAATGTTGACCCCATACTTGCGAGTCCGTTATTTATGTCAGACATGGTGTTGATTGTTGATGAAATATCCTCTATGAGTTTTTCAAAGTCAGATGCCATAGATAAACCCTGGGCAGTGCCTTGTCCCGGCACGGGCTGGTCTATGGTTTTATTGTTTTGAACTGTATTGGTCAGCGTATTTACTGTCGAGATTGAAATCTCGTTTATTCTATGTGTAATGGAGTCAATGCTGTTTAAAGAGTGTTGTGCCATGTTAATAAAACCGCTTGCGTCTTTTATACTTGAAAAAATCCCATCAACATTTCTTCTCACCCTTGTTATGTAACTTGATATCTCCCTGGAGCCTTTTCTTGCCCTGTCTGCCAGTTTCTTGATCTCTTCCGCTACAACCCTGAAATTCTTTCCTTCTGTCTGGGGTGAGGATGCAAGTATGAAAGCGTTGACAGATAAAAGATTGGTCCGTTCAGCCACATTATTTATTATTCCGAGCATCTCGTCGGCCTGCTGGATATGGGTAAGAAATGTGGAAAGCAGCGATGTAACCCCGTCTATAATGTTTTGTGTTTCGCTGAAGAGGACTGCTATGTCCTTGTTCAGTTCGGCACATCTGGCGTTCAATGTCTTTAAGGTGCCGACAGACACCGAAAATTGTTCCATCAAGCCGTTTACCTTAAGAATGTCTCCGTTTATGGATCGCGAAGATGAGACAACTGCGGCAAATATGTCCTTTAACTTGATAATGTTGTCCCTTATATCTTCGTGGATCTTTATATTGTTTACAAGTTGCCTTAACGTTCTTGATATCCATGTTGAGACCGTGTTTATTTGTTCGGTTATTTCCCTGTTTCTTTGAATGGCGTGTGATACGTTCTTGCTGTTTTTGAGTATTTTATCATTGAATGGGGCACTTGTTTTCATGATCTGATCGGAAATTTCTCTTATGGAATTGATTATGCCCAGCAATTCACCCGTGGATTTTGACTGTTCTGAGATCACTGATTTTATTCTGACAATGGATTCCGAGGTTGATCTTATTATAGTATTCATGCCGGATATATTATCGAAGGTACGAGATTTTGACTCTCTGAAGTTCATTACGAGAGACCTCATGTCGACCAGTATCATTCCAAGCTCATCTGTTGTTACTATTTCCGGCAAAATAGTCAGTTCTTTCCTGGATAGTTTCAGGGAATAATCCGTCAGATTTTTTTCATGCGAAGCGATATCATCCGATATAAAGAATGTAATTACCATTATGGCTATGAGCATGAATATGCCAGCCAGAAGCATGTTGTGGACAAAACCGGACAGCTCTGTTCTGTATAAACTTTTATCAACGCCAATAACGATCCTGCTGGTGCTGTTGTCAATGGAAACCGTTTTAAACTGGGAAAGCAATACCTGGGTGCCGGACGCATCGGTCACAATCGCGCTGTTATCCAATTGTTTTGCTGTATCTTTTCCGAGCTGAATGCCTGAATAATTTTTTATGCTCTTGTCCTGTGCATTGTACAGATAAAAGCTGTATTTGCCTTTGAACTTGTCCGATAAGTTCTTAAGGATGTTGTCCGCGTCAGGGTTGTTGTTAAGGGTATCGTTGAGATAGGATATCGTGTTCATGGTATTATTATACAGGTTTTCCTTTACATACTTTTGGGCTGAGTTGTAACTGGCATAAAGGATTACGAGAAAAGCACAAAGCGATATAAGGCTGAAAACAGCGATAAGCCTGTACCGGAAGGGTATATAGATTGCCTTTAAGTCTGTAGTATTCAGCTTTCTTATTGCTATTGAAATGTATGACTTTACGACAAGATTG
>JAJYJX010000089.1 GCA_021789095.1 bacterium
TTATGCAGGGTATCTTCTGATTTTTTATAACTGCAGGTAAAAATCCCTGTAACGAGAGATGTCAAGCAGTGTGGTTAAATGCTTTTATTTACGAAACGATAGATCAGCCACCGTACACTCTCATCAGTCCCTTTTATCTTGACACCGTGCAAAATATATCTTACGCAAGACTACAACGTACTATGGATACTATGCAATGCTCAATATTGAGCTTAAGAAATATCAGCAAATATGGCTTGACCTCAGTTTTCTCGTTATTCTTGCAGGCATAGTATACCTGCTCATACACGTATACGCGAACCTTGTTGTACCATTCAAACCCGTATCTTCTATATCACTTTCCCCTGTCTCTTTAATCGCTTATTCATTTTATTCCACCATTCGCATGTTTGCGGCTTACGGATTATCCCTGCTGTTTGCGCTCGGGTACGGTTATCTTGCCGCACGAACGAGGTTCGGCGAGATAATCATGGTACCACTTCTCGATATTCTGCAGAGCATACCTGTGCTGAGCCTCATGCCTGCAATAGTCCTGTTCCTTATATCCCTGTTCCCCAAAAGCAACATAGGACTGGAACTCGCTGCCATCGTAATGATCTTTACTGCCATGGCATGGAACATGGCATTTAGTGTTTATCAATCATTGAAGGCAATACCCAAAGACCTTGATTACGTATCATCCATATACCAGTTTTCAAAAGGGAAAAGGTTTATATGGCTTGAGCTTCCTTACTCTTCCATATCGCTTATATGGAACAGCATGATGTCCTTTGCGGGCGGCTGGTTTTTTCTGTCGGTCAATGAAGCCTTTGTACTCGGGAAGCAATCATACAGGCTGCAGGGTATAGGTGCGTACATGAGTGCGGCACAGGAACAGAGCAATATTAAGGCAATGGTATATTCTCTCATTGCAATGGGTATTATTATTATATTTGTGGACAGGTTCTTGTGGAAACCCCTTATAGTGTGGTCCGGAAGATTCAAGATCGAAGATACAGGCGCGGAGGGAGAAAGCGAATCAATTGTGCTGAATTATTTTAAAAGGCTCATGCTCTTAAAAAAGATAAACTACGCTATCGCAAATATACAGAGAACATCATCAGAACATCTGCTTTCAAGGGAGCGCAGGGACAAAATAGTCCATACATTCATGCTGCTCTTCAAGCCTGTTTCCATAGTCGCAATTATTGCAGTGACCGGGATTATAATGTTCGGCATTTATAAGGCTGCAAACATATTATTGAGCCTTTCGGGCACGGATGTTACCTACATTTCCACCTCTGTACTGCTGACACTGGCAAGGGTCACGGCCACACTCGTAATAGGCGTTTTATGGGCAGTGCCGGCCGGCGTGTATATAGGCTTGCGCAAAGAGCTTGCAACAAAGCTCCAGCCTGTAATCCAGTTTTTTGCTTCTTATCCTGCTCCGATGCTTTACCCTGTAGCACTGCTTGTACTTCATTACATGCATGTCGGATTAGGCATAGGGTCGATCTTTTTAATGCTGCTTGGAACACAGTGGTACATACTGTACAATACTATCTCAGGTGCGATGAGCCTGTCAGATGACCTTATAGGCGTAAAAAGGGTATTCAACGTACACGGGCTTACCCTGTGGAAAAATATCATAATACCCGCAATCTCTCCGCAACTGATCACAGGGATCGTGACGGCAGCAGGAGGTGCATGGAATGCATCCATTGTTGCGGAGTACGTGTTGTATAAAAACAGGATCATATATACAAGGGGCATAGGCACGCTGATAAACATTGCAATAGAGAAGAATGATTTTCACCTGCTGCTGGGCGGCACCTTTGCCATGATCATTGTTGTTGTAGTAATAAATATTACCGTATGGAAAAGACTTTACAAAAAGGTAAACCAGCTTCATCAATTGGAGAGCTGATATGTTAAAACAGAACAATGAACAGACCGTAATATCGGAATTGAGACATGTGACCAAAACCATTGAAGGGGCAAGGGGCACCATAGTCACAATAATAGAGGACATAGACCTTCAGTTAAAAAAGGACAAAATAACGGCCCTGCTCGGCCCGTCGGGTTCAGGCAAGTCCACACTCATAAAAATAATATCGGGACTGCACAAGCCCACATCCGGCGAGGTCATATTCAGGGACAGGCCTTTGACCTCTCCGACTCCGAAGATCTCGATAGCGTTCCAGAACTTCGCACTTTTCCCGTGGCTGACTGTTTTTGAAAACGTCGCAATTGTCCTTAAAGCAAAGGGCGTGGATGATAACCTGATAAAGGACAAGGCTTTGAAGATCCTGGATACAATAGGTCTTGACGGCTTTGAAGATGCATATCCGAAAGAGCTGTCGGGCGGCATGAAGCAAAGAGTAGGTTTTGCGCGGGCATTGATAGTGGAACCGGAACTCCTGTGCATGGATGAACCGTTCAGCGCCCTTGATATCCTTACTGCGGAGAACCTGAGAAGGGAGTTCATAGATCTATGGACAGACAGAAAACTTCCTACAGAAGCCATCCTGCTTGTAACTCACAATATAGAAGAAGCCGTATTCTTCGCTGATGAATGTATAATACTGTCAAAAAACCCGGGCAGAATCAGGGCAAGGATCACAATAAACCTTCAGCACAAGAGGAACCCTGAATCGGATGAATTCAAAATGTTCCTGGACATGATCTACCAGATCCTTACAAACCCGGAGCTTGAAGCACAGTCCATCCAGAGCAGGTACTTTGTATCAAAAGAGAAATACCAGATGCTGCCGAACGCAAAACCTGGCGCAATAGCTGGTCTGCTGGAGCTTGTTTTCGAGAGGGGCGGTGAAGAGGACATATATAAACTGAGCGATGAACTCCAGATGGAGGTCGACGATATACTGCCAATCGTTGATGCAGGTGTGCTGCTCCAGTTCGTGAAGGTAACGGAAGGCGATATAACCATAACAGAACAGGGCAAGGAGTTTGTCACTGCGGACATTCTTGAAAGAAAGGTCAGCTTCAGCAAGCAGGTGATGGAGAATGCAGCGCTTGTGAAGCAGATAATAAGGCTGCTGAATACCAAGAAGAACCACAGACTGCACGAGGATTTTATAGAAGAGTACCTGGTGAAATTTTTTACGGCAGAAGAGGCAAAAAGGCAGCTTGACATAGCGATAACATGGGGAAGGTTCGGAGAGCTCTTTTCCTACGATGCAACAACAGGGGAGCTGTACCTGGAAAACAGCAAATCATAAGGCCTCGTTAACCCGAAAAATGCAATAAGGAAGTTTGTTCGTTCGTTCAATCCTGCGATCCACCTAAGATAGAGAGGTTTTTTATTATAAACGATGTTTGAGTCCTCTGTAAGTTCACCCCGTTAGAAACTCTGTTATTTAAATTTTGTATAATAGGTTCTGAACTCACTATAGAATTATCTGGAAAGATCCTGCCTTTTCTAACGGGGTTTATATGCATGCACATTCCGTTTCTTTTCTTCTGATATTCGAAGAATACCTTTGTTTGACGCAGGGTTATCGCTCACTACACAAACTCCCTTATTTTCAAATGCATTTTTCAGGTTAATCTTGACAAAACCGTACGCCTGTATAGACTTTAAATTAAGCCGAAGTGGCGGAATTGGTAGACGCGCCAGATTCAGGGTCTGGTGGCTGCAAGGCTGTCAGGGTTCGAGTCCCTGCTTCGGCATATTATTTTATGAAGATCCGAATAGGCAATGTTTTAAAGAAGCTTCCGGCTGAAATCCAAGCATACATCCCGATAATAAAACAGACGGCCGACGAACTTGGCACGGAGGTCTATCTTGTAGGGGGGCCTGTAAGGGACCTGCTCCTGAAAAGAAACCACATCGATCTGGACATAATGGTAAAAGATGACGGGATCAGGTTCGCAACACTCCTGGCAGGCAGGACGGGAAGGAACCTTACGGTATACAGGGAAAGACTCACCGCAACCGTAGAACTCCCGGACAACGGACATATTGACGTTGCAACGATGAGAACCGAGACCTATGACCATCCCGGCGTACTTCCACGGGTTGAAGCAACTTCCGATATCACCAGGGACCTGTCGCGCAGGGATTTCACGATCAATGCTATGGCCGTCCAGCTCAATGCAGGGGATCAAGCAGAGCTTATAGACCCTTTCAACGGCCATGATGACCTTACATTATCCCTCATACGGTTTCTGCACCCAAGGAGTTTCATCGACGACCCGACCCGCATATACAGGGCGATAAGGTTCGAAGTGCGGTTCGGATTTAAAATAGAAGACCATACTCTCAAGGCGCTGAAAACTGCTGTATCGGGCAATGCCCTGAAAACCATAAGCGGTCAAAGACAGGTAAAGGAGTTCAACCTATACCTGCGTGAGCCCAACCCTTTCCTTTTTATAAACAAGGCCTATGAACTCGGGGCCATGGCAGGCATCGTATCCGATCATAAGGCACTTGAAAGCATTAAAAAAATGTTTGATAAAATAATGAAGGAAAAAAATCTAAATGGGGAAAACAGGCGGTGTCTGTTGTTCGCGTCGTTGTTCCTGCACCATGACACGAATGAAATCACCAACATGGCCGGTCACTTCGGCATGACAAAAAAACAGCGAAGCACGATCATTGATACAAAACTGCTTATGAACATCCTCAGGGAGGATCCGTCCAGATTAAACAGTATAATAAAGCGGTACGGTGATCATGCAAGAATGCTTGCCTACATAATTACTGACAACAAACTGCTTCTGCCCTATATTAGTCAGCAATGAACTGGCGCTCATATCAGCAAAATCATCTTAAATCGCTAAAAAAACGGTTTAAATACAGCTCTCTTTCTTACATACTTGCGGTGGTAATAATCATGCTTGGTTCGCTGCTGTATGTTATCTCCAGACATTCAAGCCAGATCAAACCATCGGCTGTTACACCCTATGTCGCAACTCCTGTGACACCTGTACTTTCTGCTGCCAGGCCGACTGAAACAGAAATAAGAAGCGCATATACGATGAACCTGCCGAAAAACGATATAACAAGGTGGATAGAGCGCGTCATGGGAGAATACAGGGTAAAATACGGAGCAGTTGTTGCAATCGATGTCAAGACATGCAAACCCATTGCCGTGGTGAGCAGGGGCAATGATTTTTCCTCTTTTTATGCATATCCCGCAGCCTCCCTTATCAAGCTTGTCACAGCGGCGGCGGCCATTGAAATGCATCACGTATCGCCCTATGCGCTCTTTTATTATGACTCGCGCAATGCATCGCAGAGCATAAGGGCACTGACGAACGGATACCGGGACGGCAGGAAGCAAATAACATTCTCAATGGCGCTTGCAAAGTCCAACAATCCTGTGTTCGGCAAGCTCGCGCTGTACAAGATCGGCAACAACAATCTGCAGGACTATTTTGACAGGTTTTACTTCAACAAGCCTATCGGCCCGCCTTTTATAAAACAGAGCAGGGCTGTTGTTGATGATGACACGGTAAGCATAGCTCAAACAGGCGCAGGGCTTAACCCTGATACCACACTCAGCCCTTTTCATGCTGCGCTCATTGCCCAGGCAATAGGCAACAACGGGAGGATGTGCGTACCGTATACAGGTTTTGACGGTTCCAGACAGAACAGGGTACAGGTCATGCAGCCCCAGACGGCAAAAGAGCTTATAGAGATGATGAGGCTGACCATCACCAAAGGCACCTCGAGGAGAGCATTCTTCAACAGAAGGGGAAGGTACATCCTGTCAAATATAACCGTTGCGGGAAAGACAGGGTCAATTCGCGGGAACGGCCCTGACGGCGATTATGAATGGTTTGTCGGCGTTGCACCTGCTGACGACCCGCAGCTCGCTGTGGCCGCGCTCGTAGTAAACGGAGAAAAATGGACCGTAAAGGGTTCCTACCTCGGGGCGCAGGCATTCCTTGCATATTTCTTTCCTGATGCAGTCAAAAAGCTCCTGCATACAAAGCACGGCCTGTAGCAACAGCGGATGACAGCAGCATGTATGCTTATGAATATCACCGCTGCATAGTCCATTTCGCATATTCTGGGATTCAAAATAAACCCAAAAAAATTCAATAAGGTAAATAGCTGCTCATTGAAATACAGTATGCGCTGTGATATAAAAAATCCATGTATGGTTGGATAGGATCAACAGGAACTGTTTATGAAGAACAAATTTGTTTTCTTAATACCAGCAGCCTTGTTAACGGCGATGCTTTGCACGTTTTACGCATGTACACGCGGGAACAGCGGGAAGCAGGGTAATAATGACAGGATAGGGGTTGTTACATCGTTTTATCCGCTTTATTTTTTTGCAAAAGAAATAGGCAACGGCAAGGCCGATGTGATCAACCTTACTCCTTCAGGTGCAGAGCCCCATGACTACGAGCCGAATACCAGGGACATAGTAAGGATCGAAAAGGCAAGGCTGCTCATAATGAACGGTGCAGCTCTCGAACCGTATGCGGGTAGACTCAAGGACATCCTTAAGAATACACAGGTAAAGGTTGTAATGGCTGCAGAAGGCCTTACCGCGCATGACCTGTACGAAGAAGGGAGACCAACCATAGACCCTCATGTATGGCTCGATCCCTTGCTTGCAAAACAGATAGTAAAAAGGATTGAAGATGCCTTTGCATCAATCGATCCCGGCAACAGGGATATCTATGAGTCCAACGCTCAAATGCTGGAGGACCGGCTTGACTCGCTCAATAAAGCATTCAAAAACGGGCTTTCTGACTGCAAAACAAGGGATATAGTGACTTCACATGCAGCGTTTGGTTATATTGCCTCCAGGTACAAGCTCAGGCAGATCGCTATCTCCGGCATTTCCCCGGACCGGGAACCTTCCCCCAAAAAGCTAGCAGAGATATCCGATTTTGTTAAAGAGCATAAAATAAAGTACATCTTTTACGAAACATTGATAAGCTCCAGACTTGCCGAAACCATTGCGCGAGAGACAGGGGCACAGGTGCTTGTTTTTAATCCCCTGGAGGGACTGACAAAAGAAGAGCAGGACGCAGGAAAGGATTATTTTTCGGTCCAGAAGGACAATCTTGAGTATCTGAAAACTGCATTGGGGTGCAAATGAAGGATAAGATCCTGGTCAGTATTGACCATGTGAGTTTCAGCTATGCTACAGGGCTTGTGCTTGACAGTATAACCCTTGCGATAAAAAGGGGTGAATTTCTGGGCATCATCGGACCGAACGGCAGCGGCAAAACAACGCTTATCAAAATAATGTTGGGCATACTGAGGTCTTCCACGGGCAGCATATCTCTGTTCGGGCAAAATATTGATAAATTCAAGGACTGGTCAAAGATCGGATATGTTCCACAAAAGGCGGGTGCAATGGCAGTGCGCTTTCCCATAACCGTGGAGGAGATCGCAGGCATGGGAAGGGTCAGCAATAAAAGGTTTCTGGATTTCAGTTCTGACGAGGACAGGGAGGCAGTTTCGGACGCACTGGATGCGGTTGATCTTGCGGATTACAGGAAAAGGCTCTTGACAGAACTATCCGGGGGACAGCAACAGCGCGTGTTTATAGCGCGTGCCCTTGCATCAAAGCCAGAACTCCTTATCCTTGATGAACCGACGGTAGGGGTTGACATCGACTCGGAGACAAGGTTCTACGAGCTTTTAAAGGACCTAAACGAGAAGCACAAACTCACGCTCGTCCTTGTATCGCACGATATTGATGTCGTAGCCCACGAGGTGCAGACAATTGCATGCGTAAACAGAACTCTCGTATGCCACGGAAGACCTCAAGAGGTAATAACGGGCGATTTTATTGAAAAGCTGTACGGCAAACACCTCAGATTCATTGTTCATGGGCATTGATTATGTTTGAGATCTTCCAATACAGCTTCATGGTCCGGGCTTTTGCAGCCGGGATAATGATTGCCGTCGTTGCTCCGCTTATAGGAAACTTTCTTGTAATAAAGAGGTTTTCCCTTATAGCAGACACGCTCGCTCATTTAGCGCTTGCAGGCGTGGCGATAGGTCTGCTTACCAATACACAGCCTTTATCTGCGACAATAGTCCTGACCGCTGTTGCCGCAATCGGGATAGAACGGCTGAGGGCGAGCAAGAACATACCGGCGGATGCCGTTCTTGCGATGTTCCTGCCGGGAGGACTTGCGCTTGCCATTGTGCTCATCAGCTTCGCAAACGGGTTCAACATTGACCTCTTCACGTACCTTTTCGGCAGCATAATGACGGTCAAGGAAAGCGAGATCTGGCTTATAATAGGTCTTGGGATTGCAACCGTTACCGTCATACTCCTGCTTTACAAAAAACTGCTTTACGCATCTTTTGACGAGGAAAGCGCCAGGGCGAGCGGTGTGCCTGTTGAACCGATTAACATAGTCCTGATCGTTCTTACTGCAATAACCGTATCGCTTGCAATGCGGGCCGTTGGAATCCTGCTTGTCGGTGCGCTTATGGTCATACCGGTTGTTACAGCCATGCAGCTGGGCAGGAGCTTTTTCCAGGGCATGTTCCTCTCTGTACTGTTTGCGCTCATGGCCGTAATAGCCGGGCTTTTCATCGCGTATTACCTGAACGTGCCTGCAGGAGGGGCGATAGTCCTTGTATCCCTCATAATTTTCGGCCTGATCGCGCTTACAAACATAAGGCTGAGGCCTTAATCCCATGAGCCCAAAAAAATGCATTTGAAAATAACGAGCAAACTTCCTTATTGCATTTTTTTTGGTTATAGCTACAACGCGAGTTCACCCCGTTGGAAAGAAGAAGGTGGTCATTACTTGCACGGGTGCGTGTCTTTAGTGTATTTTTCGTAATCTGCAAAATAATTCGTCAGTTTGACCGGAAGCCTTATTATTTTCAGGGCATTAAGCCAGAGGAAGATAAAAAGCCCGTCTGCTATATGGGAGATTACAATAAGCAGCCCGGCTGCAGGCCTTAACCTTGGATAATTCCTGTAAAGACGAAACAACTTTTGCATGGTATGGTTTTCTATCCAGAAAAATTGTTTTACAAATCCGGACAATGTTGCCCTCTTTACTATACTTATAGCCATCTTTATATAGTTCCTGGTGCCTGTCAGCATGTCGAGCTTGTTGAATTGGTGGACTGTGTATAAATGAGGGCAAAATATTGTTCTTATTGTTTTGTCCTGTTTTATATAATGAAGGTTGTTTATGATCTCCAGCAGGTAACCGCTGTTATCGGGTATATCGATCTCCTGAAAATCCTTTTTCCAGAAAGCCCTTTCGCCGCCGAAGTATTTTGCACAGTTGGTCCAGCCCCATACGGGTGTGCGGTCCCCTGCCCTGTCCAGTACTGTTTGGTCCACTTCTCCGTTTATAACAGGCAGGATCAACAAATCTATATTCTCATGGGTCAGGCCGATCAAATCCGCATCCAGCATGACTATGAGATTGCCTTTGGCTATGGCCATGCCTTTTTTGATTACCCCGGTTTTCCCCACTGTTTCGGGAAGTGAAGTAACGCTCAGCACAGGGCAATTTGCCTGGTACGATCTCGCGATTTTAGCAGTGCAGTCCTTTGAACCGTCATCAATGACCAGCACCTCATAAAACCTGCTGTAAGTACTTGCAACATCCAGTACCCTGGATATATTTTTCTCTTCGTTA
Organism: bacterium; assembly: GCA_021789095.1. Classification (GTDB taxonomy): domain Bacteria; phylum JAMCPX01; class JAMCPX01; order JAMCPX01; family JAMCPX01; genus JAJYJX01. The sequence goes on from JAJYJX010000089.1 coordinate 9,595, forward strand.
TAAGCAGGTATAACGCAGGTAATTATCAGGTTCTGGTTTGTATTAAAATCATTCACGTCAACATTCCGGAATTAAACGAAATAAATTTAACTGCTGGAACATCAAAGCATGTTTTTAATAAGTTGTGAAATGGTTTAAACATCCTCTTTTTTATTCAGCTTTACCCCGTTAAAAAGCCCTGCCATGTTATTTAGATGGGTGGTCTAAACCCTGTTAGAAGCACAGACAATGAAGAACCATTTTACCCTGTTAGGAAATTATCTATGAAATATACTATGCTTCTAACAGGGTAAAGCTACGTCCTTCCCAACGGGGGTTACTGCCGGTTCATATTCAGGAACACCTGCTCAGGGTTGCTTTTTGAGCCCATGATCAGGTTCTTTGCCATGCCGACTGCTGCCTCGTATTTATCGGTCTCAAGCGCCTTCATGGCCGCCGCTGCCACTTCAGAAGGCGGTATGCCCCTGTCCTTCATGCCCCTTTTC
>JAJYJX010000090.1 GCA_021789095.1 bacterium
AGACGGGCGAGCCTATAGATCATACTTTCTGGCTGAGACGCAGCTTCCTAACGGGGTTTACTTGACACTTGTAAAGTTCGTTAATAAATGTGATCATTGCCTCGTAACGGCGGTGTAGCTCAGTTGGCAGAGCGGGGGTCTCATAAGCCCTATGTCCGGGGTTCGATTCCCTGCACCGCCATATTACAAATAAACCCCATTCGCAACGGCGTTGCTTTCTCACGGGGTACATAATGGAAAATATGCTTATGGAAAGTTTTAACAAGGTCGGTATGACGGCAAAATTTGTCGCTTATTGGAGACAATATACCGATATTCCTTTTGCAAAGGATGTTGCTGAATATATCGGTGCCAGCGAAGCAATTGAGACCTTTCTCGGGAACAATCAAATAACCCCGGATGATATAAGCTGGTATGCACCGCTTTTTGAGATTCGCTACAAAAGTATTTTAGAAGCTATCCGCAGAAAGGGGATAAAGCAAGTCCTTGAATTGGCAAGCGGGCTCTCTTTCCGCGGACTCAACATGACCCGCAATCCTCATATATCTTATGTTGAAACAGACCTTGAAGAATTAACAAACGAGAAGGCCGTCCTGGTTTCCAGACTGACCCAAAAATATTCGTTGGCAGATTATGGCAACTTCCGTTTGACTCCGGCAGATGCACTTGACCGGAACCAGCTGCTGTCCGCAATTCGGCATTTTCACAGTGACCAGCCCGCTGCCGTTATCAGTGAAGGGCTGTTTCCGTATTTGACAATACATGAAATGGAAACGGTCGTCATGAATATCAGAGATATACTGACGAAATTTGGCGGGGCATGGATTACGCCGGATTTTTTGTTGAAGGGGGACAGCACACGGACATTTTTTCAACGCCGCCGGGCGGGAGAAGCAATTGCAAAATTGACGGAACGACAGCTTCATAGAACTATGTTTGAAAGCGAGCAGCAGTTGTTTTCATTTTTTGACGATTTTGGACTGCGTGCGGAGGTGCTGAACCAGGCGGATCTGGTGCCTGTCATTGTTTCTATCGGCGTTTTAAAATTGCCTGCAGACATAGTGGAAAAAGCAAAACAAAAATTGAATCTCTGGGTCCTGACACCGGCCGCAAAATAACGGCCCCGCCGGAAACAAATACACAAAACACTGAACAGATTAAAGGATACGGACTACCCGGCTAAAATCAGAAATAAATACAGTGAGAATGAGATAAAGAGGACACCTATAAGAATAATTAAATAATAAAATCTTTTTTTGCTGGTGTGCCTTTTCAAATGTCTGTATGGATACAATCCCTTGGGAGGCTTGATAAATCCCTTCATCACTGCACCTATCAATATAAAAATGCCCAATCCCAAAAGAGAAAATATTATAAAGAAGAACAGTAAGTTAATCATTTTGTTCAAGGAAACATCTACCGGTCTGCATAAGGTTTTGCTTTGAAAACCGCCAAGGGAAGATGCCTGAAAAAATTATAACCAAGTGCGGCGAATTCTTTCATGCTGAAGATCTCATGTACGATATCATGGTATGTGCCTTCGCCTGAAACAACCTTGAAGAGCACATCCCTGAGATATGGATCGCTTTGCGCCATGGCCATCACCCGTTCGACAAACCCTGTTTTTATGGAGAGTATTACAAGCAGCCTGAAAAGCCTGCCGTAAAAGAAATCCGCGCGCAGGTGGTCAAACGCCTGAGGATATGCAGACAGTGCCGAGGCTGATATGCCGTTATTGATCATTATTTCTGCTGCCTTTGCTCCTGTCTCAAGCGCAACATTGATACCTTTGCCCTTGTACGGCCTTATAAGTCCTGTTGCATCGCCAACAGCGGCGAACCTGTCGCCGATAATCCCGCCGGCAGGCCTTATCGGGTATTTGCCTTTATAATAATCAAGCCCCGCAAGGTTGAGCCCTTTTATAAGTCCCCTGACAGGCGGATACCCGAGGAAGTTGTCCATATCGACAGATGTGAGATTCCTGCCTGCGATGTTTATGATGATGTGATCGCCTTTCGGAGTAATGGCCCCGAATTCTATCTTCTTCAGCTCAAGCGGTATGAATGCGTGGATCCTGCTGCCGAAGATTTCCTGCATCATGTTCAGATCAATATGCGCCTTTGCAACAAGCGTATCAAGCACCTTTGGCGGCCTTTTATACGCGAATGCGTGTCTTGATGCATGCTCCATCACGCCTGCTATACCATCGTCAAGACCGAAAGCACCGACAACAGCGTCTGCCTTTAAGAACCCGTCTTCCGTATAAACCTTTACAATGCCGCTGCCGTTAAACTCCGTGTCTGTTACCCTTGATCTGATCACATCCGCACCAAGTTCCTGCGCTGCGGCGAGCATGAACCTGTCAAACAATATGCGCCTTGTCGCATACGTGCCCCTTTCTCCCGAAAGCTCCAGTGTGCTGTTGTCCGAAGGATGCAGGACATAACCCGATATTTCACGCTTGATAAGGTGTTCGGGAAACCGCATGTCAAGGTTACGTTCAAAGATTTCCCTGATTGGATATGAAAGCACGCCGACGCATTGATTATAATGACGGTCGAAATCCTTGCCTTCGAATATGATCACTTTTATTTTTATACCTTTCCCCCCCGCCTCTTTTATAAGCTTTATTGCAGCCGCACTGCCTGCAGGGCCTCCGCCGATAACCGCTATTGTGGATCCGTCAATAATTTTCAGATTATCATTTTTCATATTTTACCCTTTTTTATTCCTGTGACCCTTAACAGGAATTTCATAACTTCAACAATGTTAAACACACTACGAAGAATGGCCCTGTAAGGTTTATCGCCGATAAACATGTGCCATGTTATGTTGGACATCCACTGTTTTCCCTCTGGTTTTTCACCCTCGTCCCTGATGGTTGAAATAACCGCACTGTTCATACGCCTGCTGTAGGTTACTGCCCTGTGCATAAAAAACATTATCCTCCCAAACCTATTATCCCTTGCAAATTTTACAATGCACCCCGGATAATAGCTGTCTCTGAATGCAGCTTCATCAACCCCTTTTAATAATGCGGTCTCTGCAGCCCACCTTGACGTGATAAACGCCGATTCTATGCCGTTTTTCATGTACCTTGATACGCTCGCGTCGCCGATCATGACGACCCTTGTATAAAATGGTTTAACAGCCGCTGTCACAGGGAGTCTGGGATGACAGTGGCATACGGGTGACAGCACGGCCTCATGGCCCGTTTTCATCACCGAATCAAGGTTCAGGATCCTCAATTCATCCATAAGCTCTGAAAATTTTACGTGCCAGCCTATACCGCTTACAGTAAGATATTTACCTTTCGGGATAACTGCCGTAAACAGGAATTTGGAATTCTTTCTCGAGAAGATGTTTATGAACCTGGTAATATCGCTCTCGGCCGCTGCCATAAGCTCTGTCTGGCATGTATGCCAGTACTCGGGCTCGACATAACCGAACCCGAATTTCCTGCTGAGACTGGAATTTACCCCGAAGGCGCCTACTACAAGGGCAGCCTTAAGTTCGTGCGCTTCATTCTTTTCGTCTTTATATGTAACAATACATTTTTCAAGCACAGGGTTTTGCGGGATGATTATATCAGTTACGGTACCGTTTATCGCAACAGCACCGGACTTTTTTGCCTCTTCGAGCATGAATGAGTCAAAGCCTATAAAGCCTTCCGATGAGGCCTCACTTCGAGGGCCAACTCCCCTGAAAACCGTATAGACCTTCGAAGAAGGCCTCATGATAAGCGCGTCCCTGCCGTTCATGTTAAGCTTGAAGCCCTCTACGTTCTGGCGTATTACCCTGCTGTCCCATGCTATATCAAGCCCGGAGATCATGCCCACAATATTGCCGCCCAGAACGCCTGCACACATATTGCACCCGACCGGTCCGTGTGCTGCAAAAGATTTTCGCTCTATGATAATTACCTTCAGTTCAATACCGTGCTTTCTTGAAAGCCCTTTTGCATGCATGGCAAAAAAGCTGCCTGCAGGCCCTCCGCCCAGGATCACCACGGTGTCGCCGTCGTTCAGTCTCAGATAACTCATTGATACGAGTATAACTGAATGCCGGCTAAAAAGCTAATGCAAAAAAGTTCAATAGCTAGGTTTGTTTGTTCGTTCAACCCTGCGATCCACCTAAGATACTTAAATTTTTAATATTATCCATTTTAAAGTCCTCTGTAAGTTTATATGCAGGTATCTCGCCTTATTATTTTTGTCGATATTCGAAGGATACCTTTTTTTGACGCAGGTTTTTCACTCACTCTACAAACCTCGCTACTTTTCAAATAAACTTTCTGGGCTAATACAAACACCATGCGTAAGACAGATCTCACGTTTTTATTCAAGTACAAACAGAACAGGTATGATGTCTCAAATCCTGCATTTGACAAGTTTGAATTTTGGGGTTATCTCAACAGCAATTATCAAATAGAGGAGTCCTATATGTCTTACAATTACAATAATGATACCCTTTGCGGTATATTTCACAATCAGGCCCAACGGTATGGGGACAGGTTTACCTTCCTCATGGGAAAATTCGATAAAGAAGGCAGGCCGATTAATACATGGCGATCCATTACATGGAAAGAAGCTCAGGATGAAGTAATTGATTTTGCATCGGGGCTCATTGCTCTCGGACTGAACAAAGGGGACAGGGCAGCTATATTCTCGGAGAGCAGACCACGGTGGATCATAACTGATCAGTCCATCCAGATATGCGGTGCTATCGAGGTACCATTGTACCCGACACTCAGCAAGGATGAGCTTGCATTTATGCTGAAGGACAGCGGGTCAAAGATTGTCATCGCATCTACTCAGGAAAAAGCAGAGATGACCCTCAGGGCAATAGGCACAGGATCCCCTGTAAAAACAATTATTACAATGTGTCCATGGGAAGGTGCAAGGCCGGCTGGAATATATACTTTTACCGAGGTAATAGAAACAGGGCAAAAGAAAGGTAACCGGAAAACCATAGAAGAAAACATCCGTGCAGTAAAACCGGACGATATTGCCTCCATCATATACACCTCCGGTACAACGGGAAGACAAAAGGGGGCAATTCTTACCCAGTCAAACTGGGTAGCCAATATGCACCAGAGTTCCAACTCTACATTATTGAAACGGCTGGTTGAACTTGATCTCCATCTGCTTTTTCTTGTTCATCTTCCTCTCTGCCATGTGTATGGCAGGACATCCGATTATATCATAGGCGGGCTTAAATTAGGAGGCACCCTTGCATTTGCTGAAAGCTTTGACGCTATTCAAAAGAACCTTCTTGAATTAAGACCGAATGTTGTTGTCAGTATCCCAAGATTCTATGAAAAGACCTATGACATGGTACGTTCTGCTTTCTCAAGGCAGAATAAGTTTTACAGGAAACTGTTCGCCTGGTCGCTCCGTCAAGGCGAGAAATTCACCGACAGTATGGCAACCGGAACACGTCTTCCGCAGCTTGATCTGCTAAAGTTCTCTCTCGCAAACAACGTTATATTTAACAAGATAAAGAAGCTGGCTGGATTTGAACGGTTGGTACTCGCTGTGTCCGGCGGAGGAAAATTATCAAAAGAGGTCTGTGTGTTTATAAGATCCCTCGGTATTCAGCTCAATGAAGGTTATGGTCTCACTGAAACATCTCCTGTTATAAACTTTAATGAGCCGGAATTCAGAGATGTAGATGTTAATAAACTTGGCTGGTTTAAAAAGAAGATGGTCGATTGGACGGTTGATCTTATGATTACCCAGCAGGCAAAAGGCAAGTCACCCTTCACAAACCCTATTCGCTCCGTGAAACTTTCTATTGCTTACACTACTATAGCACACAGACTCCAGATAAAACCAGGGACGGTAGGCAGACCGGTGATCTGGACGGAAGAAAAACTTGCAGAAGACGGAGAAATACTGGTGAAGGGACCGCAGATATTCAAAGGCTACTGGAATATGCCTGAAGAGACAAAAGAAGTATTTACCGAAGACGGCTGGTTCAAGACAGGAGATATCGGAGAGTTCGATAAAGAAGGCTTTTTAAGCATAACGGACCGGAAAAAAGAGTTATTTGTTACCTCCGGAGGGAAGAACATCGCCCCACACCCGATTGAGCTCTCTCTCATCGCAAAGTCCTATATCGATCAGGCCTGCCTTCTGGGAGATGGAAGAAAGTACATTGCTGCACTTATTGTCCCTGATTTCAATGAGCTCAAGATGTTTGCAAAAGATAACGGTATTCAGTCAGCCAATGACAAAGAGCTTATAGAACATCCAAAGATCAAGGAACTTATAAAGAAACAGGTAGATGAGGTGAATGAAAATTTAGCCCGTTATGAACAGATAAAATACTACACTGTTCTTGACACGCCTTTTACCGTGGAAACAGGGGAACTTACACCTACACTGAAGTTAAAACGGCGGATAATAAATCAGAAATATAAAGATGTAATCGAATCCATGTTTATAAATTCTTCCCTGAGAGAAGGATAAACCCCGCACGTGCGGGCAAGTTTAATTGACTATCCCGCAATAAAAATGTTACTTTATAACCGTTGTTATGATTACACCAAAAATACTTGTTATGATCCTTGCAGGCGGAGAAGGGAAAAGGTTGCATCCTCTCACAAAGGACAGGGCAAAACCCGCTGTCCCGTTCGGCGGCAGATACAGGATCATCGATTTTGTCTTAAGCAATTTTATCAATTCCGGTTTTTACAGGATAAAGGTGCTTACCCAGTATAAATCAGAGTCTCTTAACTCCCATATCTCAAGGGCATGGCATCTTTCTCCGTCAATAGGCCACTCTATTGATCTTGTGCCTGCACAGATGCGCATAGGCAAAGACTGGTACAAGGGCACTGCCGATGCCGTAAATCAGAACATAAACCTTATCCATGATGAAAAACCGGACATTGTCTGCATTTTTGGCGGCGATCACATATACAAGATGGACGTACGGCAGATGATAGATTTCCATCTTAAGAAGAACGCTCAGATCTCTGTCGAAGCAGTTCCTTACCCGTTAAAAGAGGCAAGCTTGTATGGCATTATAGAAATTAACAAGGATTTCAGCATTACAGGATTCAAGGAAAAACCTTCTCACCCGAAACCCATGCCGAACAGGCCCGATATGACTTTATGCTCGATGGGCAATTATGTGTTCAACACGGATGTACTGCTGAAAATGCTCGAAAACGACTCTGCAAAGGACTCAACGCATGACTTCGGCAGGGACATAATACCGGCTGCGATACACTCATACAATGTAAAGGCATATGATTTCTCAAAGAACGTTGTTCCGGGCGAACCTAAAACCGGAGCAGGATACTGGCGGGACGTTGGAAACATTGACACATACTGGCAGACACATATGGACCTTGTCTCGGTCACGCCGAAACTGAATCTTTACAACTATGAATGGCCGATAAGGACTTTTTATCCGCCCTATCCGCCTGCAAAATTTGTATTTGCGGACGAAGAAACAAGGAGGATCGGTATCGCAACCGATTCTATGGTTGCAGAGGGATGCATCATCAGCGGGGGCCAGATAAACAGGACTATCCTTTTCCCGGGCGTAAGGATAAACTCGTTTTCCAATGTAGAAGATTCCATATTGTTTGAAAGGGTTGATATAGGCAGGTATGCAAGGGTAAGAGGTGCAATTATTGATAAAGATGTCAAGGTCATGCCGAATGCGATCGTCGGTTATGACCTGGAAAAAGACAAAAAGAGATTCACGGTGTCTGAAAAAGGCATAGTTGTTATACCGAAAGGGACCGTTGTAGACTGAAATGTCGGAAGTATATTTATCATTGCTGTGGCACATGCACCAGCCAAGGTACAAGGACCCTTTCACCGATAAGTACACCCTGCCCTGGGTAAGGCTTCACGCAATAAAGGCATACTATGATATGGCGTCGGTATTAAAGAATTATCCGGATATAAGGGTCAATATCAATCTTGTACCTTCACTGGTTGAACAGCTTATTGATTATGCTTCAGGCAATGTTCAGGACGTTTTCCATGAATATACCATCAAGCCGTCCGCGGATCTGGACAACAATGAAAAGGCATTTATACTGAAGTACTTCTTTATGAGCAACTGGGAAACAATGATCAAGCCGTATCCGAGATATTATGAGCTGCTTCTCAAGCGCGGGAAAAAGCCCGATGCAGTGGATATTGACGGCATAATAAGCACATTCAACAAGCATGATTTTCTGGATCTCCAGGTATGGTTTAATCTTTCATGGTTCGGCTTCACCGCACTGGCTGAATACCCGGAACTTGAAAAGCTTAAAGAAAAACAGAAAAACTTCACGGAGCAGGATAAAAGGTTTGTTCTTGAAACTCAAATGTCCATACTGAAAAAAGTACTGCCGCTCTACAGGGAACTGAGCGATTCAGGGAGCATAGAAATTTCAACAAGCCCGTTCTATCATACCATCCTGCCGCTGTTATACGATTCTGATACAGCACGCAGATGCATGCCAAGGGCGGTACTTCCCAAAAGGGTAAGCTACCCTGAAGATGTCCTTTCCCAGCTCAAGCTTGGCAGGCAGTTTATCATCGACCACCTCGGCATTGCTCCAAAAGGACTCTGGCCGTCAGAGGGGTCTGTCTCACCGGAGATCATTCCGCTCGTAAAAGAAGCGGGCTTTGAATGGATGGTGACGGATGAAGACATCCTGCTTGCATCGATTAATGAACAAAGGACCGGTGAGCTCCTCTACAGGCCGTACACGGCAAGCTACAGAAACACAGCCACGAATATCTTTTTCAGGGACAAGGGACTTTCAAATTTCATAAGTTTTGATTGTGCAAGATACGGTATGAGGGAAGAGGCGGTCGGACAGATAATGAATCAGCTTAAAAACATAAAGGAGTATCTGTCCGGGAAAAAAATGGACGGCATAGTTGTGATAGCACTGGACGGGGAAAATCCATGGGAATATTTCACCTACAGCGGGAAAAGGTTTTTAAACAACCTGTATGACTCGCTGAGTAAAAGTAGGGACATAAAAACAACAACAATATCGTCATACCTTGAAACACATAAACCCGTAATGAACATAGACAACCTGTACACGGGTTCATGGATAAACAAGCGCTTTGATATATGGATTGGCAATGAAGAAAAAAACCTTGCATGGGAGTATCTCGGATCCACAAGGGAGTATTTCAAGGAACACATGAAGGGGCTCTCGCAGGAACAGATAGACACGGCACTGAAATACATCTCCATAGCCGAAGGAAGCGACTGGTACTGGTGGTACGGTGATACATTCTATACGCTGAATGAAGAGGAATTCGACAGGCTTTTCAGAAAAAACCTTAAGAAGGTCATAGAGATTATCAGAAAACCAATGCTGGATTTCCTTCACACGCCTGTAATAGCCTTATCCGAGACGCAGATCAGCTCACAGCCTGCGGGCCTGATAACACCGGTGCTCGACGGAATACCGACGGATTACTACGAATGGGAAGGCAGCGCCGCGTGTTCTTATATCTCAACCGGCAGTATGCATAACCCGGACCCCTATATCCACAGGATATGCTACGGGTTCGATCTTGATAACCTGTACGTAAGGATCGATCACAATATAGAAAAGATCAAAAAAGAAAAGTTCAACATATATTTTGCGATAAATATATTTGACCATAATTTCGAATACAGGGTCGTGATCCCCATAAAACACATAATCGACAGCAAGCCGTACTATGAACTGCACTATGCAAAGGACCAGATAAAGTTTGAGTTCGTGAAGGTGAGCGATTTTATAGCAATAAAAAAGATCATCGAACTGAAAATCCCTTTTTCAGACATAAGCGCTTCACCCAACATGAAGTTAAACATGATCATAAGCTCAAGGGACGGTGACGCGGAGCTTGAGAAGTATCCTTCCACCGGCATGATCTCCATCTTTGTTCCGGACCATGATTATACAAAAAAGATGTGGAGCGCTTAATGAACAAGCTGAATTTCCATTTTGCAGTTCACTGTCATCAGCCGGTTGGCAATTTCGAAGGTGTATTCAGGCAGGCTTATGAAAACAGTTACAAGCCGTTCATCAGGACAATCCTCCGCCA
>JAJYJX010000091.1 GCA_021789095.1 bacterium
CTCTTTTATCCATGCATCTATTGCTGCATTGTCCTGTTTGCTGCTGAAGAGTCTGACATCAAAGCATAATTTAAGCCTGTCAATGAACTCCTGTTCCTTGAGTGACACATCATGCACCACCCTGTGGGTTGGGAGTATTACAAGACCGGGGTCGCTGATGTTTGTAAAGTACGCCATCATATAATTATAGCTTGCATTTTCATCTCTGCCGTGCAGTGAAAACATGTAGTCCCTGTACTTTATAGCGGTTTCATACCTGTGGTGGCCGTCGGCAATGTACACGCGCTGCTCACCGATCATCTTTTTTACAATGTTTATGATCTTTTCGTCGGCAATCCTGTAGAAGAAATGCTCTTCATCTTCATCCTTGATGTGCGCAAGCAGTGTATGGATTCCCGGGCTTATTGTAATGCATTCCACGCACCTTTTCTCATCGTCATAAAGTATGAATATGGGTGAAAGATTGCCCTCGCATGCCTTCATCAGTTCAAACCTGTCCTCTTTGGGCTTTGACAGGGTTTTTTCATGTGTGTAAATATCTTTGCCGAGCCTGATAAGTGTTATAAACCCCCGCCGCTCATAAACCTTGCCGTGAACCCTGAATTTCTGTATGTACAGATAGATAGACGGCTGTTCGTCCCTGATAAGCACGTTGTTCTGTTCCCACTCATCCATAAACTTCCTTGACCTTGTGTACCTGTTGTTGTTCTCATTGTCGCCTTCGTGCTGTTTGCCGAGTATAAGCCTTATAACATTGTACGGATGCTTTTTATAAAGCATATCCTGCTGGGCTTCATTTATAACATCATAAGGCGGTGCCACCACCAGCGATGGATCAACCACACTGTTATTATACCTTGTACCTCTAAATGGATTTATCTCTGTCATATAAAAACCTTTCTATTGTGGAATTTTTAATTATCCCTTCCCTAACGTACCTTATAGCATTCCCGGTTACATCAATTACCGTTGAAGGTGTACTGCTTATTTTACCCCCGTCAATTATAAGATCAATCTTATCGGTAATATTTGTCGGAAGATCAGAAATGCATGTTGCCGGCATTCTGTCCGATATGTTTGCACTTGTTGAAACAACAGGATGATCATACACGGTAAAAATGGATTCGATTAAAGGGTAGGGTGACTGCCTTGTGCCGATCTTACCTGTATTTGCTGTTAACAGTTTGCTTATGTTCGGCCTTGTCCTGAATATGATTGTAAGGGGCCCGGGCCAGAACCGTTTCATCAGTCTTTCTGCAACAGGCGGTATATCAGCGGCAATCTCCTCGAGCATTGCCCTGTCTTTTACAAGTATTATAAAAGGCTTGTTGACGCTGCGCTGTTTTAACTCAAAAGTGCGCCTTATTGCCGGTTCATTGAAGGCATCACACCCTATGCCGTAAACAGTTTCAGTGGGATAGACCATGATTTTGCCGTTTCTCAGATAATCGGCTATAAACTCTCTTTTACTCTTATCTTTAAGGATATCGTTAAGTTCGATCAGCAAGGCTATTTTTTCTTCTCAACACTCATGGCAAGAGTGTGCCTGTATTCAAGCAGTTTCTTGTGTAGCGATTCATCGGTCAATGCAAGTATTTCCACGGCGAGCAGGCCCGCGTTCTTTGCGCCTGGCTCTCCGATTGCAACAGTTGCAACCGGTATGCCGCCCGGCATCTGGACGGTGGAAAGGAGCGCGTCCATGCCTGAAAGGTGCGATGAGGGCAGCGGCACGCCGATTACAGGCAGTACTGTTTCAGACGCTATTACGCCGGCAAGGTGGGCAGCACCTCCGGCACCTGCTATGATAACTCTGTAGCCGCTTTCCTTTGCTTTTACAGCAATCTCCCTGGTTTTTTGAGGGGTCCTGTGTGCTGATGAAACGACCATGTCATAACCTATGCCGAAGCTATCCAGTATCTTTGCACACTCCGACATGAATTTTTCGTCCGAACTGCTACCCATCACAATTAATATCTGTTTTTTATTCATATTTTTTTTAAAGCATACACACTCTAATTAATCAACTTATATAAACCCAAAAAGCTTATTTTCACCTCGTATCAAACTCTTTTTCCCCTTTAACGGGGTTTACTTTATCCGTTCTTTGTAGTGCTTCCTTGTTATGCTGCTGGACAGCGCGGATAGCGCCGTTGATACGAGGATAATCGCATAAGGCAGGGGCGGCAGCCTGAACCTGGGCTCTGCTTCAGGACCTGCCGATACGATGATAAAATAAGCTATAATAAGCACAAGGAATAAAAGCTCCCGGTAAAAACCTTCTCCCGCAGCTGTGACGAGACCTATTAAAATGAGCAGTCCCAATAAAACGGTAAACCCTGCCTGATACAGGACGACAGCGGATATAATGGCCGGGTCAGACTTCAGCATATTTATTGCATTCTCAAGGCTGTGTCCCTGCCACATAAACCCCAAAAGCCTCGGTTTTATATTTGCAAGCTTGAACACTGCGTAGCGTTCGGGAGATGCAAGCATGTTTATGCTACCCTTCAGCATGACAATAAAATAAGCATAAGGATGATGCATGATGATACGTGCGGCCTTATCGCGGAAGAACCGGTATTCGTTTGCAAGGGAAAGTCCGGATGGCACAGCCCTGTCCAGGTTTTCCTGTGCGGTCCTTAAAGGTATATGATCAACCTCCGAAATAACGCCGGCAGCCCGCCAGTGGTACAGGTTTATATCCTGGATGGAGCAGAAGCCTTTGTACTGATCGACCGCATAATTCCTGATAATCCATGGGGACACGGTCAATGCAGCTATTATAATAACACTGACTGATTTTTTTATCCTGTCTCTGAATGAAAACCGCGATGCCAGTAAATATATAAGTGCATAAAAAACGGGCAGGTACAGAGAGATGGACCGCAGGTATGCAGACAGGCCTGCAAATATTGCCGACAAAACTACGAATGCAGAGCGCTCCTCTTTCGTTGATTTTATAAGGAAATAAGTGCTGATCAGCAGAAAAATCACAAACAATGTTTCCGAGAGCAGTATATTTACATAGATTACGCTTACAGGCTCGAATATCGAAATCACTGCCGCAATCTTTGCAATACGTTTTGAAAACAACTGCTCTGCATTCAGGTAGAGGAAAACGGGTATGAAGCCTGAAAGTATGATCTGAAAGAATAGAGCGACAGCAGGTTTTACACCAAAGATTTTATAGATCAGTGCGAGGTACAACGGATAGCCGGGTGTCCTTCTCAGTCCCGGTTCCCCACCGTTTTGTGTATAATATCCGTGCTGTGCAATGTTTTCACCAAGCAGTGAATACTCATATGAATCCGCAAGGAAAAACCTGTCTGTGCTCGTAAAAGTAAAGAAAAAAGGGACAAGTCTTACCCCTGCATAAAGTATGAAAACAAGGAATAAAAAACCAATCTTTTTATTCATGATAGTAACCCGCCTTTCCGCGCTTCTTCAGACCGCAGAACATCCGCAACCAGAAGGCTTATGATTATGACCGCCTTTTTCATTTCCCGTTATAATGTTAAAGCAAGTTCAAAACCATGTTTTATGGCATCAATGGCCTTTGCTGTTGAAAGGGCATCCCCTATTACATGAATGCGTTTATCCTTTAAGCCTGTGAACGTGCTGTCAGGCACAACGCCTGCTGCAATCACAATCATGCCTGCATTGAACACCTGCGTTTTACCATTGTTTTCAGCGTAGACCATGCCTTTTTCTATCTTTACGACCTTTGAATTTGTGTGCATTTTAACCCCTCTTCTTTTCAACTGCTGCATAATCGGCCAGCGTGTGGACTTGCCTATGTCCCTGCCCATCTTGTCCAGCATCTCAAGCATGGTGATCTTTCTTGTGGACTGTTTTAAAAGCTGCTGTACGAGCAGGGGATCCTCTGCATCGTTTTCGAGCAGAAAGCGTGCTGCCTTCCCGTCCATGGTACCGCCCTGTGACAGGAACAAAGCGACATCACAGCCTACAGCGCCGCCCCCAATGATCACAATGTCCTGTGAAGCCCCGTTGAACTCGTGTGACAGTACGTCCCATGCCAGCTTCACGTATCCGCTTTTAATGCCTTCTTTTAATCCTTCTATATCGGGTATAAGGGGCTTTGCACCCGTTGCTATGATGATCTCATCAGCCTTCAGGTGTGAAAGCATGTTTTTGCTGACGGCCTTTCCCAGCTTGAGATCAACACTATTGTGCTCGAGCTGGTGCGCATAATAGAGCAGGAGATCATAAAAACCTTCTTTGTCCGGCACGGCACTTGCAAGATTGAACTGGCCGCCGATCCATTTTTCCTTCTCAAAAAGACTTACTTTATACCCCCTTTTTGCAAGGGTCACAGCGGCTTCAAGTCCTGCCGGTCCTGCCCCTATGATGGCGATTTTCTTTGGTTTTTTTACCCTGGAAATCTTTATCTCATGTTCCCTGCCGACAGCCGGATTTACAAGGCATGTGGCAGGAAGACCGTTGAAGATGTTATCAAAACATCCCTGATTGCAGGCTATGCAATAATTTATTTCATGCAGTTCGTTTTTTCTGACCTTTTCCGGAAACATTGGATCCGCTATCAAAGCCCTGCCCATTATGACCATGTCAGCCCAGCCGTCGTTTATAACCCTTTCCGCAAGCTTTGGATTATTGATCCTGTTGGATGCAATGACAGGTACACCAACGGCCTGTTTTACCTTCATTGCAAGGTAGGAAAATGCCCCTTCCGGCACGGAGAATGTAAGCTGTGGCACATGCGTCTCGTGCCAGCCTCCTGTTACATTGAACCCGTCAATGCCCGCCTGATCGAGCGCCTTTGCAAATTCGGCAGTTTCGTTTATCGTATTGCTTCCGCGAACAAAATCACTTCCTGACAGCCTCATAATGATTGCAAAATCATCACCGGCTGCCTCCCGTATACTTTTATACACCTCAATGCCGAAGCGCATCCTGTTTTCCGGGGTGCCCCCGTAATCATCGGTCCTTTGGTTTGTTAATGGAGACAAAAACTGGCATATGAGGTATCCCGCAGATGCAAGGATCTCAATGCCGTCCATGCCTGCCTTCTTTGCGCGGAGGGCTGCATTGGCGTAAGCTTGCTGGATCTGCTTTATTTCGTCTATAGTCAAAGGCTTTGGCGTTTCATTGGTGAGCTTTGATGGAACAGCCGATGCAGAAACAGGGGTTTCTCCCCCAATCATCCATGATGCAGCATATCTTCCTGCATGGTAGAGCTGAGCAAACACCTTTGCTCCGTGGCTGTGCAGTCTTTTTGTAAGGGAGGACATGCCCGGGATAAAATCGTCTGTGTCAAGCCTGACCATGAAATGGCCCCCCCCGACCTTATCTATTGTGCATCCGCCCACTACAATAAGGCCGGCACCGCCCCTTGCCCTGTTTTCGTAGAATGCGGTCATCTGATCAGTGATGTATCCTTCGGGTGTGTAATTCAGGTGCATCGCAGGGAAAACGATCCTGTTTTTTATCTCCAGCTTGTTTATGTTTATCGGTGTGAATAGAAAAGAAAAATATTCGCTCTTCATGTGTTCCTCCAGTTTTCAGCCTATACATCATAGCTTACCCGATGTCCACTAAAATTAACCCGAAAAATGAAATAAGAAAGTTTGCTTGTTCGCTCACTGCACAAACTCTCTTATTTTCAAAATTGAATTTTTTGTGATTAAGAATTCTTTATGAGAAGATGGCTATTTGCCGCCGCAGACCGGGCAGTCAGGATCCTTTTTGACGGTGAACGTCCTGAAATCCGTTTTCCCGCCTTCCCAGACGAGCAGTTTCCCCTTGATGTTTGAGCCTATGCCGGTAAGGTATTTGATCGCCTCAAGCGCCTGGAGAGACCCTATAACTGCAGGTGTTGCACCGAGCACGGGGAACACTTCTTTTGGAGGGGCTTCTTCGAAAATGCACCGTAGGCACGGCGTTTCAGGGGAATGTATGAATGATAGCCTGCCGTCCATACCCCATATGCTTCCGTAGACCATTGGTATATGTTTTCTGACAGCGCACCCGTTCAATAAGAAGCGCGTGGGGAAGTTATCCATGCAGTCCAGTATGATATCAGCATCACCAACGAGCTTATCCACATTATCTTCAACGATCTTATCTGTAATTGCTGTTATCTTTATATCCGGATTCAGCTTTTCAAGCGTCATTTTTGCAGATACCGCCTTGTTTATTCCGATCCTCGTATGGTCGTGGAGTATCTGGCGGTTAAGATTGCTGAGATCGGGTGAATCAAAATCACAGATCGCAATATGCCCTATGCCTGCCACAGCGAGATATATCGAAACAGGAGAACCCAGCCCTCCTGCGCCGGCAATAAATACAGTGGATGCCTTGAGTTTTTCCTGGGTGGATTCTCCCCACCCATCCATCATCATCTGCCGTGTATAGCGCTTTTGCTCATCTTCCGAAAGTGCCATGTGTTCCTCCGTGCGCATGGTTATCGTGTATAAGTCGGGAGTTTGTCAATAAAAACAAAAAATTCCTCTTTACAGGAAAATATGCCGCTGCAAGTCCATCCTTGACACTTCCCGCACTTTTCCGTATACTACTCAATAAACAGTATTTTAGGGGGTTAACAGTATGGCTGCGAGTTCAAGACTAGGAGAGCTGCTTGTTAAAGAAAACTTAATAACACCGGATCAGCTTAGAAAAGCTATAGAAGAACAGAAGGCCGGAGGAGGAAGGCTTGGATCAAGTCTTACAAAGCTGGGGTTTGTCACAGACGAGGAATTACTTTCCTTCCTCAGCAAGCAGTACAATGTTCCCGCTATAAACCTCGAAGAGTTTGAAATAGATAAGGAAATAGCACGGAAGATACCCCAGAATATAGCGAGTAAACACCTTATAATACCTGTGAACCAGACCGGCGCCACCCTTATTGTAGCTACATCCGATCCGACGAACCTTTCGGTAATCGATGAGGTGAAATTTCTGACAGGTTACAATGTGGAATTTGTTGCAGCTACAGAGACCGCCATAAAAAAGGCGATAGAGAAATATTTTGAGGTATCCACGGATTATCAGGAGATGCTGGATGAGGCTGCAGAGGAATACGAGGTTGTCGGTGAAGATGATAATATAGACATTAAGAGCCTTGAAAAGGCGAGCGAAGAGGCGCCTGTCATCAAGCTTGTAAATTCGATCTTGAACGATGCAATAAAGAGAGGCGCAAGCGATATACACGTAGAACCCTATGAAAAGAGTTTAAGGGTAAGGTTCAGAATAGACGGCATGCTTTACGAGATTATGAAGCCGCCCATTTCCCTGAAAAATGCCATTGCGTCACGATTAAAGATTATGGCAAAACTTGATATAGCGGAAAGAAGAAGGCCGCAGGACGGAAGGATCAAGATCAGGTACTCGGACGGCAAGGATATAGATTTCCGCGTGTCCGTACTGCCGACGCTTTTCGGGGAAAAGATCGTCCTGAGGCTGCTTGATAAGTCCAACCTTCAGCTTGATATGACAAAACTGGGCTTTAACGAAAAACAGCTGAAGGATTTTAAGGAAGCCGTCCACAAGCCTTACGGAATGGTGCTTGTGACAGGTCCTACGGGCAGCGGTAAAACGACGACACTCTATTCTGCGCTGTCCGAATTGAACCAAATATCAAAGAATGTATCAACCGCAGAGGACCCCGTGGAATACAACATACCCGGCATTAATCAGGTGCAGATGCATGAGGAGATAGGTCTGAATTTCGCAGCTTCGCTCAGGTCCTTTTTAAGGCAGGACCCGAACATTATCATGGTCGGAGAGATCAGGGACTACGAGACTGCCGAGATAGCTGTGAAAGCGGCACTGACAGGACACCTTGTTTTATCAACGATCCATACAAATGATGCACCAAGCACGATCAACAGGCTGCTCAACATGGGCATAGAGCCTTTCCTTGTCGCATCATCGGTACACTGCATACTGGCACAGAGGCTTGTCAGGAAGGTGTGCGACAAGTGCAGGGAGGAAATCGATGTTGAAAAAAAGGTATTGACAGATATAGGCCTGCCTGAGGCAGAGGCAAAAGGTACAAAGATCTACAAGGGCAAAGGATGCAATACGTGCAGCAGCACGGGATACAAAGGCAGGATAGCCGTTTATGAGATCCTGATCATCGCAGAAGATCTGCGCGAGTTGATATTGTCGGGTGCATCTGCCGGTGAAATAAAGAAGGAAGCCATAAGGCTTGGAATGATGACCATGAGACAGAGTGCAATAGACTTGCTTAGAAAGGGACTTACGACTATAGATGAGGTTGTAAGGGTTACAGCAAAAGATTAAGTGGAGGTGGCAATGAGTTTTAACCTGCATCAGTTGTTAAAAGTAATGATAGAAAAAGGCGCAAGTGATTTACACATAACCACAGGCAGCCCGCCGCAGCTGAGGATAGACGGGGAACTGACACCCTTAAAAGTGCCGCCTCTGACTGCAACGGAGACAAAGCAGCTGTGCTACAGCATACTCACGGACGCACAGAAGCAAAGGTTTGAAGAAGACAACGAGCTGGATCTTTCATTCGGTGTGAAAGGGTTAAGCAGGTTCAGATCAAACATATTCATGCAGAGAGGTGCTGTTGCTGGCGCGTTCAGGACGATCCCTTTCAAAATCCTTGGTTTCGAAGAACTCGGCCTGCCGCCCATAGTGACGGAGCTGACAAAAAAGGCGAGGGGCTTGATCCTTGTGACAGGTCCTACGGGCAGCGGCAAAACCACGACACTGGCTTCCATAATAGCAAAAATAAATGAAGACAGGCACGAGCATATTATTACTATAGAGGACCCGATTGAGTACCTCCACCCTCACAAGAATTGTGTGGTGAACCAGAGAGAGGTTGGGGCCGATACCAGGAGTTTTTCAAATGCTTTGAAGTATATTTTAAGACAAGATCCGGATGTTGTGCTTATCGGTGAGATGAGGGACCTTGAGACAATGGAGGCAGCCCTTAACACAGCTGAAACAGGACATCTTGTACTTGCAACACTGCACACAAACTCGGCTGTTCAGACAATAAACAGGATCATTGATGCATTTCCGCCCCATCAGCAGCCGCAGGTAAGGGCACAGCTTTCATTTGTCCTCGAAGGTGTATTAACCCAGTCGCTTATACCGAAGTACAACCAGCCCGGCAGGGTTCTTGCTACTGAAGTAATGGTACCTACGCCTGCCATCAGGAATCTTATAAGGGAGGAGAAGGTACACCAGATATATTCACATATGCAGGTCGGGCAGGCAAAATTCGGCATGCAGACCATGAACCAGGCTTTATTCAATCTTTACCAGCGGAAACTTATTTCGGTTGATGATGCCACGATATACTCGACAGATCTTGAAGAGCTGAAGCAGATGTTGCAGGCGGGTACAGCATTACCGCCTGGTATACAGGCTCAGGCAAGGATGCAGACCGCGCAGCAAAAAAGCTTTTAACCGGAGGTAAACAATGGCTGTTTTCACATGGGAAGGAATGAGAAAAACAGGCGAGGTTGTTAAGGGCAGGACGGATGCACAGAGCGAATCCGCTGTTATAGCCCTGCTCAGGCAGCAGGAGATAAGGCCCATAAATGTGAAGGAGAAAAAGGCAGCTTTTAACCTTGAGGCAATAAACATATTCAAAGAAAAGGTTAAAGGCAAGGATCTGGCTATTTTTACAAGGCAGTTTGCAACCATGATAGATGCGGGTCTTCCGCTGGTACAATGCCTCGAGATTCTCGGCGGCCAGCAGCAGAACAAGACATTTCAGAAGACAATCAAGGATTTAAAGGTTTCTATCGAAGGAGGTTCTACATTTGCTGCGGCCCTGAAAAAGCATCCTGAGGTATTCGATTCCCTATACTCCAACCTTGTTGCAGCAGGTGAGGTCGGCGGTATGCTCGATGCAATTCTTGCAAGGCTTGCGACCTATATAGAAAAGTCAGAAAAGCTAAAAGGCAGGGTAAAGGGTGCAATGGTATATCCTATAGTAGTGCTGTCCGTTGCAGCAGGAGCTGTGACGATTCTGCTCC
>JAJYJX010000092.1 GCA_021789095.1 bacterium
TCTACAATGAAAGCCTCGAATCCCATTGTTGTAAGAACGGCAGCTATGGATGCAGGATAGCTGATCCTCACAATCTCCTTTATAAGCGCATAGTTGATCCTGTTCGATTTGTATATGCTGAATATTCTGTATCTGGACTGCAGGCTGTATAGTACTATTGTAGCTGCACCGACGAATGAGCTTGCCGTCGCTGAAATACCCGCGCCTTCAACGCCCAGCCTCGGAAAGCCGAAATGCCCCAGGATCATGCCGTAGGAAAGTATGACATTTACAATGTTCATGATTATCTCCACGTACATGAAAACCCATGTCTTGCCTATTGCGTCAAAAAAAGCCTTGTAAACGATTATTATAAGGAACGGCAGCATGCCCAGGAACCTCCACTCTATAAATTTTGCTCCTTCGGCTGCAACAGTTTCTGTCGGTGCAAGTGCATGGAACAGGGGGATTGATATTGCATAGCCTGCTGCACCGACTATTATACCAAGCACAACAGCCATGATAACGCCTGAAAACAGAACCTCGCCCGCCCTTGGATATTCCTTTTCTCCGAACCTGCGCGTAACAAGACTCAGTATGCCAACCGATATCGCGTTGAATGCGCCGCCGAACACCCAGAGCGTTATTATACCCAGTCCGAGTGCGGCAAGCCCTGTTTTTGCATCAGTACCAAGCCTTCCTACCATTGCAACATCGAACAGGTTGATGAATGTCTGCGTGAGCATGCCTATCATTACAGGCACAGCAAGTCTTGTGACAGTGGAATATATTTTTTTCACAGGATGGTCTCTCCTACAAGGAAATACCATGAAGACGGGGGATATGCATTGTACGCATAAGCATATCCGATGACAAACCTTACCGGGAACACGTACGCAATGTATGTATCAAGGTTTAATTCAACGCCTGTTGACGAAATTGTCCTGTACGTATTGGTACCGATATCAAAAAACGGAGATAAGGACACCTTGTCAAGATAAAAAGGCAGCGTTGTGATCCCCCTGTCAACTATGCCTGCCAGATACCGGTATTCCACGCTAACGGCATAAGCCTTTGTTCCCGTTAACGTAGCCGGGCTGTAGCCCCTTACGGGCAGATCCGTGTAATCGGGATTTGCATATAAAGACTGGACACCTCCGACTGCAAACAGCGCATCGTTCTTTGATACACCCGCAGAAAATCCGTATATGCCTTTTATGAAAACAACGTTGTTAACGGCAAAACCCGGTATGTACAACCTCAGCGCAGAAAAGGACATGGAAAGATCCCTGTCGCTTCCCAGCACCGAGATGTCCCTTTCGAAGTGCGTATTGAAGTAAACGCCGTCCTCCCTGCTTATGGACGTGTCATAGACTGATGTCGTATCTATGGAGTAATCTGCAGTAAACCCGCTCAATTTGCCTGTAAAAGGCCTGTCTTCAACATACGCCGGAAGAGGCGTAAGCGATTTCCTGAAAGTATAGCTGTACCCAGCACCAACTGCCTGCCGGTAACGCACGCGGTTCATGGGACACGAGACATTCAATGCAATGTTGTTACTCTGCTGTACGTATGAATGCTCATTGGAAGACGGGTCCTTGTATGTTGACGCAATGTAAGGCAGCATAGAACCCTGTATTTCTATTTCCGGTGCGAACGATGTGTTGATATAGTCTGCTGAAAACCCCGGACTCTTTTTTACGTCCGGATATTCAGTGTAATCAACAAGTACAGAATAAGTATGGTGTGCGAGCAGGTCAGAGCCTGCAGTGTATATACCAAAGGTATATGCATCATTCGCCAGGGTAAGGGTCGGCAGCCACCAGGTCGGCCTGAGTGTATCAAACGGAGAGTATGCCTTTTCTTCTGTCTTTACTTGTTTGTAAGGCCGGACCTGTTCTACGGTAAATTCCTTTGCAAGGTATACCGGTTTGAACGTCGACGGGGAAAACGGCATTGTATAAATATTAAAGCCTGATTCATCGTACTGCGTAAATGCGATCGTAGCGTTATCAGGAGAAACCTGCGACTCATAAGCACCGCCTATAACATTTGAAACCTGATAGATCGTATGCTGCGTCACAGCATATGCATATAGGTTCGGTATGCCTGTCCTGTCCGAAGAGAACAGCACATACCTGTTGTCCCTTGACCACGAAGGGAACAGGTTAAGGTGATAATCCGATATCACGGTTGTAAGCGTTTCTCCCTGCTCGTTCATAATCTCTATACTGCTTTCTCCATTATTGTTCTTTACTGCAACTGCTATCTGTTTACCGTCCCATGACCACCTTGGATTAAGGAACTGGCCTGTACTGTCAAGTCTTGCAATGGCACTTGCACGGCCTTTCTCTTGATTGGACCCTGAATCAGTCCCTGCTAAATGATAAACCATAAGATCGGACATTGTCGATGTATTTGAAACAAAGACGGCTTTTTTACAGTCGTACGATACATCGGCCCCTCTCACCCGCAAACCGTGGGTAAGCCTTTTGACACAGCCCGTGGCAGTATCCAGTTCATACAGATCACTGTAAAGATAAAAGTTTTTAAAATAATCCTCCTGTGAAAAAAGCAGTCTGTCGTTGCACACAGAACTTGAAAACCCGCTGTTTCTCCGTGCAGTCCGGTGTCCGTGTTTTCCGGCTATGTCGGTATAGAATAAGCCCATCCGGCTCCTGCCGTCGTAAGAGGTGTAATATATGCCTCTGCCTGTGGTGTCCCATACGGGTCCCCTTGTGTATGCTCCCCTGTATGTTGCCTGTCTTGATCCGGTATATCCTGTAAACAGGACGGACAGCGCTGTAAGCAGTGCCTGCTTTCTGAGCATGTCCTGCCATTCCTGCCACAACTCCGTAAAATCCTTATCGTCAAATGCAAGCTTTGAATCCCTGCTGATAAGCAGGGGCAGGTATGTGTACCGTTCTGAATAGTCTGCAAACGATTTTGCCGGGTATTTGCTTGCGAGGTACTGAAGGAACTTGCCCCCGTAAAGGTAGGGGTATTCCCCAAAAGGCCATTTGCTTGGGGTACCATTGCCAACGTCTATTGAAGGCAGATCGTTTTTCAACGCCTGGGACATTAAAACGGTGTTGTAATAGCTGCCGTTGTCCCGGCCTGCCCCTGTTAAAGTAGATTCGTTGTACACCGCGTAGCCTTCTATAAACCAGTCGGGCTGTATATCATTGACAAACAACACCCTCCCGAAAATGCCGTTTATAAAACCGAAAAACCCTCTTACCTGGTCAAGATGCAGAACATGCGTGTATTCGTGCGTGAAGATCGTCTTCACCCAGTCGGCGTAATTGATTATGCTTGAATATGCATCGGGCGGCACAGCAAATATGACGATATGGTCGTAATAATAAGGCGTTGTCTCTCCATTCGCAGAATCAGTCGCATTGGAAACAAGTATGAATGTCTCCCTGTCCGGTACCCACGCCATGCGCTCTGTCATCCGCGAATAGTACGACTCTGCAATGTTGATCAGTTTTTGCGCAATTTGCCTGTCTTTTTCAGGAAACGTAATTGAAAAATGCTCTGACTGAATTGTGCGCCAGGTTTCTCCAGGGGGTGCATCTCTGAAATCCTGGGCAGCGCTGTTTATAACACTTAATAGCAGTATTGAAATAATAAGAATAAACCCAAAAAACTCAATAGCAAGATTTGTTTGTTCGTTCAATCCTGCGATCCACCTAAGCAACTGTAACTTTTTTATATTACCCATTTTAAAGCCCTATGTAAGTTTATATGCAGGCATCTTGCCATATCATTTTGTTGATATTCGGAGAATACATTTGTTTGCCGCAGGTTTTTCACTCACTTCTCAAACCTCGCTATTTTTCCAATGAACTCTTTGCGATGAAAAAATATCTCAACCGCATGCCCTCATGTAAATTGCACAAGGGACGCTAACTTACAATGATAATGATCACAGGTTTGCATACGCCGCATCAAATCTTACAGATCATCCGTAGAGGCATGTCCAGCCCTGCCTCTACTTGCGGATTTTGACAAACGCAGGTACAAGATCCTTATAACATAAGGAGGTCAATGAAGATGAAGAAGGTGATCCTCACGGGAGACAGGCCCACAGGTCCGTTGCACCTGGGGCACTATGTGGGCTCGCTGCAGAAACGCGTTGAGCTGCAGAACGAGTATGAGACCTACATATTGATAGCGGATATGCAGGCACTTACGGATAATGCAGAACACCCCGAAAAGGTACGTCATAATATACTCGAGGTAGCGCTCGATTACCTTGCAGTTGGCATTGACCCGAAGGTTTCAACGATCGTGATCCAGTCGCTTGTGCCTGAGATCTCAGAGCTCACCCTGTATTACCTCAACCTCGTAACCGTTGCGCGCCTGCAGCGCAACCCCACTGTAAAAGCAGAGATGAAACAGAGGGGCTTTGGTGCAAATGTGCCTGCAGGATTCCTTGTTTATCCTGTAAGTCAGGCTGCCGACATAACAGTGTTCAGGGCAAATCTTGTCCCTGTTGGAGAGGACCAGCTTCCCATGATAGAGCAGACCAGAGAGCTTGTGCAGAGCTTCAACAGGATCTACAAACCTGTTCTTGTGGAGCCTGAAGCACTGGTCCCGAAGGTCCCGAGGCTGCCGGGTACCGACGGCCAGAACAAGATGAGTAAATCTTTGGGCAATGCAATATTCCTTTCAGATACGTCCGATGTTGTAACAAAGAAAGTAAAGAGCATGTACACGGATCCGAAACACATCCATGTAGAAGATCCCGGGAACGTTGAAGGCAATCCCGTGTTCAGTTACCTGGATGCATTTGATCCCGATGCAAACGGTGTGAAGGCAATGAAACAGCACTACAGCTCAGGAGGGCTTGGCGACGTCACAGTCAAGAAGAGGCTGTTCGAAGTCCTCGAGGGGTTTCTTGAGCCCATAAGAAGGCGCAGGGCTGAATTTGCAAAAGACCCCGGCGAGGTCATGCGCATACTGCATGAAGGCACCATGAAAGGAAGAGACACCGCCGGCCGCACGCTCAGTGATGTGCGCAGGGCAATGCGCCTTGACTATTACAATGACTGACGGGTATGGAAATGAAAAGATACACGTATAAACAATTGTCAGACATGGACAAGTCATACATCTGGCACCCTTTTACCCAGATGAAGGCATGGGAAAAAGAAGAGATCCTGATCATTGAAAAGGGTAAGGGAAATTATCTCATAGACGTAAACGGTAAACGGTACCTTGACGGCGTTTCCTCATTGTGGACGAACGTCCACGGGCACCGCAAAAGGCAGCTGGACAATGCGGTGATCAGACAGTTAAAAGGGATAGCACACAGCACATTCCTGGGACTCAGTCATCCGGGTGCGATACTCCTTTCAAAGATGCTTATAGACATAGCACCTGAAGGATTAAAAAGGGTGTTTTATTCCGACAACGGCGCGACTGCCGTTGAGATAGCGATAAAGATGGCACTCCAGTACTGGTTCAACATGGGCAGGCCTGAAAGGTATATTTTTGTATCACTGAACAACGCGTATCATGGAGATACAATCGGCTCCGTAAGCGTCGGAGGTATAGGGCTGTTCCATTCAACATACAAGCCCCTTTTGTTCAAAACAATAAAGGCCCCCTCACCCTACTGCTACAGGTGCGAACTCGGGCTCGAATACCCGTCATGCAGTCTTGCATGCGCGAAAGAGATTGATTCAATGCTGTCGGCACACGAAGACAGTATTGCCGCTCTGATAATAGAACCCATGGTCCAGGCAGCGGGCGGTTTTATCATTTCACCTCCGGGCTATTTTAAAGCCATAAGGGAGATTACAAAAAAACATGATGTCCTGCTCATAGCGGACGAGGTGGCAACAGGGTTTGGAAGGACAGGCAGGATGTTCGCAAGCGAACACGAACACATCAGTCCGGACATAATGGCGATTGCTAAAGGCTTAAGCGGCGGATACCTTCCCGTTGCAGCAACGCTGACAACACAGCGCGTCTATGACGCGTTCCTGGGCGATTACGAAGAGAAGAAGACCTTCTATCACGGGCATACCTATACAGCCAATCCGCTCGGTGTTGCGGCGGCGATCGAAAACCTTGAGATCTTCAGGAAAGAAAACATCTTGAAAAAGATCCAGCCGAAGATACGGCATCTCAAGAAAGGGCTGGAAAGGATCGCAGGGCTTGAGCATGTCGGACAGATAAGGCAACTCGGACTTATGACGGGCATAGAGCTGGTGAAAGACAGAGAGACAAAACAGCCTTATTCGTTTGAACAAAGAACAGGCGCAAAGGTGTGTTATGAGATAAGGAAATACGGGATCTTCCTCAGGCCGCTCGACGATGTTGTTGTCCTGATGCCACCGCTTTCGATTACAAAGCAGGAAATCTCGCACCTGCTCGACTCTGTAGAGAAAGCGATAAAGACAGTGACAGAACAATAATAGTAGTGGGTAGTGAGCAGCGAGCAGTGAGAAAAGAATAGCGAAGAGGAAGGAATGAAATGATCAACCCGAAAAATGCGTTTTTGGGGTTAGTTCATTTCGTGTTTACGTAAGTTGTGCTTGCTGCAAGTCCGAATATGTTCTTGAGATCCTGGTCGTCGAACCTCAGTCCCAGACCCATAAACCATGTCCTGTAATCCTTGTTGGCTATATCGGACATGCCAGCCGAGAGCAGGAAATACCTTATTATTGATATGCTGAGCATTGCCTTGACCTTGGGGTTAGGCTTCTGGTTGAAGTCGTATACCTCCGCGCTGAGCTGTGCCAGATTACCGGGTGAGTCTATATCAACACCTACACCACCTGTTGATTCTATGATGCCCCCCCTGAACGTGAAATATGATATGCGTTTTGCAAGCTCTGCGTTCAACTTCAATTGCTCTGTTATATTCCTTGTCATTGTTTGTGTCTGCTGCACAGTACCCGTGTTCAAATTCTCAACGGTTGTATAGGTCGTTGAAGTGGATGAATAGCCGGACGGATCATCCACTATGCCGAGCAGGTAATACTTGTCCATCGTAGGCTGAAGTATGAGATTCAGATAGCTCTTGACATTGTTGTACTTGAATTGGTACTCACCCCGGTAATTTATGATTGTCCTGAACCTGGAGGTGCCTCCGACCATGGTGCTTAAGCCACTGATGGCCTTGGTAACCTGTTCCTCTGTCTTTTTGTCGGTCAGCAGTTTTCCGATCGTGCCTTTGCCCTCCTTGAGGTTTTGGGTTATGACCTCGAGGTTCGCAAGCGTCCTGTCAAGCTCCTTGCTCGCACTGTTTATGTTCTCCATTGTCTTGTTTACGGACTCCTTGTTCTCATCGATAATGGCATGGAGCTGCTTGGAAACCTGTGCGAGATTCGTCAGTATATCAGGGCCCTGCTCCTTGAGAACCTTTGCAAATGCATTCACGGAATCAAAGGTTCTGTTAAGGTTCGTATTCGTGCTGGTCATCAGGCGGTCTATATGGTTGATCGTCCTGTTGATGTTATCATACATCTCCCTGATATTTCTTGCACCCTTTGAGCCCCCGAATACCTCGCTGAGGCTCTGCGATACGGATCTCATGTCCGTAGCAATACCCTGGAGCTTGTTCATGAGTTCTTCGAAGTCAGGCGGCGATTCTGTAAAAATGATCTGGCCCCCAGGCTTTATGGGTTCTGCAGTCTCTTTGCCAGGTACGATCTCTATGTATTTTTCTCCCAGCAGTCCCTTTGTTCTTATGACTGCCTTTGCATTCTCCCCTATTGTCACCCCGGGCATTATCCTGAGCGTAACAAGCGCCTTGTCATCCTGCAGTTTTATATCATCGACATAGCCCACCTTTATGCCCGCAATAAAAACTCCGGTTTTTGTGTTAAGACCCTGTGCATTGCCGAACCTCGCAATTATCGTATAGCCCTGAATCCTGCCGAATATGGTGCCGCTGCTGATCTTGAACGTGACCCAGAACAGGATCAGAAGAACAACGGCCACAAACACGCCAACCCTTGCATTTGTAGAAAATCCCTTTGCCATACTACGCCTCTACCTGCAAAGGCCCTTCCGCCCTTCTCTCGAGAAACTGCCGGACAATCGGATCTTTTGTGCTTTTGAAATCATCAGGACTACCATATAAAACAACCGTGCCTTTGTAAAGCATTGCAATCCTGTGAGCTATCTTATAGGTACCGGGTATATCATGGCTGATCACAATGCTTGTTACGCCGAGCCGCTTTTGCGTGTTCATTATAAGGTTATCTATAGTATCACTCATTACCGGATCAAGGCCTGTTGTAGGCTCATCGAAGATTAGAACTTTGGGGTCAAGGGCTATTGCCCTTGCAAGACCGACACGCTTTTTCATGCCGCCGCTGAGTTCCGCCGGGTAGCGCGATTCGACCCCTTTAAGCCCGACGATCGCAAGTTTTTCTTTTACAATTTCCATGATCCTGCTTTCGGGCAGGTTTGTGTGCTCCCTCAACGGGAAGGCAACATTTTCACCGGTTGTCATTGAATCAAACAGTGCAGCACTTTGAAACAGTACGCCAAAATTTTTCAGAATGTCCGAGAATTCCTTTCGTGTTACTTTTGTTATGTCCACACCGTTTACGACGATCTCTCCTTCATCGGGCCTTAACAGACCTATTATGTGCTTGATAAGCACACTCTTGCCGCAGCCTGTCTGACCAATGATAACGGTCGTCTTACCGTCCTCGATCGTTAGGTCAATGCCCTCAAGGACCAGATTGCTGCCAAATGATTTTTTGAGTCCTTTAATGTCTATCTGCATAATCAAAACAACAGCGCGGTAAGGAAATAATCCGCTATCAGTATGGAAACGGATGCAATGACAACAGCCTGAGTAGCGGCCTTGCCGACTCCTTCTGCGCCCTTTTCCGCAAAATACCCTTTGTAGCATCCAACAACAGAGATGATAGCTCCGAACACGGCCGCCTTTAAAAGGCCTATGTATATATCCTTGAGATCGACCATGTAAATAGTGTCATTTATGAACCGTTCGCCGTTCAGGCCGAGAAGAAACACCGCCATGAAATAACTGCCGATGATGCCGATAAAATCGAAAAGCACCGTGAGCATCGGAAGCATCACCACGGATGATGATACCCTTGGCGTAACAAGGTACTGCACGGGATTTATGCTCATGGTGTATAGTGCATCTATCTGCTCTGTAACCCTCATGGTCCCCAGCTCTGCAGCCATTGCAGATCCGACCCTGCCGGTCACCATAAGAGCGGTAAGAACAGGTCCGAGCTCCCTTGTAAGGGACAGTGCAACAGAGGGGCCTATGAGGTTTTCCGCACCGAACAGCTTGAATGCATACGATGTCTGGAGTGCGAACACCATGCCTGTAAAAGCGCCTGTCAACAGTACAATAAAGCTCGATTCCACCCCGATAAACTCCATTTGTTTCAAGAACAATCTGAACCTGAAAGGCGGAACAACTATGAAACCGAATGACTGGAGAAACGTTGAGAATATGCCGCCAAGCTCCTCGAGAAACAGGGTAAATTTTTCACCTATGTATTCAAAAATATTAAAAGGATTTAATGTCATACTACCGGTATATCCGTCTGAGGTTTGAACCGAGGCTGCAAAGTACTTCATAGCTGATAGTTGAACCGAGCCCGGCAATTTCATCTGCACCTATGTACATATCCCTGTCCTTACCCAGTATAAGTACTTTATCACCAATACGGGCATTTACGCTATTCATATTTATCATTATATGGTTCATCGTCACCCTGCCCATAATGTATGCCTTCTTTCCGTTTACACCAACAAAACCTTTATTGGAAAGCATCCTTGAATAACCGTCTGAATAACCTATAGGTACAACACCAACCTTTGTATCCTGCTTTAGCCTGCAGGTCCTTCCATAGCTTACGGAAGAGCCCCTCTTCAGCATCTTAACCGAGATTAGCCTTGAAAAGACATGCATTGCCGGTGTCAGTCCCTTTTTACCGTAACCGTAAATGCTTATGCCCGGCCTGACCATGTTGAAATGCGATTG
>JAJYJX010000093.1 GCA_021789095.1 bacterium
GGCATCTTCACCTCGATAGGGACAGCGCCCTATTTTCATTTAAAGAGTAATTATCCTTGTCATTCGGAACTTCCATTGAGAAAATGGGGCGCTGTCCCTGCTTTGGGTACTGCGGCAGCCCCTTGAGATAGTCCGGATTATTCCGCTGGTGGCAGGTTGCGCACGTATCAAGGTTATTGTAATGCAGTGGGTCAAGAGACGCCACTTTATGATGGCAATTCCTGCACAGTCCGTGCATGGCATCCATATAACTCACAGCCGGCCTTTCAAGAGGGTTGTCCTGTAATTTGATAAACGAACTGCGTGCGATCATATATTTATGGCAGGACGTACATGGTGTTGCTGTCTTCAGTGACTTTACCGCATCAGGATCTTTATGACATTTGCTGCAGGACCGGTTGCCCTCTAGTTTTTTAATATGAAAATCATGATTAAATATGTCCGTTGCAAGGTACATGTCCCTGTGGCAGGTCCTGCAGGATGTTGCCTGATTAAAGGGATAATTCATGTGATGGCAGAGCCGGCATGATGTGGTACCGGAGTTGGACTGCCGCAGGTTTTCGATGGTAAACCCCGTTAGAAAGACCGGAGGGGTTTTCTCGGCTGGTGTAACGGAATTCACACTGGTGTCTCCGTTATCACTATAAGTACTTTCCAACGGGGTAAATATGAAGTGATTGATTTTCAGTCTATCAAACTGCTTGTCGATCCACATCTGATGGGCTTTATGGTCAAAAACGACAAACCTGCCGTTATCATCGATAAAGAGCAATGCCTGCAGCTCCCGGGTATTTTTGTTTGAGCTTTCAGCAGAAGACGCATCATTGACAATGCTATACGTGTATAGCGTCTGACCGGGCAAGGGAACCTTTTGTACCATGATACTACCCGATGCTTTCACCGGTGTCCTGCGAAGGTCTTTCCCTGTTATTGCATGTCCGGGCAGCAGATAAATTCCTATGGACATTGACAGGATAAAGATCAGGGAATAGAGCGCGGTATTGCCCATTCCCGTGGTGCCGAGATATGTATTGGAAACAGGGTCTTGAAACGGGAGCCCGGTATCCTCCTGCGAATGTTCCGCTTCTGATTCAAATACGGAAAAGTGTTCTACAAAAAAGAAAAAGACCAGGGTCGCAGCGGCAACTACGCCGATGCTGATGGCAAATTCAGTCCATGCCGGGAAATAATTGGTCTTTGTGGCCGGAATCGTGGCAATGCCCGATACAT
The DNA here is from genome assembly GCA_021789095.1 of bacterium. Lineage (GTDB taxonomy): Bacteria > JAMCPX01 > JAMCPX01 > JAMCPX01 > JAMCPX01 > JAJYJX01. Next base: position 1,231 of record JAJYJX010000093.1, read on the forward strand.
TAATGCGGTTCAAGACAACACCGAGCACCGCGCTGGCCGATCCTGCCAAAAGCCCTGCTTTACTCTGTCTGACTCTAGGAATGGAAAAAAGGATGATCGGAATAAACACGCTCAGGCATAATTCTATTATAAAGTCCGCTGTTTCCCATGCCGGCTTCGCAAGATAGAGAAGTTTGCCGTTATATGCAAGATCCCCGATCCTGATTGCCACATACAGTCCCATCACCAGTGCGCAGGCTTTCGCAAGACCTGAAAGCAGTCCTGTTTCCTCTTTTCGCTGGTAAACCCAGCCGCTCACCAGTGACTCCAGAATGACCATTGCAAGTCCAAGGCCGATGGCGGAAATAAAAAAGAGCCACGGCATGATCTTCGAGTACCAAAGAGGGTAAATGCGGAACGGCATGATCAAAAACAGGGTCCCGAGAGAAGACTGGTGCAGCGTGGAAAGCATGATGCCGAGTATGATCAATGGAAGCGTGATGGTCTTGAGCACTTTATAGATCCCCGGAAACGGCATCTTTTCAAACACCACCGGAGCAAACTCCAGCGCAAGGACCGTAAAATACAGCATAACGCACCACGCGACTTCAAAGAGTGCACTGTGCGGCTGCCAGTATATCATGGGATGCCATATGTCCCACCATCGGCCGAGATCAAAGATTAACCCGACAATCACGGCGCCATAGCCCAGAAAAGCGGTAAGCACGGCAGGGCGGACAATCGAATGATAACGATGGATATGAAAGATATAAACAGTGGCAGCTATGACAAATCCGCCTGCTGCCAGAGCCACTCCGCCTACAACATCAAACCCGATCCACAGTCCCCATGGCGTCAGATCGGTAAGGTTTGTGGTAGCTCCAAGACCGCGTATCATACGGACTATGCCGACCGCCGCGCCGAGCCCTACCAAAAACCAGAGCCCCCCTTTTACAACCCTGACTCTCGGATTAGACCGGTATGGAGAATTGAAGGCCAATTCCAGAATAAATTGTATAAGTTTTTTTACGGACTTCCTCATGTTAATCTCACCTCTTGGACTGGTCGGACTTGTCAGACCTGTCGGATTTGTCCGACTTGCCCGCGCCCTTGTTCATCAGCCGCTCCCTGCGCTCGATGATCCAGTAGACCCCGTACATGCCCAGACCCATGCCGACGAAGATCTTCGGAACCTTCTCAAGCACATCGAACACCCTTCCCGGAAGGGGCTCTTGGGGCAGGTCCTTTTCCCAGCTCAGGAAATCAAGAGAGATATCTGACACATAAAGTACCGATGTACCGCCGACCTCGTGTTCGCCCCATACCCGGTTTATGTACCTGCCCGGTTTTTCGTTTATCCTCTTCCTGGCCTCGGCCAATAATGCATCCCTGTCACCAAAGATAGTGGCATGGGTCGGGCATGCCTTTATGCATGCAGGTTCTTTGATTTCACCGTTCTTAATCTTCTGATAACACATGATGCATTTCCGTACATACGGGGTGGGGTCTGACCATGTATAGCGCGGAATACCAAATGGGCAGGACATCATGCAGTAACGGCACCCTATGCACAGTTTAGGATCATAGATCACAGGGCCTTCCGGGGTCTTTTTCAGCGCACCAACAGGGCAGACCGATACACACGCGGGTGAAAGACAGTGCCTGCATTGCTGACGTATAAAGTGGTGATCCGGTTTTTTTATAATCGTTGTCCAACGTGCTGCGGAAAGGCTATCTATGCTTTTCTGCCACCGCCATGGCTGATCTTTGCCTGTATGGTTTATTTCTTTGCAAGCTGCCACGCAATTTTCACAGCCGATGCATTTTGTTATATCAGTTAATATCGCCCATGTACTCATACTCGTTCTGTCTCCTTATGTAAGGTAATTGCCACATTTTCACCCATGTCTGCGGGAAAATGCCAGCCAACCTCAGACATTAACTGAGATGTTGGCAGAAGGATAAAATGTGACATCTTGGTAAAAGGAATAAGTATCAATATTAAATCTCCTGAAAGGACATGGAACAGCATCATAAGGTGGTAGGGGAGAGGGTTAAACATTGGATGCATGGCAAGAAAGCCGCTGATAAACGGGATCAGCAGCAGCGGCGGAAGGGAAAAATCCTGAAACCGGCTCAGCCTTCTGGAAAAAGGATTGACAACACGTCCAATAATCAGCACAAAGCCGGTCACTACGGTAAGGATCGCAAGTATGTCCGCTATACTATTGGGCAATCCAGGCCAGCTTATCCCTGTGCCCCTTTTCCAGAGGAGAATGTGCGCTCCTAAGAAGATTGGTGTCATGATCAAACCGACATGAAACAGTATGGATACAACGCTGTACCAGATACGGTTTTTAGACTGGTTTATAACCTGCTTAAAAGGGAAGAGCCATTTAAGGGTCGCAGCAATGAGCGTTTTCACAGGCAGTTTTTTGTCAGATGCCCTGTAGATTGCACGGACCAGATTTATGCCCGTCAAAACTATCAGACGCGCAATACCAAGAATCATAATAGAAATGGATAAAAGAAACAGGGGGCCTCGAGCCCATGCCAATTGTGCTTCAATCATAATTTCTCCTTCGCGCTTCTGCTTTCGTCTTTTGGTTGTGTCCCGAAATCAATTGCCTTAATTACGAGGTCATGGAGCCCTACTACCTCAACGTCTTCAAGTCCATTGTCTTCTAAAACTTCCCGCAGTTGTTTTTTACAGTTTGCACACGGGGCAACAACATACCTGGCACCTGTTTCTTTTATCTGCCTCGCTTTGACCTTTCCTGCAGGTCCTGTACGCCATTTCCTGATTTCATCGATGGACACCGTGCCGCTGCCGCCGCCGCAGCAGTAATTGAAAGGTCCATTCGGTGTCATATCCACGAAATCCGAGCAGATAGCGCGCAGTATTTCCCGAGGCTGGTTAACTATCCATCCCGAGCGCGCGATATTACAGGGATCATGATATGTCACCCTGTCTTTTATAGTATTTGCCCGCAGATTGAGCTTGCCCTTTTCCAGCATTTTAAGCGTATATTCCATGATATTGATTACCGGAGGTGCATCATGGCCAAAAAAGTTCGGTATACCAACCTTTGCCGAGCGGGAGGCATGTCCGCACTCGCCGATAAGGACTATCTTGCTCTTCAGCCGCGTTACTTCTGCTACCTCCATCCTGACAATGCGATCCATCATGCGATCACTGTAAAAAAGCCCGTAATTAATCCCGTCATAGTACTTTGACCCGATTGTCCATGAACCGCCGGTTGCATGCATGACCGCAGCATTGCCCATGAGGGTGTCGGGCTCTAAAAGGTAGTCGCTGACTGCCGGGAAAAAGACCATCTCTGCACCTGCATTGTCAATGGGGAATTTGACCGGCTGGCCGTACTTTTCCATGATTTCCCCTTCCAGAAATTCACAGGTATCCTGCAGTGCTGGAAGCGGAATAGCAGATGTGTTGTGTGTCCTTCCCTCGAGCTGCTCGCGCGTAGCCACTACCAGTGCCTTGGGTACTATTCCTATCTCGGCCAATGCCCAACGGCCTATATGGGTTATCATGCCGTGGTCAATACCCATGGGACAGAAGAACTTGCACCTGCGGCATGCGGTGCAGTGGTAAAGTTCCTCTGCCAATTGATCAATGTAATCATCTGTAAGTGTAAAACCATTCCACAGTCTTGTTCTTATCATACCTGAAATAGTGAAGTACCGGCGATATACCCGCAGTACCAGTTCCGATCGCCAGCAGGGAACATCTTTTATGTTATTCGTGGTAAGGTAAATCGGGCAGGCAGCACTGCATCTTGAACATTTTGCAGTTAATCTGGAATATGCGTCCAGCACTGGACCATAATTTGAATATTTAATGATAGCGGCAAATGCATCCAGAAAACGGCGTGGACGGTCTTTTAACTCGAACGGCTCAACATAATAACTGTATTGGCTTTTCATAGTATCACCTTTTACTGAAATTCAAATTCTGCTAAAATAATCTTTTCTCCCATTCTATTAAATAGCAATAGCTATGCCAGTGTAGGAATTTGAATTCTCCCTCATTCTTTCTCTCTTCACGGGCTGACCGACAATTGTCATTCTGAGGCGTAACCGAAGAATCTCGTTTTGTAACTCATTAAAAAGACTGGATTCTTCAGGGCACTATGGCGCCATTCAGAATAACCAATATGTTATTTTTTGAATTGTCAGATAGCCTCCACGGAGAAAGAAGGCAAGGTGAATTACATACAAAATATCTGCTTATGTTTTAAAAATGAAACATGTCTCACGAGGATGTTGCAAAGATGAAACATATGTGCTACATTTAAAATATGGTACGACTTGATAATAAATTCTTCCCACTGATTTTTGACACTATCTCTCATGGTATTTTTACCATTGATGAGGCAGGCAAAATTACTTCCTTCAATAAGGCAGCCGAGGAGATCTCGGGCTATAGTGAAGAAGAAGTAATAGGTATACCGTGCGCCGAGGTCTTCCGGACGGATATCTGTCAGGAGCTCTGTCCCCTAAAACAGAGCATAGTGAGTCAACAGCGTATTGAAAACCGCGAGGTCAAGGTATTAAAAAAGAATGGACATCGAATTCCGATTTTTATCTCCACCGCTGCACTGATCAATGAAGAGGGCAGAGTAATTGGCGGAGTGGAGATGTTCAGGGACATCTCCACTGAAAGCGAACTAAAAAAACAACTGTACAGTTCCTACAGTTTTGAAGATATCATTACGAAAAGCCCTGCAATGAAAGGTGTACTGGAAATGTTGCCGTTAGTGGCGGTAAGCCAGAGTACAGTCCTGATTAACGGCGAAAGCGGAACAGGCAAGGAGCTGGTGGCAAGGGCCATTCATAATCATGGTCCCAGATGTAAGTGTCCTTTTGTTGCAATCAACTGTGCGGCACTGCCGGATACCTTGTTAGAATCCGAGCTTTTCGGCTATACACGAGGGGCTTTCACCGATGCAAAGAAGGACAAACCGGGACGCTTTGCCCGTGCGGAAAAGGGAACACTTTTTCTTGATGAGGTCGGCGATCTCTCTCCGGTAATCCAGTCAAAACTTTTGCGTGTGCTCCAGGAAAAAGAATACGAACCGCTTGGTTCTAATCAGCCGATCAAGGCCAACGTTCGGATCATCGCGGCCACCAATAAAGATCTGGCCCGCGAGGTACAACGCAAAAAGTTCCGCCAGGATCTCTTCTTCCGCCTTAATGTGGTTAATATCAATCTACCTCCCTTGCGTGACCGAAGAGAAGACATCCCGCTGTTGATCAACCACTTTATCCAGCATTTCAACGCTGTCCAGGCACGGCGCATCTTACGCTGCTCGGAACGCGTCATGGCTGCCCTTATGAAATATGAATTTCCCGGAAATGTACGGGAATTAGAGAATGCCATAGAACATGCCTATGTTGTCTGTGACGGTGATACTATTCGTCTGGATCACCTCCCATCGCATATCGTTGCTGCTTTTTCCCAGCAGTTAGGCCCGGATGATAACCTTTCCCGCCCTCTGGAGGACGCCGAAGCTGATGTTATCCGCAACGCCATCACAAAGAACAAAGGGAACCGTAATTTAACAGCAAAGGAACTCGGTATATCGCGGAACACATTGTGGAGAAAAATGAAGAAATACAAGATAGAATATTAAAGCTGCCGCTGATTAGGCAAACCATGTCAGAAAATCAAAGACTTTCTAACGGAATACATGTACCTGATTTCCTAACTATTTCCCCTTTCTTCTATTATTTTAAGCTAAATCATGTTTTTTAAGGTTTTTCAATAGGTTGAATAAAGTATATTGCATACAAAATATCTTGACATATATTACGATTTAATTTATCATGATTACAGGATCATAATTACAGGATCAATAGAGTAAAAGGAGTCTACTATGAATGTTGCAAGCTTCCTAATAGGAATTGTGCTGCCTTATATTGCAGTAGCTTTGTTTTTAGTAAGTATAGGCATCAGAATAAACAGGTGGGCCACTTCACCTCATCCGCTAAAATGGTCGCTTTATCCAATGCCTGCAGACTATACCGGGCAGATAAAGTTTATGCTGAAAGAGATCCTCAGCTTCCGCGCGCTGCTTCATAATAACCGCAAACTGTGGGCCGGTTCGTGGTTGTTTCACATAGGTATGGCTCTTATTATCCTGTGGTTTATAACATTTGTTTTAGGACTGCATGCAGGTATAGTACTCAGGGCCGGACTTGCATTCCTTATTGTTTTTCCTCTCTATCTTTTTTTTGTAAGACTGGCCAGTACAAAAATGAGAACCATATCCTCACCTCTTGAATACTTCAATCTTTTAATCTTTATTGCGATAGGCATACTTGGTATTTTACTATTATCATTTAATAAACCTGACCCCACTGCTGTTCGCCAATATTTTATAAGTTTAATCTTACTTCATCCCGCTGCCCCGCCAGAATCTTCAATATTTCTTTCTATGCTTGCAATAACGGAGTTTTTCATGATCTATTTCCCGAACAGCCGCATGCTGCATATGATAAGCAAGTATTTTACATACCACAAGATCAGCTGGGAAAGTCATTAAATGAGAATAGAAAGGAGTAATGGAATGCCACAAACCGCTAAAAATGAAAATATAGAGAAGGGGAATATGCAGAAACAACCATCCGAAAATGTAAAAAATACAGAAAAAAAGCAAAAAAGGAATTACCCGTTCTTTGCCATAGAAAATCCTATAGAAGAAAACAGGATCCCTGTTTTCATAAAAACAATGGAAGCGGTGCTTAAAGACGATAAATATAGACTGCTGCTTGATCTGTATCTCAATACTTGTGCAAGCTGCAATTCCTGCGCTGATCAGTGTCATCTTTATCAAACAACGCATGAAGAAAAAGACCTTCCGGCTTATCGCTCCAACATGTTAAGAGCCGTATACCGCAAATACTTTACAACAAGCGGAAAACTTTTAGGCGGGTTTGTAGGAGCTAAAGCATTAAAAGAAGACGACATCGATAATATGATAGAAAGCTTCTACAGATGCACCATGTGCAGAAGATGCGCTGTTGAATGTCCAATGGGAGTTGATAACGCGCTGATTACCAGAATAGGCAGATGTGTTATCGGTGAACTTAATCTTGCACCAAAAAACTTTACAGTCAGCAGCTATCAGCAATTGTACGGCGTTGGCAATACATCTTCTATTCCAAAAGAAGCATTTATAGATACTCTCGACTTTCTGCAGGACGAAATTAAGGATATGACAGGGCATAGTGTTGAATTCCCGAGAGACAAGGTAGGTGCTGAATACCTGTTCATAGCACCTGTAAGCGACTATATCATGGAAGCTGACACGCTTATGGGAACAGCAATGACGCTGCAGGCCGCGGGTGCAGACTGGACAATCGGGACCGGATATTATGACGCAATAAACTACGGTCTTTTCTATTCGGATACAGTCACTGCAGACGCTTTGAATAAATTATTAGCCGAAGCTTATAGATTAAAGGTAAAGAAAATACTGATAGGAGAATGCGGCCACGCAACAAAAACTGCAAAACTGTTTGTGGATGTATTTGGGAAGCATCAATTCCCGATCCAGAATGTTATGGAGTATACCGCTGAAGCCATTAAAAAGGGAAGGGTAAAGCTGAATCCCGAGGTAAATCAGGAAACGGTAACCTATCATGATCCCTGCAACCTTGGAAGAGGGCTTGGTATATACGAACCGCCCCGTAACATTGTGAAAGCTGCTGTTAAACATTTTGTAGAACTCCAGCCCAACCGCGAAAAGAACTATTGCTGCGGCGGCGGGGGGGGGAGTGTAACTGTTCCGGACATGTATAATTTCAGAATGAACCTTGCAGGCATCAAAAAGGTGGAACAGATAAAGGCATCCGGAGCTAAATATCTTGCGGCTCCCTGCGCTAATTGTAAAAAGCAGTTGAAAGAGCTGGTGGAATACCATAAATTACCGGTTACAGTAGTCGGTGTGCATGATTTACTTATAAGAGCTCTTTTAATGTGACAGATGAATAACTGCACTTAAATGTATGATAACGAAATTGGATACACCTTATGATTTGCAATTTAAGATCAAACAATTTCGTAACATTATTGATGCCAATAACAGCACGTTAGAGATCATCTCTGAACTGCAACAGTACCTGCAAGACGGGAAACCCTTAAACCCTATACTCCTGGCAAAGAAGGTTACCAATATAATTGTTAATACCTATAAGATGGTAAAGGTATTAAATGAACTGACTGACAATAAATATCCAAATTTGTTTCAGGTGTATGAAGATATTTCATCCCGTATAAGGGCAAAACTTGGCGAAAGAACGGTAAACAGGAAGAAAGAATTCACCAAAAAACTCATAATACCTTTTGCAGAAATTGACAATTCTTACGCTGACATAGTGGGAGAAAAGATATCCTTTATGTGCGACATAAAAAACAAAGCGGGGATACCGGTTCCTGATGGTTTTGCTATTCCAGAATCAGCATATAGAATGTTTATGGAAGAAAACAATCTTGAAGAACGGATCAACAGGTTGATGGAAGGTATTGATTACACCGACATGCAGAGTTTGTATCAAATAAGCAGCCGGATAAGAAACCTGATCATAAAAGCAAAAATGCCGATTGAATTGGAAGAGGCCATTTCTGAAGCCTTGCATGCGATGAGGGCTCTTTTTGATACTGAATTG
>JAJYJX010000094.1 GCA_021789095.1 bacterium
ACTTTCATAATCCGCATTCTCGCTCAAATCCCCGTGTCCTCTTGCTTCGGAAAGCGCCTCCACAACTTTTGGCCTCTCATTTTGCTGAAGCGCCTTCAGCTTCTCTTTCAAACTTTCGTAACCCGACTTTGTGACCGGAAATCTATGCATGTTAAACTCCTCTTTCTCTTAAACAGTCTTATATAAGTTCTGTATGGGCGTAACAGTAATATCGCCGTTTATCAATGCAAGGATCGCCTTGTAAGCGGCATCGGCCCCTTCTATCGTAGTATAATACGGTATATTATAGGTAATTGCGGACCTTCTTATTGAATAAGAGTCCTTTATGGATTTCTTCCCGAACGTAGTATTTATAAGCATAGCAATCTCACCGTTTTTTATCAGATCAACGATATGCGGCCTGCCCTCCACCACCTTGTTCACGACCCTGACCTCTATGCCGCTCGCCGTCAAGACCTGTGCTGTGCCCCTCGTTGCAACGATGCTGAACCCCAGTTTCTTTAACCCTTTCGCAATGGGCACTATAAGAAGCTTGTCCGTGTCTTTTACACTGATAAAGATAGTGCCCTTTAAAGGCAGCAGTATGTTTGAAGCAAGCTGTGACTTTGCAAATGCCAGCGCAAATGTCCTGTCAATTCCCATTACTTCACCTGTAGACTTCATTTCAGGCCCCAGTATCGTATCCACACCCGGAAGCTTCACAAAAGGCAGAACCGCCTCTTTCACAGTAATATAATCAGTTATAACCTCCTTTGTAAAGCCCATGTCCTTCAGTTTCCTGCCGAGCATCACTTTTGTGGCAAGCTTTGCCAGCGGCACACCTATGGATTTAGAAACAAACGGTATTGTCCTGCTCGCTCTGGGGTTGACTTCGAGTATATATACCTCGTTGTCCTTTATAGCGTACTGGATGTTTATAAGGCCAATGACATTCAATGCCTTTGCAAGTATTCTTGTCTGTCTCGAGATCTCGTCCGTCAGGTGCTGTGACAGGGAGAAAGGCGGCAGCGAACATGCACTGTCACCGGAGTGTATGCCTGCCTCCTCGATATGTTCCATGATGCCGCCGATAACAACGATATCTCCGTCGGAGATCGCATCAACATCTATCTCCGTGGCACCATCAAGAAACTTATCAACAAGCACGGGCTTGTCTTCGCTCACGTTCACGGCCTTTTCCATGTACTCGATAAGCTCGTCATTGTCGTAAACGATCTCCATTGCCCTGCCGCCCAGCACGTACGACGGCCTGAGTATAAGCGGGAAACCTATTGTATTGCCGATCCTTATTGCCTCTTCAACAGACGTGGCTGTATAGCTTGTCGGCTGCCTGAGCTGGAGCCTTTCAAGCAGTTCCCTGAACCTTTTCCTGTCTTCAGCCATATCTATGCTTTCCGGCGATGTACCCAGTACCTGTACGCCTGCTGCCTCAAGCCTTTTGGAGAGTTTCAGGGGCGTCTGGCCTCCGAACTGCACGATTAATCCGTACGGGCTCTCAAGATCGACGATGTTCATGACGTCTTCGTATGTTACAGGTTCAAAATACAGCTTGTCCGATGTGTCATAATCGGTACTCACGGTCTCGGGGTTTGAATTGATCATTATGGATTCATACCCCTCTTCCCTGAGGGCAAAGCTCGCATGCACGCAGCAGTAATCGAACTCTATGCCCTGGCCGATCCTGTTCGGACCGCTGCCCAGTATTACAACCCTCTTTCTCTGGGATACGACGGACTCATTTTCGTCTTCATAGGTTGAATACAGGTAAGGCGTGTATGCCTCAAACTCAGCACCGCATGTGTCAACGACCTTGTAAACCGGCTTAACACCATTGCCGGTGCGCACCTTTCGTATCACGGATTCAGCTGTGCCGAGCAGGGACGCAATGTACCTGTCTGCAAAGCCCATCCCCTTGGCGTCACGTATGATCTTGATTGCTTCGGCATCGGACAGTGAATAACCCCTGAGTGAACTTATCCTGTCTTCGTACCTGATAATTTCACTTATATTGTTAAGGAACCACGGGTCTATTGCGGTATATTTGTGGATCTCTTCGATTGCAAAGCCCATCCTCAACGCATCACCTATATAGAACAGCCGGTCAGGGGACGGCCTTTTTAACCCTTCTATCACTTTATCCAATACGGCTGATGTATTATAGTCATCCCTCTTGATCCTGCGTGCCATGCCTGACGCTCCTGATTCGAGCGATCGTATGGCCTTCTGCAGCGATTCCTTGAATGTCCTGCCTATCGCCATTACCTCCCCTACGGATTTCATCTGTGTTGTAAGGGTATCATCCGCCTGTGGGAATTTTTCGAATGCGAACTTGGGTATCTTTGTAACGACATAATCAATCGTGGGCTCGAAAGAGGCCTTTGTGTTTTTGGTAATATCGTTCGTGATCTCATCAAGCGTGTAACCGATAGCAAGCTTTGTTGCAACCTTTGCAATCGGATAACCCGTCGCCTTCGACGCAAGGGCAGAGCTTCTCGACACCCTCGGGTTCATCTCTATTACGACCATGTCACCGTTTACAGGGTTGACGGCGAACTGTATGTTTGATCCGCCGCTTTCTATGCCGATCTCGCGCATGATCTTTATGGCGGCGTTGCGCATGGACTGGTATTCCTTGTCGGTCAGTGTCTGTGCAGGGGCAATGGTTATGCTGTCGCCCGTATGTATACCCATGGGATCAAAGTTCTCTATGGAACATACAACAATGCAGTTGTCATTTTTGTCCCTCATCATCTCAAGCTCGAATTCCTTCCACCCCAGCACTGACTCTTCAAGCAGGACCTCATGGGAAGGGCTGACACTCAGGCCGTACTCAACCTTGTCTTCGAATTCCTCTATGTTGTAAGCAACGCTCGCACCCGTGCCCCCGAGGGTGAATGACGGCCTTATAATCACGGGGAACCCTATGTCCCTTGCAAACCTCATTGCCTCTTCCTTTGAGTGCGTATACTTGCTGAAGGGCACCTTTAGGCCTATCTTCTCCATCGAGACCTTGAACATCTCCCTGTCCTCCGCCTTCTTGATTGTATCAATCCTTGCGCCTATGAGTTCAACGCCGTACTGCTTCAGTACGCCGCTGTCCGACAGTGCAACAGCCATGTTCAGCGCTGTCTGCCCGCCCATGGTAGGAAGAAGAGCATCGGGTCTTTCCGCGGCTATGACCTTCTTCAGTATATCGGGGTTGATAGGCTCTATGTAGGTCTTGTCTGCAAATTCAGGGTCTGTCATGATTGTCGCAGGATTGCTGTTGACCAGCACCACCTCTATCCCCTCAAGCTTCAGTGCCTTGCATGACTGCGTGCCCGAATAATCGAACTCCGACGCCTGCCCTATGACTATAGGACCGGAACCTATCAGCATGATCTTCTTTATGTCTCTACGCTTCGGCATTAATTCCCCATTATTCCTGTATCCATCCGTTCTCAAGTCCGTTTTTCTCAAGGCATTCGATAGCAGCAGCATGCTCGTCCGGTGTAATGCGCCTTGACAGCTCTTCAAACCGGTAAGCAGCGTTCGCGGGAAAATACTGGCTCATCAGGCTGATGCAGGTGTCCGGTGACAGGCGGTCCGCTATAAACTTCATGGATTCGCACGTACCTGCACTATCATGCGGAAGTATCAGATGTCTTATGATCAAGCCCCTGCGTGCAATGCCGTTTTCATCCAGCTCCAGGAGTCCGACCTGTCTGTGCATCTCGAGGAGCGCCATCCTGTTAACAGATACATAGTTCCTTACAGTCGAGTACCTGAACGCATGCTTGTCCGATGCATACTTTATATCAGGCAAATAGATATCGACGATACCGTCAAGCAGTTTGAGCATGCTGAGGGAGTCATAACCGCCGGTATTATAAACAAGAGGTATGCAGAGCCCTTTCTTTGCAGCCACAGAAACAGCTTCGATAATATGGGGCACAACATGCGTGGGTGTCACCAGGTTTATATTGTGAGCATGCATGTCCTGCAGTTCCAGCATCATGCCGGCAAGTCCTTCGATCGTGTAATCCTGGCCGTTGTTGAGCTGGCTTATGGGGTAGTTCTGGCAGAACCTGCACCTGAGGCTACAGCCGGCAAAAAATATCGTACCCGATCCGCGCGTCCCGGACAGGGGAGGTTCCTCCCCGTGATGGAGGTTATAACTCGAGACCCGCACATCCTTGCCCGCAAGACAGATGCCCTTCTGATTTTCCAGCCTGTTCGTGCGGCAGTTGCGGGGGCAGACCGTGCACGGGGAGAGATGCTTCTTTGACTCTTCTACCCTCCTTTCAAGCTCGCCGCTGTCCAGGAGTCTTCTGTATGACGGATAGAAATTCCCGGTCCCTGCAGGATAAGACTGCACCACTGTATTGTTGACTGCTTCCATTCCCATAATCACAACCTTGACATGCCGTTATAAATCATCAGCGGAGATATCCAGTTATATTTTTCGCTCTTGATGCTCAATGCGGTCAGCTCAAAGACCCTTGCGGCAAACCCGGCATGGTCAAAACGGTCCACTGCTTCAAGCTGTGTGCGTATGAAATCCTTTGTGCTGTACGGATGGGTACAGTAGGATGCAAGCAGGAATACGCCGTCCCTGGAGCGCATAAACCGCATGGTCATAATCTCTTTATTCGCATGCAGGCTCATTCCCTCTCCCATCGTGAATTCCAGTTCCTCTCCTGTCATCACATCCGCGGCGATATTTTTGTGGTGCCTGTCCATAACCTCGTATATACCCGCATGGCCCGCCCTGAGCGATCGGTACATCTCCTCTTCTTCATATGAAAATCCCAAAAGCTTTTCTTCATAAAATAGGGATGCAGGGGTTTTACCCGCTGCTTCCCTGCCCATGACCGGCCTGTCGATCAAAAACCAGTGGCTGAACATTATTAGCCTGTCATGCATTTCTTCATCGTCCACAGGAGGTATCGGCACCAGAAGGTCGAACTCCCTCCTTGCCAATACCATCTCTCCCCTGAACCTTTCAGACGCAAAGTCATAGATGGCTGACAGGCCGCGTTTGAGCATTGTGTTAGCGTCTTTCATATACGAGCTTTGCAAACTCCTTGAATATATAACCGGCCTCCCTCGGACCCGGAGATGCCTCGGGATGGTGCTGGAATGAAAGTACCGGCCTGGTTTTGTGGACAAAACCTTCAAGCGTCCTGTCATTCAGGTTAATGTGGGTAATATCCGCCTTGTCCTGAATGGATTCCGGTTTTATGGCAAAACCGTGGTTCTGGACCGTGATCTCGATGCCCCTGGTTTTCATGTTAAGAACGGATTGGTTGGCACCGTGGTGGCCGAACTTGAGTTTGATAGCCTCGCCTCCGAGAGCAAGGCCCAGAAGCTGGTGCCCGAGACAGATACCGAGTACAGGCTTATTGCTGGCTATCAGCTCCTTTGTATTTTCAATGATGTATGAAAGAGCTGCAGGATCCCCGGGCCCGTTTGAAAGCACTATGCCTTTGTATTCGTCCCTGAGCAGTTCGCCAACGGGTGTGGTGCACGGGAACACCCTCACCCTGAGTCCTGCCGAAACAAGAGACCTCAGTATATTCCTCTTGACCCCGAAGTCGTACACGGCAACCAGCGGATTCTTTTTTTCATGCATGCTCTTATAGCCGTCCTTGAGCGACCATAGCGGCTCATCGAAATCATATGGTTGCTTTGCAGTGATCTCTGTCACAAGGTCCCTGCCTAAAAGCGGCGGCTGCTTCCCGAGCTTGAACTTCAGTGCTTCCTCGCTTTCATCGAATGACGAGAGTATGCCCATCATTGCGCCCTTTGTCCTGATCCTCCTTACCAGCATCCTTGTATCAATACCGTACATGCCTATTACATTGTGCCTTGTCATGAAGCTGTCCAGGGACTCCGTTGACCTGAAATTTGACGGATAATCAATATATTCCTTTACAATGAACCCGCCGAGGTATGTTTTGTCCGATTCATAATCCTGGGTATTAGTACCGACGTTGCCGATCTGGGTGTATGTCGCAACGAGTATCTGACCATAGTAGGACGGGTCGGTCAGCTCTTCCTGGTAACCCGTCATGGACGTGTTAAACACGACCTCGCCTGCGGCAACACCCCTGTAACCGAAGGACTTACCCCTGAATATGGAACCGTCCTCAAGTACGAGCACTGCCATGTATCTTCCCTCCCAGTATGGTCATGACGGCCCTACCTTTTAATTCCATCCCGTGAAAAGGCGTGTTTCTGCCTTTTGATACAAACATGTTTTTATCCACGGTCCATTTTTCCCCGGGATCTATAATAGTAATATCAGCGTCTGCCCCTGTTTTAAGAGAGCCTTTATCCTTAATATTCAGGATTTCATAAGGCCGTGATGACATCATCTGGACAAGCCTCTTCCTGCTTATTATTTTATCATGAAAAAGTTTTAAGGAAAGCCCTAAGGACGTTTCAAGCCCTGATATGCCGTTCAAAGCCTTATCGAACTCTATTTCCTTTTCATCGTAGCTGTGGGGCGCATGGTCCGTTACAATGCAGTCCACCGTACCGTCCGCTATAGCTTCAAGGACAGCCTGTCTGTCCGACTCCGACCTCAGCGGGGGATTGACCTTTGCATTTGTATTGTATCCCTCAACAGCCTCATCGTTGAGCGAGAAATGATGTGGTGTAACTTCGCAGGTAACGGGTATACCCCTTTTCTTTGCCCATCTGACAAGCTCTATGGAATACCGTGTGCTTATATGGGCAATATGGAGCCTTGAGTTTGTTTCCCCGGCAATCAGGATATCCCTTGCAACCGCAACACTTTCTGCGGTCTGCGGTATGCCGTTAAGGCCAAGTCTGACCGACACAATACCCTCGTTCATGTATCCTGATTTGCTCAATAAAAGTTCTTCCGGATGATCTATAACCGGTATGCCGAGAGGCTTTACATACAAAAGTGCTTTCCTGAAAAGTCCTGCAGAAGACACGGGCATGCCGTCATCGGATACCGCAACCGCGCCTTCATCAACAAGGTCGTAGATCTCCGAGAGTTCAGAACCTTCCAGTGCCTTTGTTATTGACGCTATCGGATAAAGGTTGGTATAGCCGCAATCGTTCGCCTTTGAAATCATATACCGCGTCACAGATTTGTTATCATTCACAGGTCTTGTGTTGGGCATCGCGCACACGGACGTGAACCCCCCTGTCATTGCCGCCCTTGTCCCTGTCACTATATCCTCCTTGTACTCGTATCCCGGATCCCTCAAGTGGGTATGCATATCCATAAGACCGGGCACGACCCATTTGCCCGAAGCGTCAATAATCATAAACACCCTGTCGGGATGACTATTTACAAGCGCCCTGTCACCCTTTATAGTGTAATCCTTTTGATCAATGATACCCTGAATTGTATCACCCTCTATAAGCAGGGCATCTGTCTGCTCCATGTCCTGTGCCGGGTCTATCAACAGACCATTAATTATCAGTATATCCATGTTCCTCTCCTATAGTATGGTATATGGCTGACATTCTTATTGAAACGCCGTTTTCCACCTGCTTCAGTATCCTTGAATGATCAGCATCATCGGCAACGCTGCTCGAAAGTTCCAGTCCCCTGTTTACAGGGCCGGGATGCATGACTATTACATCCGGCCTCGCGAGCTTTAAGCGCTGCGCGTTCAGGCCGAAAATCCTGGAGTATTCTCTCGTGGAAGGGAAAAGACCTGTTGCCTGCCTCTCAAGCTGTATCCTTAACATAATAATAACATCGGCATCCGTGAATGCGTCTTTTGCATCGTAGGTGATGCTCGCACCAAGGGTTGCGAAATCATCGGTAATGAGTGTTGGCGGTGAAAAGAAATATACCCTGGCGCCGAGTTTGGTCATGCCGTATATGTCGGATCGAGCCACCCTCGAATGATATATGTCGCCTGCAATAACGATCTTCAAATCATCGATGCGTTTCTTTTCATCCATGATGGTCATAATATCAAGCATGCCCTGGGTCGGATGCTCGTTTGTTCCGTCACCTGCACTTATTATGGGAGTCTTGAGGTGCCTGGACAGCAGTTCCATTACACCTGATGAAGAATGCCTTATAATAAAAACAGCAGGGTGCATTGCTTCTATATTTTTTGCGGTATCAATGGTCGTTTCTCCCTTTGATATGCTGCTTGATGTGTACGAGAAATTAACAACATCGGCCGACAGCCTTTTTGCAGCTATCTCAAACGATGTTTTAGTCCTTGTGCTCGCTTCAAAGAACAGGTTGACGACCGTCTTCCCCCTCAATGTCGGTACCTTTTTTACACTTCTCCTGGAGACATCCCTCATGGAAAATGCGGTTTCAATAATCTGTTCTATCTCCTTCCTGCTTAAGTATTTTAAACCTATAATGCCTTTGCCGGGAACCATCATAAATCTCCTTTTCTTATTAAATATACTGCATCGTCACTGCTGCCGCTTTCCCTTAATACAACCTTTATCTGATCATCGGCAGAGGTCGGAACATTCTTGCCTATATAATCCGCCTTTATCGGCAGTTCCCTGTGCCCCCTGTCTATAAGTACTGCAAGCTGTATAACCTGCGGCCTGCCAAGATCTATGACGGCATCCATTGCCGCCCTTATGGTGCGGCCCGTAAAGAGTACATCATCCACCAGGACTATATAAGATTCACCAACCGGGAATTTTATCTCCGTTGCTTTTACAATAGCTCTGCCTGTTCGCATTGCAACATCATCCCTGTAGAGTGTGATATCCAGCGTTCCGTTCAGTACGGGGATCTGCCCGTAAGACCTGATGTATTCTGACAGTCGTTTTGCAAGGAATACGCCGCCCGTTCTTATGCCTATAAGATATATAGGAACAGATGCATGTTTTTCTATTATCTCATGGGCTATGCGCTTGAGTGCCCTTTCTATTGCTGTGGCATCCATGATTATATTCTTCATCGCGTTCCTCCGCACAAAAAAAACAGTGGCGCTTCCCGCGCCACTGTTTCAGTATCATGTATTATATTTTTTTGAAACATTCCTACCTCCTTGTTAACCTCTCAGGATTAACTTAAAGGAAACATATTACTCCACTTCTGTTTTTGCTTCCGGGTTAAAATGAAACGTTATTTTGAAATCGTCAACAAATTTCACTGTTACAGAATACTGTGCCCTTATGGTTAAACTCTTTGGATCGTTCTGCGTTATGGTAACATCGTCTATCGTGACCGGCGCATGCATGGTTTGCAATTTAGCTGCAACGTCCGATTTTATGTCCTGCAGAGGCGTGGTTTCGGCCCTGTCTGCATTGACCTCGAAGAGGTTCTGTATCTGGTAATTGATGATATAAACAGGCACAATCTTTACACTACCATAAACAATCAAAGCCAGTACAAGGATCCATATGATTGCCGAGAGTTTTGAGCCACCTGTTTGATTACCGGTGTATAATCGCTTTACATCCATATTTGGGTATTTATCCATGATTTTAACAACAGTCAATAGTTTAAATGACCACGGTCAATCCCTGGCAAACCTAAGGGTTGACTGGATAAAAGTTATAGTATACGTCTGATGAAAAATGATAAGGGGTGCCCTATGGTATCAGGATCAACGGGAAAGGAAAAAAGAACAGGAACAGACAGAAGATCTAATCTTGAAAGGCGTTCCGGCGATGATCGCAGATCCGGGTTTGACAGAAGAGCTGCAAACATTGAAGTAAACACTGATAAAAGATCGGGTATTGACAGACGCTCTGGATCCGACAGAAGGTCAGTAATTGACAGGCGGTCAGGCGTTGACAGAAGGGAATTTATAAAGAAATTTGAG
>JAJYJX010000095.1 GCA_021789095.1 bacterium
AACTCCTGTCATAGGTGATTATACAGGGGACATATGTATCGGCATCTGTGTTTTCATCGCTGTCATTTACCAATGTTGGATCCATTACAGGGATCAAGGTGTTTTTGCAGAGTATAACTGATCCGACAAAAAAACTATTATTGAACGATTCGTCGTCTAAGTCAGAAAGTATACCGAATGATGATGCGAATAAGGCTATAACCACGTAAAAGATGTAATTTATAAATATTAAATGATTTGTAAGATACCGCATTTTTATTTTTATATTAGACAATTGAATATCAAGAGTCAACGATCACGATCACACTTGTGTATCCTTGTTCGGACATCCAAAAAAAGGAAAGGTAAAGTCCAGGCTTAAACATTGGCCTGTTTTTTGCGTTATCTTGCTTACAAGCGAAAGAGTATTTAAATGATCTTGTATTATAGTGGAAATATAGAATAAATATTGATAAAATAATAGAAATAAATATTGAAAATCATTTCAACAGAAATGATCGATAATAAAAATGCGCTCTGTTTAAGGGTAAACAGAGAAATAAACTTAAGCGACGCCTGGTTCAGAAGATTTTGGAAATACCGTTCAAAAAGATACTCGTTATCCTTCTGCAGGGTTCAGGCTAAGCTGTTCTGTTTCGTACGCCTCCATACTTTTGACAGCTTCTTTCACGTCGTTCGACATTATAATGAGACTGTGCGTCTGCCCCTTTAGATCTATTATATGGTGTTTAAGCTCGGCCTCCTTTGTAAATCCAAGTTTCTCAAATACCTTTATGGCGCCTTTTTGATCTGCTGCCATCTGGGCAACGATCTTTGAAAGTTTTTTCTCAACTGCTGCCATGAATATCTCTTTTAAAAGAGCAAGGCCAACGCCTTTGCTTCTCCATGCCCTGGCAACAACGATCCTTATCTCTCCTATGTGCCTTGACCAGCCGTAGTCTTCCATGTGCAGAGTGGCATCTCCTATTATTTTATTGTACTTGTCAAAGGCGAGGAGCGGCAGGGCTATGTTGTAATCGAGTTCTTTTGCCCATTGTGCTATGACCTTTTTATCTGCAACATCGTGTTTAAGAAAAAGCCTGTCTTCTTCAGGGATGTGCTGGAAGAATTCATAAATAACATCAACGTCATGCCGTGTCATGGCCCTTATTGATATTGTAGAACCGTCCTTTAAGGTGTACTTCTTTACAGAATTTTTATTCATAAGTACCTCCTTTCTACACCTTTATTATCTTCCAGCATTCGGTTAAAAGCAAGCTTTTGTAAACCCCGTTAGAAAGGATGTGCTTTCTAACGGGGTAAATGATTTGACTGAAGAACCAAACTATAGCCTTATGCTCAAGATTTTGGTAAATAGTTCCTCATGCGAAGTTTTATCCTTACAAGAACGCTTTTGGCCGCACCGACGATTCTTGGTGTAGTAACGCTTGTATTTTTTCTTATACACATGGTACCTGGAGACCCCGTTGTACTGATGCTGGGCGATTATGCAACAAAACAGGACATAACACAGATGCGCCGCGAACTTAACCTCGACAGGCCGCTAGCTGAACAGTATGGCCTTTACATTGAAAACCTTGTCCACGGGGACCTCGGGACATCGGTTTATTACAAAAAGCCCGTATTGAAGATTGTTATGGAAAGATTCACCTATACACTTGCTCTTACAGTCTTTGCAATGCTGGTTTCACTGCTTGTTTCCGTACCGCTTGGTGTCATATCTGCCTACAAGCAGGATACATGGTTTGACAGGCTGACTGCAGGTACGTCTGTGCTCGGCCTGTCCCTGCCGAATTTCTGGATAGGCATAATCCTGATTCTTATATTTGCCGTAAAACTCAATCTACTGCCTGTGGCAGGAGCGCATTCTGCGTCATCGATCATACTTCCCGGCCTTACGCTTGCAACAGGCATGAGCGCCATTACCATACGCATGATAAGGGCGAACATGATAACAGCCATAAGGCATGAAAGCTTTACTGCAAACCTTGCCAGGGGTATTGACGTAAACAGGGCATTGTTTGTACATGCATTAAAGGCAACGCTCATACCCGTTATAACACTTGTCGGCATGCAGTTCGGTTTACTGCTTTCAGGAGCCATTATCACGGAGACGGTGTTTTCAT
This sequence comes from bacterium, assembly GCA_021789095.1. GTDB lineage: Bacteria > JAMCPX01 > JAMCPX01 > JAMCPX01 > JAMCPX01 > JAJYJX01. The sequence continues at coordinate 2,127 of JAJYJX010000095.1, forward strand.
GGCCCGGCATGGGCAGGCTCCTGGTTGACAGTGTGATGACAAGAGACTATCCGCTGCTGAGCGGCACCGTGCTTGTGATCGCACTTATATATGTTGCCGTGAACCTTGTTACGGACATACTTTATTATGCTGTAGAGCCGAGAATGAGGAAGACGTCATGAAGCGTGCAGGCATCAGTATGATCCTTTTACTGCTTATCATTTTTGCAGGGGCGTTTGCACCTGTTATAAGCCCTCACAATCCGCATAAGCAGGTGCTGTCGCTGTCTTTCAAGGGCCCGTCGCTCTCGTCACCGATGGGCAGGGACGAACTCGGCAGGGACATATTCAGCAGGGTCTTGTATGGAGTAAGGACATCACTGATTATAGGTTTTACAGTCGTGCTGATATCCGTAGCTATAGGTGTGGTTTTCGGAGGCATAGCCGGCTATAGAGGCGGATATACGGATGTGCTCTTTTCCAGGGCCATTGACATATTAATGGCATTCCCGGGCCTGCTTTTATCAATAGGCATAGCAGGTATAATGGGACCAAGCACTTTTAATATTATAATAGCCCTTTGTGCAGTAGGCTGGGTTGGGTATGCAAGGTATGCAAGGGCAATGGTTATGTCTGTAAAGCAAAGAGATTATATACTTTCAGCAAAGGCAGCGGGCAAGAACAGGATCGCAATCCTGTTCTCGGACATCCTGCCCAATATTGCGGAGCCCTTGATCGTTGAGGCAAGCTTTGGCATCGGTATTGTTATCATATCCGAGGCGAGCCTTTCCTTCCTCGGTCTTTCAAGCCCCGCGACACCAAGCCTTGGAAGGATGCTTTCTGAAGCCATTTCTGTTATAAACGTATCACCATGGATGGCTGTATTCCCCGGACTTGCATTGACTATAATTGTTTTATTGTTTAATGATGTAGGAGACAGTTTAAGAGGCAGATACGAAAGGTAGATTATGAAGATAGGCAGATTATTATTGATAGGATTCGAGGGCACCGTATTGCCCGAGGACTTTAAACCTTTGATCAAGAAGTACGGCATAGGCGGATTTGTACTTTTTGAAAGGAACCTGAAAACCCCGGAGCAGATACTCGCTTTAAACAAGGAGCTTCACCAGATAGATGCAGATGATGGGTTTACGCCCATAATAGCTGTTGATCAGGAAGGGGGGAGAGTGCAGAGATTGAAGCCTCCGTTTTCTCATCTTCCGTCAGCCAGGAAGGTCGGCGAATCGTACAAGAAGCACAAGAATATATCGGACATCTATGAATACGGCAGTTTTATTGCGCAGGAACTGGCAATTGCAGGGTTTAACATGGATCTTGCGCCTGTCCTTGATCTTTCCGAGAAAAAGGACGGCGTAATAGGGGACCGCGCATTCTCGGACGTGCCTCTCATCGTAGAGGAGATCGGCGTCAGCATGATAGCCGGTATACAGGATCACGGAATAATTGCGTGCGCAAAACATTTCCCGGGCAGTACGGATACAACGGTAGATCCCCATAAGGATCTGCCGTCCGTAAACATAAAATCAGATGCTCTGGTACACAATATCACACCCTTTATTCATGCCATAAAAAACGACGTAGGCAGTGTAATGGTATCGCATACCCTGTTGAAGGGCATAGACACTGTTCCTGCATCCATGTCCGGCAGGATTATCAATGCTATGCTTAAAATGGAGGCAAATTTTAAAGGGATCGTGCTTACAGACGATGTTAAGATGGGTGCAATCTCAAAGTCATATTCAGTGTCGCAGGCAGTTATAGATTCGCTTGGTGCGAATGCAGATATGGTAATGATAAGCAATACAAACCCGGATGAGATTGAATCAGTCCTTTATGCGGTGAGAAGGGCGATAGACACAGGCGTAATTAAAAAAGAGCAGGCTGAGTCATCGCTGATGAGAATAGATATAATAAAGAACGAAATAGGCATAAAGAACCAGATCGTACAATCGGTACCGGATATAATGAAAACGCTGAATGATGATAAGCGTAAATCAATACTGAAAAGGTTTTAATGGAGGGTATGTCTATGAAGACAGGGTCGGCAAAACTCCCGATATCATGTGTTTTATTCATGCTCGCAATGTCTGTGTCCGCATCCGTTTATGTCCAGTCATCTCAGGGTGCGGAAGGAGTAACCGTTTCCGCCCAAGGCAGCGCGCCAATCTCGCAGGGAATAATTGCGGCGAAGCAGGTTGCGTTGATCCTTGCGAAAAGGCAGGCAGTGGAAAAAGCAACGGGAATGTCTATTGAAGTTGAGAATACACAGGACCAAAGGACGGTTGTTGAAAAGGCAATGGCGGGTATGACCTATACGATAGTATCCGAGCAGACATCCGGCGGCATGTACACGGTCGTAATCCATGCTGTTGTTAATGTGCCAGCATCCCAGGCCGGGGCTGTTCAATCAGCCGGCCTGTCCGTTACACCGTCGGCCTCCCAATCGCCTTTTATAGAGAAAACACCTTACGGTGAAATAAACTGGACGGACGGCTATATAATTGCGTACGGCAAAGGCAAGATAACAAAGGGGCTGAATGAGGACATATGTAATGCAATGGCAAAGAGGGCAGCGATGCTTGATGCCCATGCAAGGGTGCTTGAGATGATACAGAATGTAAATCTCGACGGGGATACAACGATAAAAGGCTTTGTGTCTAAGGATTCCAAATTGTTTTACAGGCTGAAAGGGCTTATAGCAAGGGTGGAACCTTTTGAAGAGAATAAAGAAAATGGTTTCTACAATGTAAAAATAAAAATACCGTTTTATGGTGCAAAAGGTGTACAGGCGGTCTTCCTGAATGCATATCTGAGATCCACAATCACCAAAACAGGTACTGCGGCTTCCGACAAACGCATTGTTATCGATGCAAGAGGCACAGGCTTAAAGCCGTCAATGTTTGTAAAGATAATGGACGATAAGAACAAAGATGTTTATACAGCAAAGGATGTCGACAGGGCCATGCTGAAGAGCAAAGGCATGGTGGAATACGTAACCTCGACCACGCTACAGTCCGGTGATGTGGAGGCGAAGACTTTAAAGGCAGAGGGCAAACAGGACGGGAATATAGTTGTCTCCTCTTCGGACGCAGACAGGATTAAACAGGCCGGTAACGATAGTGCACTGTCCAATGGCAATGTGGTTGTCATAACAGATTCGCCTGTAGGCGGGACAGAGGGAAGTGTGCCTTTCTGGTACGCTGCGGTAAACTAACTCTGTATCGGATTTGAAGTGAAGTGAATAAACAACCTTACCTGATGCATTTTGGGGGTTAACCGTTGATGTTTAGATTCCTCTCCAGGCTGCTTTCTTACAGGTTTTATCCGGCTGTGTTTGCCGTGTTTGTTTCGGTGATCGTATCGGCAATAAGTATATACGGCTATTTTTCGCCTGTTGATCATGCTGTTTATGATACCCTCATGAACATAAGGGAAAAACAGGTTCATACACTGCCTCCGGGACATACCGTACTTGTCACAATAGACCAGGCATCCGAAGATCACCTTGGCATGAGGATCTCGAATTTCACACGATCAATGCTTGCAAGGGCGGTTGAAAACCTTCACTCGTCGGGTGCTGCCCTTATAGGTATCGATCTCGACCTTTCAAAATCTCAGGATGCTTCTGACGATTATGCACTCGCAGCATCTATTAAAAACAGCGGTAATGTTGTTCTTGCGTCTTATGTTTCAGGCAGCAGGTTAATACAGCCGCTTGAAAGTTTCCTGTCCGGCGCAAACGGTGAAGGTCTGATAAACCTTAAAATAGACAGGGACGGCATACTCAGGGGAACCTATGTTGTGATTAAAACCGACAAGGGTTTTTATCTGAGTCTGCCCGTTTACCTTGCCGCAAAATACAGAGACAACCGTACACCGCAGGTGAGATTCGGCAACGGGACCGTTATAATAAACAATACAACACTCCCTGTTTACCATGGTGAAATGCTTATAAATTATACATACGCGGGCCCATTTGAATCCATCCCTTATTATAAAGTGCTGGATAATTCGTATAACCACAATAGTGTAAAAGGCAGGATTGTCCTCATCGGCAATACTTCCCCGCTTTATCACGATTACACCGGTATACCTCTTAAAAGCCACAGTGGAAGGAAGACATTTTACGGTATAGAAGTTTTCGCATCTGCTGTAGACACCGTACTGAACGGAGCATTTATAAAGTATATGTACAATAAACCGGTACTATTCATAATAGGAATTCTGATTGTCATTTCAGGTGTTATCCTGAGCCTCATCAAAAAGCCAAACCCTAAAATCCTTGTTATGGCAGGCATTGTTGCGGCAGCGGTGCTGATACAATGGCTCATGTTCGTGCAGGGGGCTTTTGTGCCTGCTTCTGTATTGTATGTATCCGTACCCGTAATTGCATTCTATTCCATTGGTTATGATTATATGAGCGAATACAGGATCCGCAGGCATGTGTCGGAAGCCTTTGCCCACTATGTTTCGAAAGAACTCCTGAGCGAGATCATGCACAATCCCGGGAGTCTCAGGCTCGGCGGGGAAAGAAGGAATATAACCGTACTGTTTTCAGATATAAGGGATTTTACTTCTATTGCGGAACATGTTTCCCCTGAGAAGCTTGTCGAGTTTCTCCATGTATTCTTCAATGCAATGACCTCTGTAATACATTCGCACCACGGGGTAGTGGATAAGTTCATCGGTGACGCCATAATGGCAATTTTCGGAGCGCCGGTGCCAAGCAATGACCATGCGCGCAATGCAGTGTCATCGGGCATAGGCATGATGAAGGCACTGACCGAGCTTGGCAGGCATTCGGAACGCATACTCGGTACCGGTATAGGTATTGGTATAGGCATACATACAGGCGAGGCGATTGTGGGTAATATGGGATCCGATAAAAGGTTTGATTATACAGCTATAGGCGACACAGTGAATATAGCGTCAAGGCTCGAAGGAGCTAACAAGTTTTTTGGTTCAACGTGCATACTAAGCGAGTCAACCATGCAAATGTTGAAAAATGATGTACGCGCAAGGCAGCTTGGCATTGTGAGGGTAAAGGGTAAATCGGAAGGTATCATGCTTTATGAGCTTACGGATGGTTCTGATAATGGGTTCACACAAAAGTACAATGAAGCATGGGAGTATATCAATAAAAATAGCCTTGAACGTGCGCGTGCCATACTGGTAAAACTGCTTGATCAGAGGCCGAAAGACAAACCGTGCAGGATATTGCTTGATAAGGTTGCACATGCCGTATCAACATCCTCTCATTTTGATCCTGTTATAGAGATGAGAGAAAAATAAGGTATGTTTACCCGTCAGGATGCCCCGCCATTTCCTCCACCCCGGCCAAGGCTTACCAACCGGGTTTATACCATATAGAATATTACTAATACCATTTAGTATATTAAGAGAGCATAAGAAGATATAAGTAATGAAATTACTTGATTTCTTTATCTGGTATGATAACTGCTTTATTTATTGTCTAAATATAATGTAAAGGAGGTGAAAAAGAATGAGAAAGTTAATATCAGTAGCAGTAGCAGTAGCATTTGCACTTTCACTTGCAACAATAGCAATGGCAGCTCCTAAGAAAGCCGTAAAGAAAGCGGCAGGACCGGTAAAAGCAGAGGTTGTCAAGGTTGAGAAGCTGAAGAAGGCAACGATACTTGTAGTGAAGATTGACGGCAAGGAGAAGAAACTACACGTAGCAAAAGTTGCTCTCAAAGAAGCAGAGGCTCTTAAGGGTGGCGAGACAGTAGAGTTAACACTTCATGGTATGTGGGTTCACGGTATAAAGGCAGAGGCAGCAGCTCCAGCAGCAGCTCCGGCCCCGGCACCAGCTCCAGCTCCGGCTCCAGCAAAGTAAATTCCAATTTTAAGAGAGCCCAAAGAAAAGAGCATTTTTTAGTGGCGCCGAAGGCGCCACTATTTTTTTTACTCACATCACAAACCTCGCTGCATTTCAAATGAACTTTTTCGGTTTATTGTCCCCTGATAAAAGACACTATGCTTATTGCCGCGATTGCAGCTGTTTCGGAACGAAGTATGTTCCTTCCAAGCCTTGCAACCGGCACATTGTTAGCAAGGGCAAACTCTATTTCATCACCCGAGAATCCGCCCTCAGGACCTATGATCAGCATAACCTGCCGGGACTCTTTTATCGTGTCAAAGAGTGCAGATATAGCTCCGGCAGCTTCACCGTAATGAAACAGAACCTTGTACACCTCCGGCATACCTTTTATGAGGTTTTTATAGTCGACGGCTTCATGAAATTGCGGAATAACAGATCGCATGCACTGACTAACTGCATCGTTTATCACAGACTCATACCTGTTGCTGAAGTTCTTTTCTTTAACCTTTACGACCGTGTATCTGGATGTAAAAGGAATAACAGCGTCAACACCGAGTTCTGTAGCCTTCTGTACGGCAAATGACATCCTGTCTTTTTTGGTTATTGATTGGGCAAGTATGATGCCTGACCTCTCATTGTCCCTGTCCAGTGTATTCAGTATCTCAAAGACTGCCTTGTGTCTTGAAAGCTGTTTCAATACTCCCGTATAGCCGGTCCCGCGTCCGTCTGTGAATCTTAGCTGTTCGCCTGGTTTTATCCTGAGACTTTTTATGTGCCTGAATCTGGCGTCCTGTATGAGTATGGAATTGTCCCTGATATCAGCTGCCGATATTATAAGTTGAGGCATTACCTTACAATGAGAACGCTGCAGTGTGCATGGTGATTTACCCTGTCACTGACGCTTCCCAGCATATGTGCTGTTACCTCGCCGTATCCATGGCTTCCCACAACAATAAGGTCGAAATTATTTTTCTTTGCGTACTGCACAATCGTATCGCCGGGATTGCCATATTCAAGAACGTAGTGGATGCTGAGGTCATAGACTTTAAGCTGTTCTTTTCCCTCTTTAATGATGTCATTGCCTTTTTTCTTAAGTATAGAGTAAGCTTCCGGACCGAGTTCTTCAACGCCGAACAAGCCGAATGTATTCATAGGATGCTGTATAACGGTTATAAGTGTAAGCTCTGATTTGAACCGTTTTGCGATTTCAGCTCCGACATTTATTGCCTTTCTTGCATATGAGGAACCGTCTGAAGCAACCAGTATTTTTTTATACATAAGAAAACTCCCTTTTAGACAAATATCTTAATCCCAAAAAGTTCAATAACGAGACTGACCCGCTGCATCTCAAATAAACTTTTCGGGTTAATACTTTTTGTTTTTCAGGCATACAATTTCAGTATTTTATCGATAATCTTCGATGTTGATGTATTGTTAATTACCGGAATAATAACGACTTTACCATCATATGATTCCACAAAATCCGTTCCTACTATATCTTTTTTATGCCAGTCACCGCCTTTAACAAGTACATCCGGCTTCACGATTTGTATAAGCTCTATAGGCGTTGGTTCCTCAAAAAGGCATACATAATCAACAGGCCTGAGGGATAAAAGTACCAATGCCCTGGACTGTTGATCATTTATGGGCCTTTTTGCGCCCTTAATCTCTCTGACAGAATCATCACTGTTCATGCCGACAATAAGTATATCTCCAAGGGATTTTG
>JAJYJX010000096.1 GCA_021789095.1 bacterium
ACAGGTATGTGCGGGGTATGCAGGGTCTCGATTGACGGTAAAACAATGTTTGCATGTGTTGACGGCCCAGAATTCGATGCGCATAAGGTTGATTTTGACGGACTCATGCAGAGGCTCAAGACCTACCAAAAAGAAGAGAAACTATCGGTGGAACTTTTAAAATCATGGGAAAGGGTAAGCTAACATGACTACTTTAGATAAAAAAGAAAGACTTAAAATACCAAGACAGAAAATGCCTGAACAGGACCCCCTTGCAAGGATAACCAATTTTGAAGAGGTCAATTTCGGGTTTACGCCGAACATTGCAATACAGGAAGCACAGAGATGCCTCCTGTGCCCGAAACCGCCCTGCGTAGCAGGCTGTCCCGTTAACATAGACATACCTTCTTTTATAAATCTTATAGCAGACGGTAAATTCACGGAAGCGGCAAAGAAGATAAAAGAAACAAACAGCCTGCCTGCCATATGCGGCAGGGTATGCCCGCAGGAAGAACAGTGCGAAGGTGTATGCGTTATAGGGAAGAAAGGTACGCCGGTTGCAATAGGGCACCTTGAGAGGTTCGCCGCTGACTGGGAAAGAACCCACGGCGAGATTACAACACCTGATAAAAAACCTCCTACAGGGAAAAAGGTTGCTGTTGTGGGTTCAGGGCCCGCGGGTTTGACTGTAGCGTCAGAGCTTGTCCAGATGGGACACGCAGTTACGGTTTTTGAGGCACTCCATGTACCAGGTGGTGTGCTCGCTTACGGTATACCGGAATTCAGGCTGCCGAAAAGCATCCTCGGAAGCGAGGTGGATTATCTTAAGAGACTGGGCGTGGAGGTCATTACCGATTTCGTTGTAGGAAAAACCTCCACTCTGGATGAATTGCTTGACTCCGGCGGCTATGACGCAGCATTTGTAGGCAGCGGTGCCGGGTTACCTGTATTTATGAGCATACCGGGCGAGAACCTGAACGGGGTTTATTCTGCCAATGAGTACCTTACAAGGACCAACCTCATGAAGTCATACCTGTTTCCGGAATATGACACCCCTATTTCAAAAGGCAGGAATGCGGTTGTATTCGGAGGCGGCAATACGGCCATGGATGCGGTAAGGACAGCCAAGAGATTTGGCACAGAACATGCATACCTGATTTACAGGAGGTCATGGGACGAAATGCCTGCAAGGCTTGAAGAAAGACACCATGCAAAGGAAGAAGGTATTGAGTTTATATTTTTAACAGCCCCCACCAGGTTCATAGGTGATGAAAACGGCTGGATCAAGGAGGTTGAATGCATAAAAATGGAATTGGGAGAGCCTGATGCATCAGGCAGAAGGAGACCCATACCCATAAAGGGATCGGAGTATATGATAGACGCACAGCTGGCTGTCATTGCTGTTGGAAATGGATCGAACCCGTTAATACCCATTACAACACCAGACATACAGACAAACAAGTGGGGCAACATTATAGTAAGAGAAAAAACCACGGCCACCACAAAGAGCGGTGTTTTTGCAGGCGGTGATATAGTAAGGGGCGGTGCAACGGTAATACTTGCAATGGGGGACGGCAAACAGGCAGCAAAAGAAATAGATATTTATCTGAAATCCAAATAAAGGGGGTGAATAGCATGAGATTTGCAAAGGTATTTACAGTATTGGCAGCAGTGTTTTTTGTATCAGCTATGGCTTACACAGCAATGGCTGCTCCTACCTATGTGGGTATTAACCAGTGCAAGATGTGCCATATGAAACAGTACAATGTATGGAAGGACACGGCACATGCAAAGGCGTTTGATGTGTTAAAACCGGCAGACCAGGCAAAACCGGAATGCGTAAAGTGCCATGTAACAGGCGACAATAAGGAGCTGAAAGGGGTACAGTGTGAAGCATGCCATGGTCCCGGCAGTGAATACAAGACTTTCGCCATAATGAAGAACGTAAAGGAGGCCGAGGCAAAAGGGCTGGTTGTAAAACCGGTTGATGTATGCGTGAAGTGTCACAACAAGAACAGCCCGAACTTTAAAGGTTTCGATTTCAAAACAGAGTGGCCAAAGATCAAGCACGGTTTACAATAACTGAAACAGAAATAAAATAGTTTGTTTTAAGGGCGAATCCATGTATTCGCCCTTATCTTTTTTGCAAGTGCCGTTAGAAATCCTGTAACAGTCTTGATTCCAAAAAGTTCATTTGAAAAGGAGCGAACAAGCAAACCTTGCTATGCAACTTTTGGGGATTATATCGGCACTGAAAGCGCCCGTGCTGCAGGTATAACCTTATGCTCGTTGTAAAGCTCGGCAATAGTCAGGATTGTATGAAACCTGCCGAGTCCGACCATCCTTGCAAGCCTTTCCGATGTCGGTCTTACCCTTATGGAAATATGCGCTTTGCGGCGTTCACCTATACTGCCTGCCAGTATCCTGAGTGCTTCTTCAAGCCTGAGTTTTGACGGCTTGAGAACAAGCGTTTCCGGCCTCATGGTTATGAGCACTTTCTTGCGGAATATACCCTTATAAAAGGTAAGTTGAATGTCATCGGATGATTTTGCTATTGTGATGAGTTCCTCCAGAGACAGCTCGATTACAATGGTATCTTTTACAGCCGTCAGTTTAACATCGGCACCGGATGCGATGTTCAGACTGCCGAAACATTCACCTGCAAGCAATGAAATAAGTCCTATGGACTGGTTCGTTTTTGTATTAAAATCGCACCTTATCTCACCTGAAAGTATTATATATCCGCTGTCTTTATCTATATTCAAACTTATACCATCACCGGTCTTGAAGGTGTGTCTCTTGACCTTCCTGATAGTATCTTCATACTTCTTCATACCTTTTGAAAGGTTATACCCGCTTACATACCAGAACATCAGTTGTCCCTTTCTATGCTGAGAGACTTTATCTTTCTCGACAGGTTCTCCCTTGAAATGCCGATTTTGGCAGCTGTTTTTGTTACATTCCAGTTATTTTCCTTGAGCATACGTACTATGAAATCCCTTTCGAACGTACTTTTTGCTGAATGCAGCCCGTTATCGGCTCCCTCACAAAGATATTCTTTATGCGAACGCACCTCCATCGGGATACTGTCAACATCTATGGTATCACCTTCAACAAGCACAAACAGCCTTTCTATGAGGTTCCTCAATTCCCTTACATTGCCCCTCCATGAATACGAGCTGAGAACGCCCATTGCCTCAGGTGTTATTCTCTTTTTCTGCCTGCTGATGTCGTTTTTCTCTTTCAGGAAATACTCCGCAAGTACCGGTATATCTTCCTTTCTTTCTCTTAACGGCAGTATGTGGAGAGGAATTACATTCAACCTGTAATAGAGATCTTCCCTGAATCTGCCTCCTTTTATCTCGTCCTTAATTACCTTATTTGTGGCTGCAATAACACGTATATCGACATCTATCGGGTCGTTGCCTCCTATGCGCGTAAAACGCCCCTCCTCAAGTGTGCGCAGCACCTTTGCTTGCATCCTCATGCTCATGTCACCAACCTCGTCAAGGAACAAAGTGCCCTTGTCTGCAAGTTCAAGCTTGCCTATGCGCCTCCTGTCGGCCCCTGTAAATGCACCCTTTTCATGGCCGAACAACTCGCTCTCCAGAAGTTCCTCAGGGATTGCCGCACAGTTAACGTCGATAAAGGGCCTGTTCGCCCTGGGGCTCATCCTGTGGATTTCATTGGCAACAAGCTCCTTGCCCGTTCCGTTCTCCCCTGTTATCAGCACCCAGCTGTCAGAGGGTGCCACAATTGCTATCTTTTTCTTCAACTCCTCCATTACTTTTGATGTGCTTATCAGTTCATACTTCTTCTCTATCTTGACTTTTAATTGTTTATTCTCCTGCTGCAGGTTGAATACCTTGAGTCCGTTATTTATTGTTATAAGGAGTTTGTCTGCGGACAACGGTTTTTCTATGAAGTCATAAGCCCCCATCTTGATGGTCTTGACCGCCGTATCTATGGTACCGTGGCCTGATATCATGATTACTATTGTATCGGGATGTTGTTCCTTTATACGTTTCAGCACCTCCAGGCCGTCCATCTGCGGCAGCCAGATATCCAGCAGAACAACATGCGGCTCGAAGCTCTTCATTGCGGATAATGCCTCGAACCCGTCCTTTGCAAGTTTTACATTGTAGTGTTCGTCGCTCAATATACCGGCTATTGTTGAACGGATATAATCTTCATCGTCAACAACAAGTATGGTCTTGTTATCCATTAAACCGTCTTACCTCCGTCACCCACGAACAGATCCCCTTCCTCAACAGCCGACAGTTCTATTATAAACCTTGATCCCCTCGGCTTATTGTCCTCGACTTTTATTCTTCCGTTGTGCTCCGTTATAATCCTGTGGACAATTGCCAGCCCAAGCCCGGAACCGCCTTTCTTCCTAGAATAGTATAGATCGAATACTTTTGATTTGTCCAAATCATCTATCCCTATCCCGGTATCGCTGACCTCTATCGTTACAACACCGTGCTGAGGGTCATAGCTTGATCTCAATGTTATTGATCCTGAACTGTCAACGGCCCATACCGAATTCTCTATAAGATTTATAAGCACCCTTCTGATCTGGGACCTGTCAAATTTTATCATCGGTATGCTGTCATCCTTGTCAAGCAGAAACTGTATATCTCTGTGTGCAGAAGCGTACAGGGAATAGACCTCGGAGAGCAGCTCATTTACAGAGTTTAATTTGAGCTGGCTTGCAGGCATGCGCGCAAAACTGTAAAACTCGTCAACGAGCCTGCGCAGTTCATCAACCTCTGTCATTATGGTACGCGTGCATTCATCAAAAACGTCCTTTTCGGCCGGGATTATATCAAGGTATTTTCTCCTGAGCCTTTCTGCCGACAACCGTATGGGTGTAAGCGGGTTTTTTATTTCATGCGCCATTCTTTTCGCAACTTCCTGCCATGTTGCGATCCTCTGCATCTTGATCAAATCGGTTACATCCTCGAATATAACTATGTATCCGGTGATCCTGTCATTATTGCTCTTGAGAGCCGTCAGCCTCAGGATGAAGATCTTGACCTGACCCTGAATGTTGATGTTGATCTCCTTTGTACTTGTGATCGTGCTGTTCTTTCTCATGTCCCTGAGCATTTCTTCTGCAGGTATTATGATGTCCTTCGGCATTACGTACTGATAGTATTTGTTGACGGACTGGTCCGGTTCGATATTGAGAAACTTTGCAGCAGTTGCATTGATCGTCGTTATGTATCCGTCCGCGTCTATTGCCATCACGCCCGACGAAATGTTGTTCAGCACTGCTTCTATGTACGCCTTCCTCTGTGTCTGTTCAATGTATGCCAGTGCAAGATTCTCCCTGCTCTGTTTCAGCTCCCTTGCCATCGTATTAAATGCATCAACAAGGTCCCCGACCTCGTCCTTGCTCTTCCTCTCGATATGCACGTCATAGTCGTTTGCAACGATCTTCTTTGTGGCTGAAACAAGACCGTCCAGCTGTATTGATATCCCCTTTGCAAGGTATACACTCAACCAGATGGAAGAAAAGATCATGAGCAGGGATATGAGAACAAGAAACAGGATATAGCTCGTTTTAAGGTGGGGCTTGAGTATCTGCTGCTGGCGGTACTCCGTATAACCCTGCTGTATCTCGGCCATCTTTTCAACCAGGCTTTTTTTGATGAAATAACTCCCGACAACCAGTCCGGAGGGCTGCGTAATGCCGCCCGCATAAATAGGTGCAAAGCCCTTGATAATGTCGCTGTTACCTATGCTCTGTATGTAGGTTTTTATATTCCCGCTGAGTGCATCCATGATCATCTTTTTATCCGTCTGGGACGTCGGGTTATCCTGTGTCCTGACAAAGGTCAGGAGTTTTCCATCGCCGTCATAAATATCCAAGGAGGTAAGGTTGTATTCCTTGAGCCTGCTTCTGACAAACTCGTTGAGCTCTTTCCTTGCATCCTTGGACAGGATATTTTTTTCAGCAATTCCTCTGGCTATTGCCGAAGAGGACGAGATCGTGTTCTGTGCAACATTTTCATAGTATGTTTTTGCGATATCGAGTGACTGGGTAAGCGAGCTCTCAACCTGGTTGCTGAACCAGCTGTTGATCGTATGCGTTATAAAACCGGACGATATTATGAACATGACTATAGTCGGGATGATAGAGAAAAACACGAACGCCATTGCAAGTTTTGTCCTTACCTTGAGTCTGCCGAATGCCTGTTTTTCACCGAATATGACCTTTGCAGTATTGCGCAGTACAAGGAAAATCAACAGGGTGATTAAAACTATGTTAAGGTTTATGAAGCTGAACACAAGCGCATTCTTTGAGATTGGCACCCTTAAAGCAACATGGTATATGTTTGCTTCAAAAGAGGTTAAGCCTATCAGAAAGGCAATGACGATTATGATAATGAGGAACTCTATGCGCCTTTTTCTTTTTTCGGGATCCATGTTTTATTAATATATCAGGTAGGCTCAGAGTTCAAGAGTTAAAGAGCTTGGGAACTGAATAAGGTGAAAACCAAGTTTTTTCACGGAATTTGCTAAATTCCCCAACAATGCATTTGAGAATAAGGAAGTTTGTGTTTTGTAGGGGCGAGGTTTCCTCGCCCCCCGAGAAAAAACAAAATTATATAAAAGAGCGGGATTACCCCGCCCCTACTAGAAAAACAATTTCAGAACAAAATGGATCCCGCCTGCCACCAGCATGGTAAACGGGAATGTAAACACCCATGCATATACAATCTTTTTCCCTATCCCCCATTTTACCGCGGAAAGCCTTCTCGTAGAACCCACACCGAGTATACTCCCTGTTATGGCGTGCGTTGTGCTCACCGGCAGGCCAAAAGCGGCCGATACAAGAAGTACCGTTGCACTCGAGGTTTCGGCGGCAAACCCATGGACTGGGTGCAGCTTCAGGAGATTGACACCAAGGGTTTTTATAACCTTCCACCCTCCAAAGCTGGTACCGAGTGCCATGGCAAACGCACAGATACTGATGACCCATAACGGTACCTTAAACGTATTGATCATTCCTGCATTGATAAGCGCCATCGTGATTATACCCATTGTTTTCTGCGCATCGTTTGTGCCATGCATCAAAGCCATATACCCCGATGACAAGATCTGGAGCTTGCCGAATACCCTGTTTATCTTTGAGGGCGGTATGCTCTTCAGCAGCCACATAAGCAGCCACATTAAAAAAAAGCCGAAGATAAAACCGAAGAATGGAGAGACTGCAAGTGAGATCAGGATTTTCAAAATACCCTCCGGCTTCAGGTAAGAAATATTTTGTGAGAATATTACTGCACCGATAATGCCGCCGATCAAGGAGTGGGAACTGCTTACCGGCAGCCCCATAAGGACCGTAATAACAGACCATATAAAAGCTGCAAGCATGGCCGAAAAGATCGCAATCTGACTCAGATGCTGGGGAGATACTATGTCGCTGCCGATTGTCTTTGCCACCTTTGTACTCAAATAAGCACCGACGAAATTCAATACCGCTGCCATGATCACTGCAAAGAATGGTGATAAAACACGGGTCGAAACGACCGTTGCTATGGCATTTGCGGAATCATGCCATCCATTGGAGAAATCAAACAATAGGGCCATGATAATCACAACGACGAGAAGGAATTGCGGATTATGCATTTTTAAGAACTACACCTTCAATGATATTGGCTACATCTTCACACCTGTCGATAGCCATCTCTACGATTTCATAGATTTCCTTGAGCTTGATGATGTTGACCGGATCGGGCACATTGTCGAACAAAGACGTCATGGCCTTCCGTAACAACTGATCGCCTTCGTTTTCCACGGTATTGACCTCGATGCAGCTCTTGAGTATTAACTGCGGGTTTTTCAGGTTCCTCAAATCTTTTACAGCCTGCTTCACCACTTTCATCGCTTTCTGTAGAGTCAGCGCAAGCTCTTTGATCTCCGGGTTGGGCTTTTGCACCCTGTAAAGCCACATCCTCTGTGATACGGCTTCCACAAAATCCATGATATCGTCCATCTTGGTAATTAGTTCGTGTATGTCTTCACGGTCAATGGGTGTTATAAAGGTCCTGTTGAGCTTGTCTATGGTCTGGTGGGTAATCTGGTCGGCTTCGTGTTCCAGATCCTTGATTTTCTTAACCTTCTCAGCTACATTCGTATAGTCGTCAAGAAGATTGAGCAGGGCAGCGATACCTTCTTCTATCTTCTGGGCCGCATCTTCAAAGAGGTCAAAAAACTTTTCATCCCTTGGAAAGAGTCTAATCATACTAGCTTACGGTATAACCATGTACAATCCCCGTCAAGAAAATGTATAAGTCAAATATACTGTATGCCAATATTTTCCTCAGGATTTTTCATCAATGGCCAGGTTAGCGAGTCTGTCCGCCTCTTTGTTCAACTCCCTTGGTATGTGATTCACGGTTATCTTGTCGAAGTTTACTGCAAGGCTCATATAGATCCTGAACAATTTCCTTATATTCGGGTTTTTTACAGCGTATCTACCATTGAGCTGATTTACAAGGAGTTGCGAATCGGAGTTGATCTTCAAACTTTTAATTCCGAGACTCCTGAGTGTTTCAAGGGCAAGGATGAGCGCACTGTACTCGGCGACATTGTTCGTTGCATGGCCAAGGTACTTTGTCAGGTAAACGGGCCCATCCTTTATGCCGTAGATAACAGCTCCGCACCCAGCCTTCCCGGGGTTGCCCCTTGATGCACCGTCAATAAATACTGTCACTTCATTCTTATCCATATGCTGCTCTTTGTTTAAATTTATTGTAGGGGCGTATTGCAATACGCCCCTACGGTTATACATTTAATGCCGTTGTCAGCGATGGT
This sequence comes from bacterium, assembly GCA_021789095.1. Lineage (GTDB taxonomy): Bacteria > JAMCPX01 > JAMCPX01 > JAMCPX01 > JAMCPX01 > JAJYJX01. Next base: position 8,806 of record JAJYJX010000096.1, read on the forward strand.
AGTGGTAAACATCCGTTCTCCCCTGCCTGTACTAATCCTATTTCTTATTTCTTGTCTTTTATGGAATCCAGCAGCCTTTTTGCAAGGGGTTTATCATACCACACCCAGTCTCCCCTATAGGTCGGTGTCTCGAAGTTCATCACCTTTTCCAGGATCTCTCTTGCTTGCTCGTACTTGCCATCATTAATGTAAGCCGAACCCATTTCAGCCATTGAAAGTGTAAAGTTCGGGTCGCTTTTCAAAGACCTTTTAAAATAATCAATTGCCTTTGAGGCACTGCCCCCTGCTATCCACGGCAATTGATTATACATCTCGCCGTATGCCTCCAGTACCTCAGGTTCATTCGGGGCAAGCCTGTAGGCTTCATCGAGGTTCTTTCTGAAGGTAGGCAGCATGAACAGCGAATTTAATATGCCCTTTACCTGGCCCATCCTGCCGAGATTTGCTGCATACCAGAAATAACCCATTGCACCCTTGGGATTAATTTTTATGGCCTGTTCACCGGCCGCCTTTCCTGCCTCATAATCCTTCAGTGCGTCCGTATGGGTCGGTTCAGCCTGATCACCAAGTGTAAGATAAACCCTTGATTGCATCCAGTAAGCCTCGTACAAGACATTGGTATCCTTGCTCTCCTTGACAATCTGATCAAACATGTCTATTGATTTCTGAAGATATGAAAGCCCCTTGTCATAATCATAAAACACGTCTTCCGCTTCCTTGAGCGTAAACGCATATGACTTTACCGCAAAAACAAACGTCATAATAACCATCATTATCATTGTCGGTTTGCGCATAGATC
>JAJYJX010000097.1 GCA_021789095.1 bacterium
AAACCATTGACAGCATGGGGTACGTGTCATTATATTTAAACTTCGTATGGACGCATCAAGCTTAAAAGAATTGATTTTACTGGTACCCGTTATTCTGCTTTCACTGACCATCCATGAAGTATCGCACGGATGGGCGGCGGACAGGTTCGGCGACCCCACAGCAAGGGCAACAGGCAGGCTTACGCTCAACCCCATTGCCCACCTTGATCCTATAGGAACGCTCATGCTTTTTATAGCACATTTCGGCTGGGCCAAGCCGGTAATGATAAGCCCATACAATTTGAACTACGCCAGAAGGGCCATGATATGGATATGGCTTGCGGGTCCTGGTTCCAACTTCCTGCTGGCCCTATTATCGGGAATAATTCTAAGGGTGGTGATGGCAATGGGCAATATAGATGTCTCAGGTTTAATATCATCATCCCTTTTTGCCATGCTGATACTTTCACTGCAGATCAACCTTGCACTCGGGATATTCAACCTTATACCTATTCCGCCTCTTGACGGCGCAAAGGTGCTGTTTGGACTGCTGCCGTATCACATGGAGGCCAGATATGCATGGCTTGAAAGATACGGCATGGTCATACTGCTTGTATTGTTCCTCGTTGACAGTTTTACCCCGTTCAAGATCCTGTCACTTATAATATGGATGCCTGCAGACCTGCTTTCCTATCTTTTCTCCGGCAGATCACTTTCTTATTTATTGGGTGTCCTCAATATGCTATTAAGCGTGTAAGGATAACTATGGACACGGTTCCGGTTCAACAGGACTACAGGGTAAGGCTTGAAATATTCGAAGGGCCCCTTGATCTGCTGCTTTTCCTGATAAGGAAGAATGAACTCGACATCTACGATATACCCATATCGTTCATAACAGAGCAGTACATCTCCTATCTTGCAATGATGCGTGAGCTCAACGTGGAGCTTGCATCGGAATTTCTGGTAATAGCCGCAACGCTGCTGGAAATTAAGGCAAGGATGCTGATACCAACGCCGGTAGAGCAGGAGGAGGATATAGAGGATCCGATGCAGGAGCTTACGAACAGGCTTCTGGAATACCAGCTCTTTAAGAACGCAGGCATGCAGATGAACAACCTTAACATGCTTTACAGGGATACGTTCATAAAAGGCATACAGGAAGATCTTAAATCCGAAAGTACGTCGCCCAATATAGAGGCAGACGTGTACGATCTGCTCGTTGCGTTCAAATCCATACTTGACAGGGCAAAAGACGAGCAAATAGCTTACATGACGGTTGAAAGGATCAGTGTTGCACAGAGGATAAACGACATAATGGAGCGCATAAGCCTTGTAAAAAGCATATCGTTCGATTCACTGCTGCCGGAAGACTATACGAAAATGGATGTTGTGGTTACCATACTTGCAGTCCTTGAATTGTTAAGGCTCAGGATGTTAAGATGCGAACAGAAAGAACCGTTCGGGACAATATGGTTATATGTTCATGAGTGAGCCCCCTCACCTTTCTCCTCTCCCCATAGGGGAGAGGCAGAGTGAGGGGAAAAATGGAGAACTTTTATGGAAAAAGATAAATTGATAGCAATAATTGAAGCTCTGATCTTTGCATCGGACAAACCGCTCAAGACAAGGTATATCGAACAGGTCATGTCAATCGTTGATCTCGGGAACCTGACGGTCGGCACGCTTATCGAAGAGCTCAAAGGAATCTACACTATGGGAAACAGGGGAATCGAACTTGTTGAGGTTGCAGAGGGCTGGCAGTTCAGGACAAAGCCGGGTCTTGCAGAATGGATAAAAAGACTGAACACGGTAAAACCTTCAAAATTGTCCATGCCTGCACTCGAAACACTTGCCATCATTGCGTACCGCCAGCCCATAACAAGGGCTGAGATTGAATATGTGAGAGGGGTTGACAGCGGCGCTGTGTTAAAAACACTGATAGACAGAAGGCTTATAAAGATCATCGGAAAAAAGGAACTGCCCGGCAGGCCGCTTGTATACGGAACAACACAGGAGTTCCTTGAGGTGTTCAGCCTGAAAGACATTTCAGCCCTTCCCAATCTTGATGACATAAAGCAGATGAGTTCATCGGAAACAGAGCTTGAGCGCAACCAGACGGAGCTCCCCCTTCCAGCAACTGAACCAACGGATGAAGAGTAGAGCATTTTTTTCCCCCCCCCCGTCATTCCTGCGAAAGCAGGAATCCAGTTTTTTTCTGGATTCCCGTTTACACGGGAATGACAATAAAGCAACCGATGTTCTCACGGGTATAAGGATTACAAATTAAAGACTTTATAAAAAATAAACTCTACTCCCGCATAGCGGGCATAGACGAGGTCGGACGCGGCCCTCTTGCAGGCCCTGTTGTAGCGTGCGCAATCGTCATACCTGACGGCATCAAATGCAGGTTGATAAAGGACTCCAAACTACTGACGCCGGTGGCAAGAATCAAGGCTTATGAATACCTTAAAAAATACGCACTATCCTTCGGCATAGGCATTGTAGATGAGCAGACCATTGACAGGATCAACATAAGGAATGCGACAATGCGTGCAATGGAACAGGCATTATCAATGTTAAACCACATGGTCGAGATTGTATTGATTGACGGCAACATGAAGATCAACACAGACCTGCCGCAGGAAACCATCGTTGACGGCGATAAAATCCATCTGAGCATTGCTTCCGCATCCATCGTAGCAAAGGTTTACAGGGACAGCATTATGGAAAGGTATGCAAAAATATATCCATGGTATGGATTCGACAAGAACAAGGGCTACGGCACCAAACAGCATCTTGACGCACTTAAAAAGTACGGTCCCTCCCCTATCCACAGGAGATCATTCCTGAAAAAATTGTTCAGCGGCCAGCTCGACCTGCCGATGGATATGTAAGACAGCCCTCGCCACTATCTACCCGATCTTATCTCCACCTTGCTTATTGCCAGGCTGTATGGGTTCACATCAGGGAATCCTTGCTGCATAAAGAATGGCTCGAATGGCCCCTGCTCCACATGCAGCACAATTGTACTGTTACCATCGGGCAGGTAAACAGATGGCAGGGTGATCTTGCCTACATTCGGAGGCACGATAGACGATATATCAAGATGCGCTGCAAGCGTCGCGTCCACAAACACATCAAGCGTTTTAATCTTCATAAACGGCCTGAAAACCGAGAACTCTATTTTTGCTGGTCCGCCATTCCAGTGAGACAGCTTTATCTCAGCATCATTTGACATCCACCGGTAAGCAATACCGTTTGCATAATACTTGGGCGGATACCATCCGTTCCCGAGATATACAATAGGTTTGAAAACAGGATTCTTTACATGCGGTACCGAGAACATTGCAACAGTATCGTCCTGCACAGACGGATTACCGGATATCTTAATAAGCAATTTGTATAGTGCCTTCTGTGTGTTCTTATCAAACTCTACAAAATTTTTGTGCAGCAAGATAACAGGAACATCATTATCGTTGAGAGCCTTCATTCCGTAAGGTACATAATCTGTAACGTCCCTTTCTATGATGTCCCCGTAGCTCAGTGTCTCGGGCTCGCTGAACACCTGCAGCAAGGGATTGAGCAGCGTAAAATCGTCAGCATGGTTTGGTGATCTCGGGATATGACCGTAAACAATGGGTTTGCGGTCATATGTCTGGTAATACATATAGATGTATGAATAACCTATATAAGGCAGACTGAATTCATTGCCTGACGGCAGTTCATAGATAACATTTATATCAGGGTTGGATTTTATAGATTTGTATATGGCAGGTATTGTTGCATCAGATGTAACAAAAGGTATATCTGCAGTCGTTTCAAAGGGTATAATAACGGCAAGCAACGCCGCTGCAATTACAGTTGAAACATTTCTGCGCATGACAACGGACAGGCCTGCTGCAGTAAACACAGACAGCATTAATTCCACATCAAGCGAGTATCTGTTAGGGAACCTGAGAAAGTTCAGGACCGGGGCCTTCCATAGAAGGTAATAAGGCATAGGTATCATATGGTAGGCATTATCGTAACTGAACATCATCAGTCCATTCACCTGAAGATAGGGACCCAGTGAAAGAACAAAAACAGTTATAAGAAAAGAAAGCCATAATACCTTAAACTGTAATCTGGATCTAAATATGCCTAACATACTGAATACAAGTACGACATATCCTATAAAGTAATGCGCAATGGTCGGGTTTAACTTATTATCTGCATAAAATCTGCTCCACAAGAAGTTTTTGATGTGCGCAGGCAGAAAATAACCGAGAAGGTCCTCTGAATAAATCACTGCATCCCTCGCCATGTCATGAGCGGAATGAAGGGATTCTATGGTCTTGACCATGGGCAGGTAAAAAGGTAATACTGCAATAACTGTGATAAGTCCTGACAAAAAAAGCCCCCAGAACCGCTTTTCCGTGAATATCAACTGCCTGTCGGATATAAGGGCATAGATCACAAATACGACTGCAAAAGTAAAAAGAAAGTATACGGCTATATACGGATCCGACAGTGCAACGAGGATTGCAAAGCATGTTATAAGAACAAAGTTTTTCATGCTTTGTTTTTCAATGAAATTTACAAAGAACAGAAGGAACAGAGGTATGAATTCAATTGTTGTGAGTCCGAGCATGCCGAGGCTGACAACAAAATGATACGTGGAAAATGTATAGACAACACCTCCGACAAATGCAGGCAGGTCATTCTTTATAAGCTTCCTTAAAAAGATAAAGGCAAAGAATCCTGATAGTACAAAATGCGTAAGTACCAGAAGGTTATAGGTAATGAGGTTGCTGAATATATACTGAAACGGTATTGAACCAAGCTCGTTTACAGGCGTTGACCAGACCATAGGTATGTTATGCATAGGATAATAGATGGTATTGTTTACCAGAGGGTTGGTGTGTAGCGTAAAGAGCGCATGCTTAAACCACCAGATGTCCCATAAAAACATGTAAGCATCACCGCCTCCTATGACCCTGCTGTCAAGGTGTAAGATGACCGGGTATGTGAAAACTATGGTCAACAGGCAGTAAAGCAGGAAAGCAAGCCATGACGGAAGCCTGTAAGACTCATTAACGTCAACTACTGTTATGAATTTTCCTGTTATAGCCCGTCCCATATCCTCACTACTGACTGCTCCCTTCTTTTCTCAATGCCGTTAACCTTTTGCCCTTTGTTTCGGGGAACGTCCATATCCATAGACCTGCCAGCAAAGCAAACAATGACGCAAGTGAAATACCTCCTCCAAGCCCGTAGTATCTGGCCACAATAACTATAATGACGGGCGTAAAAAACTGTACACCCCTCGCAAGGTTAAAAGCCGTGCCCATGGCTGTGTTGCGGATCTTTGTCGGGAACAGTTCAGACATGAGAGGTCCGTACCCTCCAAAAATCCCTGTTCCAAATCCCACAAGGAACATGAACAGAAGTATTACGTAGGGATAGCTCGCAATGTAGTTCCACATAATTGTTATCATGACAAGCCCTGCTGCCATGATGAACGAATAAACAGTAAACGCAGGCCTTCTGCCGAACCTGTCGGCAATAAAACCAAATGTTCCATATCCGATAAAACCGCCTGTCTGTGTTATAATCATCCACAGCCCTGATCGGGTCATAGAAAAATGCCTCTCTTCATATAAATAACCGGGCAGCCATGAATAGGTGAACCAGTATGCTGACATTATCAGTATTGCCAGGAGCAGTGACTTCATGAATGTTGCAAGATACTCGGGGGAAAATAATGACATAAACCAGCTGCCGGTTTCATCTTTAACAATGTCCTCTGAAAGCCCGCCGCTTTTGATGATACGGTTGCGCTCCTCCCATAGATCCGATTCGGGCAGCTTTTTTCTTATGAGAACGACGAGGAGGGCAGGAAGGACCGAAACCATGAATGATGCCCTCCAGCCGATCTGTGGAGCAATAAAACCTCCTACCAGTGCTGCAAGTGCCACACCAACCGGGGCACCGGTCTGCATAAATGCGCCGAACCTGCCCCTTACCTTTGGAGGGAACGTCTCGCCTACATAGGTCTGGCCTGTTGCCCATTCCCCTCCAACACCTATGCCGGTAATGATCCTGAATAACAGCAGGAAATAGAAATCGGGTGCAAGACCGCTCAGGAATGTTCCTATACTGTAGGTCAAAATGGTCCATTGCAATACGCTGCGCCTGCCGTAATGATCCGCAAGTATGCCGAATAGTATGCCTCCGACAGCAGTTGCAGCAAGAGAGGTGCCGAGTATGTATGATAAATGCAGGTTGGACATATGAAGTTCCCTACCGATCGGTATCAGGAGGAATGTATAAAGGGTGAGGTCATAAAAATCAAACACCCAGCCAGCCCAGCTCATCAGCAGTATATAGTAATGCTTTTTTGTTGGAAGCTCGTATTCACTCAAAAGCTTGCTTGCCATATTTATTATGAGTAAACCTGTTGACATTCTTTGGCAAGAAAAAAGTGCAGGAATAAACCTGATTTTTCCGTAAGGGCACGTTGCAACGTGCCCTTACTCGCTTCCTGGCATCCTCATTAAACCCTACTTTATTGACAAAAAATAAGTTTACGATATGTATGTACTATGAAATTTAAAACAAAGATAATAACTGCAAATGTCACCATAACAGTTATAGCTGCAGCCACTATCTACTATATCGCCATCAATACGATTAATTTTACATCCGAGGCTATAGGCTTTATCACAATCGCTGCTGCTATTGCAGCAATTATCGCAATGATGATCCAGTACCTGCTCACTTTAAAACCGTTTGCAATTATAAATGAATTTGATGAAAGATTGAGCAGGCACGAATTGGATGATAAGTTTACAAGGACGGCTTTTTACACAGCACTTTATTTCCCTTTTTATTTTATGACTATATCGGCAGTGCAGTGGTATTTAGCTTCTGTAATCTTTTTCATTCTGATCTATACGTTTGCACATGCAGGACTGGCCGCCTCCATCGGTGCAACATTTGCGATCGTAAGCGGTGCAACAATTGCAAACATATTGCAGTACTTCATATATCAAAAGCTGACAGAACCCGTAATACTGCGCATTCAAAAGCATCTGAAAGACATGGAGGTCAATGTAAGAAAAAGGCTGGGTATTTTTTTTAAAACATTCGTCAGTTCTTTGGTGCTTATATTGCTTTTCCTTATACTTATAAAGACCCTCAGCAATAAATTTGTAGGAAATATACTGAGAGCAAATAGTATAACCTCTGCAAGGATAGATCTTGCGGCATACGTGCCAAGGATAAGATCCATTTTGTCCGAAAGGCTGACGCCGGAACAGACATCGATAGAACTTACGAAACTTAAATTAGGCAAGTCCGGCTTTACACTTTTGATGGACAACTCGTACAACGATATCTTTAAAATCTCGAATAATTACACCGGCACCTTGCCGCTGACAATGCTTGTTAAGAAAGATGCCTACAACGACCCAATGAATAACAGTACGCTGGTAAAAATACCCGTTAATAAAAACCTGTACCTGGTAGGGGTCTATCAATGGGCAGACTACAGCGCCGCACTGTCTGATTTCTCCAAATCGCAAAACTGGCTGCTTCTTACAATTGCATTAATGCTTATCATGGTCTCATTAGACGCCGTAATAGACATATACCTACCGGTTAAAGCAATCGGTTCAACGATAGAAAAACTTACGCACGGCAACTTCTCGGCTTCTACAGGCCTGTTTGTCGAAGATGAAGCCGGTATTGCAGCAAATAGTGTAAGGAAGATGATCGCAGACATCAGGGCTGTTATTAAAACGATAAAATCAGCGAGTTCGAATATCGCAGAGATATCCGACAGGATGATGGGTTCCTTTGACCATGCAAAAGAAAATATACTGGTTCTTGAAAGTGAAATAAAGACCACCTTCGGGATCATCTCGTCCGTACAGGGCACACTGAATCAACTAACAGAATACATAGACGGGCTGATCAATTCAATCAATGATACAATCATCAACTGCGATAACCTCAGGGAATCCATCGATAATAACAGGAACACGTTTGTAAAGATAAAAGAATCCATCGATGCAGTTATGCAGTCAAACAATAGCCTGTCATCCATGATCGGCAAATTACAGAACCGCATAACGTCCAACATTGATGATTCTCACTTCGACAGTTACTCCAGGTTAAGGACAATGGATGTAAGAAACGAGGAAACAACAAATGAATTCAAACGTATAATCGAGTCCATGGCTGATAATATGGACAGGCTTAATTCCGAGATCAAACTTGCGGATCATTATAAACATAAGACTGAAGACGCCCTGAATAAATCAATAAACACGGTTTCGTCCCTTAATGACAACGTCAGCAGGATAGTCGCTGATCTGAACAAGATCGACATGGTCATTGACGATACAAACCTGCTTGCAATGAATTCATCCGTTATATCCGCACAGGCAGGGACATCCGGCAGGGGGTTCGACGTTGTCTCCGAAGAGATAACAAAACTTGCCAACGTAACACAGACCAAGATTTTAGAGGTGCGCAGTTTGACCGAACTGCTGATAAAGGAAAAAGATACGATCATAAGCAACATAAATGAGAAAAAGAAATTCCTGAATACGGTGGACGGCAGGCTGGGTGCATTCAAAGAAGAAGTAAGAAATGAAACAAACCATATTTCCAACTTTCAACAATTGTATGACAATATATTTAAGGCCTTTAACAGCATTTCATCCGGAAGCCGCAGGTTATTGAGCGATACCGTATCAGGGAAGGACAGGCAGCATCTTATCAGGACAAAACTCGTTCACATAGATAAAGGCATAAAGGATATAAACAGGCACTCCGGAGATTTCAAGAGTATGGTAGAAAATATTGCCGTTCTATGGTCAACCTATACAGAGAATCTTGTGCCGGTTATGTCAGAACTTTCCACAATAAGCGAGCCCACAAACACCATAAGCGGTTACATGAAGATTATTAAAAACAAAACTCTGGAAATACACGGCATACTGGAAAGGGTTTCTGACATATCAAAAGAGCTCAATAAACAGCTGGACAGTTTGAATATACGTGCAGAAATTGGACGGATCTCTGCCAATATAAACGAAGAGCCTGAAAGGTACAGGATAATATGAGTCAGGCTAACCGGGTACTTACAGTTTTCTATGCTATCATCCTATTTGTAACAATGATAGTGTTCACAATCGTACTTGCAACTACCTACACGATAGACATCAACAATCACATATTCAATGCAGTACTTTTTACAGGCCTGACACTTTTATCTTCTTTGATGTTCCGCACTGCAAATTCTTCAAGGCTTGCAAAGGTAAAAGACATCCTTGATGGTAATTACAATGATTCTTCCGCCCAAAAAATACCTGTCCTGGTTGCATATCCCTATAGTGTAATGCCCCTGGTTCTTCTTACGGGGCTATTGTCCACGATCCTCTATCTAATCGTCGGAGGATTTACGAATACAATCACCCTGCACTATATGCCCGCAGGTATCCTGTTGTCATTCATATTTGCTCTTCTTGTTAACATTATCGCGTATACCTATATATCCAAAATTGTCGTAAATTCATACATTTCAATA